>CAZWBW010000010.1:8624-44539 GCA_964632355.1 uncultured Anaerolineaceae bacterium | reverse complement strand
CGCTATCGCCCTCTGTGAAGCGTCATCCCATGGAGTTCCGAGGCTACGGTTTGGTTCCCGGTAATAGCCAATAACCCCGTGTCACGGTACCATCGTTGTAGACCGTGGCGGGCGTAGCGTAGCGGTTAACGCGTCTGGTTGTGGCCCAGAAGATCGAGGGTTCGAATCCCTCCGCTCGCCCCACGCAAAATCCCCCTTTCTCCCCTTGTGAAGCAGAACCCGTGCTGGCGTGCGCCCGCCGTGACGGGCATGCCTGAGCACAGATGTTCGACCGCGGGTAGAATGTCGGGTACTTATCGGCGGAGGTGCACTGCTGTCCACGCCCATTCGCCGCCAGTACCTGGAACTGAAGCAGCGCTACCCCGACACCATCCTCTTCTTCCGGCTGGGCGACTTCTACGAAACGTTCGACGACGACGCGAAGATCGTCGCCGATGAGCTGCAGATCACGCTGACGTCGAAGCCGATGGGCAAGGACCTGCGCGTCCCGCTCGCCGGTGTGCCCTACCACAGCATCGACGGGCACATCGCGAAGCTGGTCTCGCGCGGGTACCGGGTGGCGGTGTGCGAGCAGCTCGCCGACCCCTCGGAGGTGAAGGGGCTTGTGCCGCGGGACGTCGTGCGCGTCGTAACCGCCGGCACGGTGACTTCGGAGGCGTCGCTCGACCCGCAGGCTCCCAACGAACTCGCGGCGTTCGCCGAGCGGCGGGGGCAGGCAGCCGCCGCATTCGCCGACATCACGACGGGCGAAGTACGGCTGGTGGCCGGCGACGAAGCCATCACGGAAGTGCTGCGGGCCGCCCCTGCGGAGCTCCTCGTCGAAAGCGACGAAGAACTGCCGGTGGAGTTCGACGGCAACGTGGTGCGACGGGCACCGCTGAGCGAACTGGCGGTCGAAGCCGAGCTCGCGCGCCAGTTCGGCGAGCGGGCGCGAACTGCACTGGTGGAATCGGACGCAGAAGCGGCAGCGCTCGCGCACATCGTGACGTACCTGCGCGAAACGTACGCGGCGGCGCTGGGTGCGCTGCAACGGGTGCGCCGTGTCCCGCCGGCATCGACGCTGACGCTCGACGAGCGGACGCTGCGGAACCTCGATGTGCTGCCCGGCCCCGAGCGGCAATCGTCGCTGTTCCAGGTACTGAACCTCGCGCGGTCGGCGATGGGTTCGCGGCTCCTGCGGGCGTGGCTGATTCGTCCCCTGCGCGACGCAACGGAACTGGAGCGCCGACACGACGCCGTGCAGTGGAGCGTCGAACACCCGATCGAGCGGGAGCAGTGCAGCGCCGTCCTCAAAGGCATCCCCGACCTGGCGCGGCTGGCCGGGAAGATCGGCGCACGGTCGGCGGGCCCGCGGGACCTGCACGCGCTGCGGCTCGGGCTGCGGGCAACGCTCGACCTCGGCGCGCAACTCGAACGGTGCGAATTGCCGGCGCTGCTTCGGGAGGCGCTCGGGAACGTCGGCGCGGCCGCGGAGGCGCTCCTCACGCTCGATGCAGCACTGGATGACGACCCGCCAGCCTCGTTCGACGAGGGCGGCGTCATTCGCCCCGGGTTCAGCCCCGAGATTGACTCACTGCGCGAAATGACCCGCGATGCGCGGGGGTTTCTGCTTGGGCTCGAGCGGCAGGAGCGGGAGCGGACGGGCATCAAGTCGCTGAAGGTCGGACACAACAAGGTGTTCGGCTACTACATCGAGGTGTCGGCGGCGAACACCGCGCTGGTGCCCGAGCACTACCAGCGGCGGCAGACCCTCGTCGGTGCCGAGCGTTATGTCACGGAAGAATTGAAGGAGTACGAGTCGCGGCTCATCGGGGCGCGCGACCGGCTGGTCGAACTGGAGAAGCAGGCGTTCGCACAGCTCGTGGAGTCGCTGGCCGCCGAACTGCCGGCGCTGCAGGCGGTGGCCGACGCCGTAGCGACGATCGACCTGGCGCTGGCGCTGGGCGCTGCAGCAGCGGAGCGCGGGTACGTGCGGCCGAAGTTCACCGAGCGGCCCGTCGTGCGCATCATCGGCGGGCGGCACCCGGTGGTGGAAGAAGCGCTCGGGCCGGGGCGGTTCGTGCCAAACGACTGCGTGCTCGATGACGACTGCCAGGTGCTCATCCTGACGGGCCCGAACATGTCCGGGAAGTCGACGTTCCTGCGGCAGGTGGCGCTCATCGCGCTGATGGCGCAGGCGGGTTCGTTCGTGCCGGCGACCGAAGCGGAACTGCCGCTGTTCGACCGCATCTTCACGCGGATCGGCGCACAGGACGACCTCGCCGCGGGCCAGTCCACGTTCATGGTCGAGATGGTCGAAACCGCGCAGATCCTGCACCAGGCGACGCCGCAGTCGCTGGTGGTGCTGGATGAAGTGGGCCGCGGGACGAGCACGTTCGACGGCATGGCGATTGCGCGGGCAGTCGTCGAGTTCCTGCATAACCGCAAGGAGGTGGCGGCGCGGACGTTGTTCGCGACGCACTACCACGAACTGACGGCGCTGGCCGACATTCTGCCGCGGGTTCGCAACGCACATGTGGCAGTGCACGAAGACGGCAACGACGTCGTATTCGAGCACCGGATCGTGCCGGGCCCGAGCGACCGGTCGTACGGGGTGCACGTGGCGCGGCTGGCCGGGCTGCCGGCGGCGGTCGTTTTGCGGGCCGAGAATCTGCTCGCGGAGTTCGAAGCATCGCGTCCCACGGGCGGGCAGCCGCTGGCGGATTCGAACCCGCAGCCCGCGTTCCAGCCCGCGTTGTTCGGGCCGTCGCCTGTCGAGGAGGCGCTGCGGGCCATCGATGTCGACGGGATAACGCCCATCGAAGCAATCCAGAAGCTGTACGAGCTGAAATCGATGCTCGAGCCGAAGAAGAGCACGAGGCGGCGATCGTGAGCGCGGAGCCTTCGCCGCGGGGCGGGATCCACATCCTCCAGCCCGAGGTCGCGGCGCGGATCGCGGCGGGTGAAGTGATCGAGCGGCCGGTTTCGGTGGTGCGCGAACTGCTCGACAACGCCATCGATGCGGGCGCCACGCGGATTTCGGTCGAGATCGAGGAGGGCGGTCTCTCGCTCATCCGCGTGACCGACGACGGCCGGGGCATCCCACCGGAGGAGGTCGAACTCGCCTTCGAACGCCACGCAACCAGCAAAATCGCCGACCTCTCGGAACTCGCGGCGGTTCGCACGCTTGGCTTTCGGGGAGAAGCGCTGCCGTCGATCGCCGCGGCGGGCGACGTCGAGGTGATCACCCGGGCGGCGAGCGAACCGGTGGGCGTGCACGCGGTTTTGGTCGAGGCGCGGGTGGTGCGACGAAACGCCCGGCCCGCTCCACAGGGCACCAGTTTCACCGTCCGCGACCTGTTCGCACGGCTGCCCGCGCGCCGCAAGTTCCTCTCGACGCCCGTGGCGGAGGCCCGGCAGGTGACGGTGCTGGTGTCGCATTACGCACTGGCCTATCCGCACATCGCCTTTTCGTTGACGTCGAACGGGCGCCGGTCGCTGACGACGAGCGGCGACGGGAGCCTGCGGCATGCGTTCGCGGCGGTGTACGGGGCGGAGACGGCGGCCGAGATGCTCGACGTTTCCGGCGAAACTGAGCGGGTGCGGGTAAGCGGGCTGGCGGGGCCGCCCTCGGTGCACCGGGGGAACCGGCAGGCGATTTCGGTGTTCGTGAACGGGCGGTGGGTACAGAGCCGCCCGCTGATTTTCGCTATCGTCGATGCATACCAGTCACAGCTGCCTGTCGGGCGGCATCCCATGGCGGCAATCCGCATCGACCTGCCCGGCGAGGATATCGACGTGAACGTGCACCCGGCGAAGGCGGAGGTGCGGTTCCGCGACGAACGCGGGGTGGCTCGCGCGGTGCGCCATGCCGTCGCCGCGGCGCTCGAGCAGTCGCGACCGGTCGGGTGGTCGATCTTCCCGGGGACGCCGCGGGAAGCACCGCCAATCCCGACAGAAGCTCAGTCCAGTCCGCCGCCGCCATCGCTGCGGCAGCGACTCGAACCCCCGGCGGCACTGCAGCCGCCGGAGCCCACGCAGACGCGGCTCGACTGGGCGCCTCCGCCGCGAACGCCAGAGGGCGAACCGGCGCCCCGGCCAACACAGCGGGAAGTGCTGCCTCTCCTGCGAGTCGTCGGGCAGATGGGCCTCACGTACGTCGTGGCCGAGGGGCCGGACGGGATGTACCTCATCGACCAGCACGCAGCGCACGAGCGAGTGGTGTACGACCGGCTCATCGCTCGGGACCAACCGGAGCGCGCGCGGCAGCCGCTGCTCGAACCGGTGCTCCTCGAACTCGACCCGGTGCTCGCGGCGACACTCGAAGAGCACCAGCAGCACCTCACGACGCTTGGTCTCGAGTTCGAACCGTTCGGCGGGACAGCCTACCTCGTGCGGGCGGTGCCAACAGGCGTCGGGAGCACCGACATCGCGGCGGCGATCCGTGCGCTCCTCGAGCAGCTCGGCAGCGAACGACGGGTCGCGGACCCGTTCGCGCGGGCCGCCGCCACGGTCGCCTGTCACAGCTCGGTGCGGGCGGGGATGGTGCTGGCGATCGAGGAGATGCGCCGGCTGGTCGAGGACCTCGAACGGACGGAGTCGCCGCGGACGTGTCCGCACGGACGGCCAACGCTGGTGCACGTCAGCACGGAGCTACTGGAACGACAGTTCGGGCGCCGCTAGGCGCTGCTCGCCGCCGTGGAGTGCTCCTTCAGCCACTGGAGGACTTCCTCGCCGTGCGTCGCCGGCTTCACTTTCGGCCAGATCTTCGCGATGCGCCCATCCGGGCTGATGATGAAGGTCGAGCGAATCACACCTTCGAACGTTCGGCCGTACATGTTCTTCGTGCCCCAGGCGCCATAGGCCCGGGCGATGCTGTGGTCGTCGTCGACGAGGAGCTGGAACGGGAGGTTGTGCTTCTCCGCGAACTTGCGGTGCGATTCTTCGCTGTCGCCGCTTACGCCGAGCACAACAGCGCCGAACTCCTGGATCTCCTCGTGGTTGTCCCGAAAGCTGCAGGCCTCCTTCGTGCAGCCCGGGGTGTTGTCGCGCGGGTAGAAGTAGAGGACGACCCACTTGCCGCGCAGGTCGCGAAGGCGAACGAGCTGGCCGGCCTGGTCGGGAGCTTCGAAGTTCGGCGCTTCGGAGTCGAGCGCGGGAAGGGTGGTAGACATACGAATCTCCTTTGCCGGTAGCTAGCCGGCGATCTTCTGGGCGAGACGAACCAGGTCGGTCCGTGCCGGCGGAGCGGGCTTTGAGACGACCTCGGCGATGGGCACCTCGACGGGCTGGCCGCGCTGAATGCCGATCATGAACCCGGAGCGGCCCGCCACCAGCGCATCGATTGCGAGCGCGCCCGATTGCGATGCGACGATGCGGTCTCGCATGGTGGGGCTGCCGCCCCGCTGCGTATGACCGAGGATAACCACGCGGTAGTCGTTCGGGAGCATCGAGCCGACGCGCTGGGCGACACCGAACGCCCCACCGGCCTCATCGCCTTCGGCCACGATGATGATGTGGCTGCGCTTCCCACGTTCGATCGAGCGCTTGAGGCGGCTGACGAAAAAGTCGAAATCCTCCCGTTCTTCGGGCACGAGCACCCCGGCCGCACCCGCGGCGACTGCGGTATGCGCAGCGATCGCGCCCGACGTGCGCCCCATGACTTCGACGAAGAACATCATGCCGGTGGATTCGCTGGTGTCGCGAACCCTATCGACGGCCTGGACGGCGGAGTTCACCGCGGTATCGAAGCCGATGGTCTCGTCGGTGCCGTAGACGTCGTTGTCGATGGTGGCAGGGATACCGGCGACGAGGATGCCGTGCTCCTGTTCGAGAGCACGGGCGCCGCGGAAGCTGCCGTCGCCGCCAATGACGACGAGCGCATCGACGCCGATATCGCGCATCTGCTCGGCGGCGCGGGCGCGAACGCTCGGGTCCAGGAAGGCCTTGCTCCGCGCTGTGCCGAGGAACGTACCGCCCCGCTGAATCTGGTTCCCAACGACGCGGTCGTCGAGTTCGATGTACCGGTTTTCGATGAGCCCGGCGAACCCGTCGAGATAGCCGATGGCCCCCACGCCGTACTGGGTGGCTGTTCGAACACAGGCGCGGATGGCGGCGTTCATGCCGGGCGCGTCACCGCCGCTGGTGAGGATTCCAACTCGCTGCATATGACTACTGTGGGCCCGAGGTAAAGGCGTTTGCAATACTGCCGGGAGCGAGACGAAACGCCGTTACCGGGGATGATGCCCGTTCGCGCGGGGGCAAACGTGGCCCGTGGGGTCGATCGGCGCACCGCAGAGCGGGCATGGCGGACGGCCAGCAGCTACGGTGTCGGCGATTTCTTTCCGCAGTTCGAAGCCGCGCTGGTAGGGGAACTCGAACACCACGCTGACGCCATCGTCGTCGCCGTCGGCGGCAATGAGCACGATGTGCCGGGTCTCGCGATTGACGCCCATCGAGAGCTGGGCGGCGCGAAAGTCGACGGTCGCGTTCAGGGGGAATGGGGGCGTCTCGGTGATGTCGTCGAGCGGCGGCGCCTCGTACTCGTAGTCCTCCTCGCGGAGAACGGTCTCGATAGCGTCGCCGAGGGCGGAAAGCTGTTCCTTTTCGAGCCAGATGGAAGCGGACTCGCCGGTTGGAGCGAGGGCCTTGATGCGGAAGCGCCGCTGGCCGGGCTGGCCGATGGCTTCGGCTTCGACGGAGATCACCGGCCCGAATTGATAGGAAGCCATACGCCACTAATCGTACGAGAGCCGCGCGCTGCGGTCGCTACAGTAGGTTTCGAGGGACAAGAAGCGGCGGCGCTGAAGATGAATCAGAAATATTGACAAAAATCGCGACAGCGGTTGTCGTACGCGCAGGCTACCGTCCGGTCGGACTACTGCCGGGAGAAAGAGCGGTGACAGAGCAGCTTCGACGGGCCACACGCCTGATCGAGATCGAGCGGAGACTACGGGCGAGCCCGGGCGGGCTCACCGTACGACAGCTGGCGGAAGCGACGGGATACAGCAAGCGGACGATCCAGCGAGACCTGAACGCCCTGGAGAGCGAACTGGGAGTGCCCCTGGTGGAGGCGCCCGGGAGGCGCTGGCGGCTGATTCCGGGTTCGACGCCCATCGGGGCGGTCCGGTTCACCCTCCAGGAGGCGCGGGCTATTTTCCTGGCGGCCCGGCTCATGCTGCGGCACGCGGACGAACGCGACAGCGACGGTATCTCGGCGCTGGAGAAGCTGGCGGATGCGCTGCCACCGGCGCTCGCCCGGCCAGTCCTGATGACAGTGCAGCAGCTCAAACAGCGGCCGGACAACCCGGAGCAGTCGCGCGTGCTCCGGGCGCTCACGGAGGCGTGGGCGAGTTCGCAGACGGTGGCCATCCGCTACCGGTCGCAGCAGGCGCGGGCGATTCGCGAGACGGAGTTGGACCCGTACCTGCTGGAGCCGAGCACGAGCGGCGCTGCTATCTACGTGATCGGGTACAGCCACGAGCACAAGCAGATCCGCACCTTCAAGCTCGACCGGATTACGAGCGTTTCGCAGACCGGCAGGCAGTTCGAGCCCGACGATGTGGACGCACTCGCGGCGAAGCTGAGCCGGGGTTGGGGCGTTGTGTTTGGCGACGACGAGTACGAAGTGATCGTGGAGTTCGCACCGGAGGTTGCCGAACGCATCGCGGAGACGCACTGGCACCCATCGCAGCGGCTGACCCAACTCGCGAACGGCGGAGTCCGGCTCGAACTGCGGCTGCCGAGCTTTCTCGAATTCGTGCCGTGGGTGCGAAGCTGGGGGCCGGCGGCGAAGGTGGTGGCCCCGGACGAGCTGCGTGAAGAGGTGGCGGAGTCGCTTCGGACCGCGGCGGCGCAGTACGGCTGACCACAGTCCGGGGCCTCGTCGGGTAGACTGGAGGCCCATGCTCGACCCGGACCGTCTTCAGCAACGACGCGACCAGATCGCGCGGACCTGGGGTGACCTTCGCGGCCCCGTCCTGGTGGCTTCCGGCGTGCCGGTGCCTATAGCCGGTACCGACCAGTTCCACGATTTCCACGCGCACGCGGAGCACTACTACCTCTCGGGGAACGCGCAACCGGGCAGCGTGCTCGCGTTCGACCCGCGCGAGGGCTGGACGCTGTTCGCGCCCGTCGCGAGCCCGGAGGACCGCATCTGGACGGGCGACACCACCGACTTCGAGACGCTCGCCGCGCGAACGGGACTCGACCGGATACGCGAGGTGCGAACACTGGCGGCGTGGCTCGAACGGCGGCGCGGTGAGCCGGTCGCGCTCCTGGGGAACCCGGACCTCGCTGCGCAACCTGAGGCGTATGGCATCGAAGGCTGGCAGAGCCTCGAAGTCGACATCGACCACGACCTTTCGCACCGGCTGAGCGAGGCGATCTCGGAGTCGCGGCGCACGAAGGCGCCGGACGAACTGGCGCTTATGCGGCGGGCGGCAGCAGCCAGCCGCGAAGGACACCTCGCCGGGTTGCGGCTGGCGCGCGCTGGCATGACCGAACGGGACCTGCAGGTCGAAATCGAGGTGGAGTTTTTCCGGAACGGCGCAGCGCGCACGGCGTATGGTTCGATCGTTGGGACCGGCCCGAACGGCGCGATCCTCCACTTCGCGCCGACGCAGCGGCCCCTTCGCGAAGGCGACCTCGTGCTGGTCGACGCGGGCGCTGAGTTCGAGGGGTACGCGAGCGACGTGACGCGCACGTTCCCGGTGGGCGGCCGGTTCGAAGGCGTGCAGCGCGACCTGTACCAGCTGGTGCTCGACGTGCAGCAGCAGGCGATTCGCGACGCGCGCCCCGGGAAGGAGTACCGGGAGCTGCACCTCGAAGCGTCGGAGCGAATCGCCGCGGGGCTGGTGGACCTCGGGATCCTGCGCGGCAACCCGGCGGACCTCGTCGATCGCGACGCGCATGCGCTGTTCTTCCCGCACGGCCTCGGGCACATGCTGGGGCTCGCGACGCACGACGCGGGCGGCTGCCTGGCCGGCCGGACACCAAGCGACCGGTTCGGGCTCAAGTGGCTGCGCGCGGACCTGCCGCTGCAGCCGGGGTACGTCGTCACCATCGAACCGGGCATCTACTTCATTCGTGCGATTCTCGAAGACCCGGCACGCCGCGAGCAGTATCGCGACGAGGTGAATTGGGAGCGGGTCGACGAACTGCTCGACTTCGGCGGCATCCGCATCGAGGACGACGTACTGATAACGGAGGGAGCGGCCGAGGTGCTGACAGCGGACATCCCGAAAGAGCTGGCGGAGATCGAAGCGCTGCGGCAGGAGGCCACGGGCCGGTGAGTCGTCCGTTTGAAGCGCTGACGATCGAACAGGTGGCGAAGTTCCCGCGCCCCGGCACGGTGGTCCCCGGCCGCATCGGGTTCACGCCGGATAGCAGGGCGGTGACCTACCTGTTCAGCGCGGAGGGGAGCCTCGTTCGCAGCCTCTGGCGGTATGACATTGCGACCGGCGAACGCACGATCCTCGCCGGCCCGCCGGAAGCGACCACGACGGAGGAGACGCTTTCGCGCGAGGAGGAGCTCCGGCGCGAGCGGCTGCGCCTGCGGGAACTCGGGGTGACGGACTACCAGTGGGCCGCGAAGGCGCCACGGCCGGTGCTGCTGGTGCCCGGCGGCGGGAAGCTGCTCGTGAGCATCGACGGCGCCCCGCTGACCGAGATCCCCGGATGTGATGGAGCGCTCGACCCGCGGCTGAGTCCGGATGGCGCCCGAGTCGCGTTCGTTCGCGGCGGAGAACTGTTCGTGGCGGACGTGCCCGCTGGCAACCCGCGACAGCTGACGACGGGGGCCGAAGACGGCCTCACGAACGGCCTCGCGGAGTTCATCGCGCAGGAAGAGCTGGACCGGGACCGCGGCTTTTGGTGGTCGTCCGATGGAAGCCGAATCGCGTTCCTGCAGGTCGACGAGCGGCACATCCCTGAATACCCAATCGTGCACCAGGGCAAAGACGACATCGACATCGAGCGGCACCGGTATCCGTTCGCCGGTGAGGCGAACGCGAAAGTACGGCTCGGCGTGGTGCCCGCCGATGGTGGCAGCGTCGAGTGGCTGGACACCGGGGTGGACGACGGGTACATCGCGCGCGTGCAGTGGCGGCCGGACGGCGTGCTGACGTGGCAGGTGCTCTCGCGGGAACAGCGTGACCTGTGGCTGTACGCGTTTGAGGACGGCAAGCGGAAGCTGCTGATCCACGAGCACACGGAGCCCTGGCTGAACCTGAGCCACGACCTGCGACTGCTCGATTCGGGCGAGATGCTGTGGTCGAGCGAGCGCGACGGCTTCCGGCACCTCTACCTGTATTCGAAGGACGGAACGGAGTGCCGCCAGCTCACGAGCGGCGAGTGGGTGGTGACCCGCGTCGTGTACCTCGACGAGCGCAGCCGCATTGTGTACTTCCACGGGACGCGCGACGGCGTGACCGAGCGGCACCTCTACGCGGTGTCGCTCGATGGCGGCGAAGTCAAACGGCTAACCGACGGCGCGGGCTGGCATGACGCGGTGATCTCGCGCGACGGGAACTGGTTCGTCGACGTCCATAGCAGCCTCGAACGACCGCCAACGGTGACACTTCGAGGGCTCCGCGACGGGAGCGAGAAGGTGCTGTTCGCGAACGAGGACTCGGACGCGGCCAGCCTCGGGCTGGCGGCGCCGGAGCTGCTGACACTCCCAGCGGCGGATGGAGCAACGGAACTCCACGCTGCGCTCTATCGGCCGGTTGGCGTGCGCGAAGGGGAACGGCGCCCCCTGATCGTGTCGGTGTACGGTGGGCCGCACGCGCAGCGGGTTGCGAACGACTGGCTGCTGACCGTGGACCTGCGAGCACAATACCTGGCGCAGCGCGGGTTCGCCGTGCTGAAGGTCGACAACCGCGGCAGCGCGAACCGGGGCCTCGCGTTCGAAGCGCCGATTCACCTGAAGACCGGGTTCGTGGAGATCGACGACCAGGTGGCGGCCGTTCGCGCGCTTGCCGAGCGGTACGACTTCGTCGACCTGGACCGGGTCGGCATCTACGGCTGGAGCTACGGTGGATACGCGACGCTGATGGCGCTGGCGCGGTACCCCGAACTGTTCAAAGTGGGCGTCGCGGGTGCGCCAGTCACGCACTGGGACGGATACGACACGGGGTACACCGAGCGGTACATGTCGACGCCGGAGAAGAACCCGGAGGGGTACCACGAGAGCTCGGTGATGGCGCACGTGGAACGCATCCAGGGGAAGCTGCTGTTGGTGCACGGCATGGTCGACGAGAACGTGCACTTCCGGCATACGGCGCGGCTCATGGTCGCGCTCGCCGCAGCGCAGAAACCGTACGACCTGCTGGTATTCCCCGAGGAGCGCCACATGCCGCGGGACGCGAGGGGGCTCGAATACCAGGAGCGCCGCGTCCTCGAGTACTTCGAACAGCACCTGTAGCCGGGCACGTAGCGGCAGCGGCGCCGGCTGTTGTAGTGTTCGGCGCGACACGAAACAGACGGATGGCCGCCTATGGAGTACGCACGCCCGGAACTGCTCGCTGAGCCGGACTGGCTCGAGGAACACCTGGACGACCCGGGAGTTCGCATCATCGATTGCGCCACGCTGGAGGCGTACCGGCGGGGGCACATTCGCGGCGCAGTCCAGCTCCCGGTGCACTACTACATCAAGGAAGCGCCGACGGTCGCGGGAATGGACCACGGCACGTTCATCATGCCGCCGGCGGAGTTCGAGCAGCTGATGGGCAAGCTCGGCGTGAGCAACGACACGCTGGTGGTGACCTACGACGACAACAATTCGCTGCTGGCGGCGCGGCTGTGGTGGTGCCTGAAGTACTACGGGCACGACGACGCGAAGGTGCTGAACGGCGGGTGGCACCGCTGGCTGACCGAAGGGCGGCCGATCACGTTCCACGCGACGCGACCACAGCCAGCCACCTTCACAGCGAAACCGCGCCCGGAGCTCATCGCGGACGCGGAGGCGCTAAAGGCGGCGATCGGCGACCCGGACTGCCAGCTGCTCGACGCCCGCACGGACGATGAGTGGACCGGCGCGAACGATCGCGGCAACAAGCGCGCGGGGCGCGTGCCGGGTGCGAAACACCTCGAGTGGCTCAACTTCGTGTCGAAGGACGATTCGCGCACGTTCCTTCCTGCGGGCGAGATCGACCGGCTGCTCCGGGAAGCGGGATTCGAGCGGGGGAAGGCGACGATCACCTACTGCCAGGGCGGGATTCGCGCGGCCCACGCGGCCTTCGCGATGGAGCTCGTGGGGTTCGACCGGGTGCGCGTGTACGACGGTTCGATGCGCGATTGGGCGAACCGCGACGACACACCGCTCGAGCTCTGAGCACGGTCACGGGTTCCTGAGACTCGCTGCCAGTCGCTTCGGTGCGGTGAGAAGGTAAGCCTCGCGCAGGAGCCCTTCGACTTCGGCCCAGTCGACGTCATCGACGTCGAGGTAGACGCCGGCCCAGCCCCGGGGCCCGAGGTATGGCGGCACGAAGAACCGCTCCGGGTCGGCAGCGACAAGGCCCTGCTGCACTCCGGGAGCAGCCTTGCAGGAGAGCGCCAGCCGCCCGTCGCCGTGATGGTCGACGGTGTAGTAGGCGAAACGCCTGCCCCGCACTTCGAACGCGGTGTGCTGACCGGTTCGGCTATCGGCGTGCGCCTCCGGGAAGCGCTCACAGATGCGCGCGACCAGTTGGCGAACGGCCTCGGGATCGATGGTGCTCATCGGCAGAGCCTCCACGAAGCGGAAGGCGCCGATTGTAGCGATGTGCCGTGGGCGGGGGAAAGAAAACGGCCGCTGGAGGTTCCAGCGGCCGGGATTTCCAACGCGAACCTTCAGCTACGCGGTAGGCGACGCGGCTTCCTTACGGGAGGGCTCGTGACGCAGGAGCGCCTCGATGGTGAACCCGAGGTCGGCCTTTTCGCAGAGCGAGCTGCAGTAGGTCATCTTGAGCATGCTGGAGGGAGACTTCCGCCAGTCGTACCGGAGGCCACAGCGTGCGCAAATCTTGATGTTGTCCAGGTTCATCCCGACTGCGCCGGGACCGATAGGAGTTTCCACGAATGCAACCCTTTCGAGACGCTTTGCTGCGTCGTCGCTATTCCTCGCGTAGTCCCAGCGTAGGGGGTTTTCGTAACGGATTCCACTGCCCATCTGGACAGTTTGTTGACCTTTAACTATGCCGCGGCCGCAGCCAGTTCCTCGTGCGTTTCGACGCGCTTTTCTGGGGCGCTCGAAGGAGACTCGATGCGGAGCAACGCTTCGATTGTAAATCCGAGATCAGCTCGTTCGCAGAGGGAACCGCAGTAGGTCATTTTCAGCGAAGAACTGGCGGACCGGCGCCAATCGTACCGAATTCCACAGCGCTCGCAGATCTTGATGTTGTCCTGGTTCACCGTCGAAGGGCTAGCCATTGTCCTCTCCTCCTTCGCGGGTCCTGTCACCGCCTGACTCTAGTCTCTACTAAGCGAGTCGCCGCATCGACGGTACTCCGGCCTAAGCCTACTTCCGCCCAAGGGCGGAGCACTGTGGTCCCGGTCACTGTTTCGCGGCTGGCTCCCGTTTCGTTTTCTGAGTTGATATTCGGCATGGGCTGCCGATCGCGGTACTACGGGACCACCCCGAGATGTTGCAAAAGAGCACATAGAGATCACGCCTATACGAGTCCTTCAGATCGTACAGGCGTGATCGGTCGGTTCTGTCAGGCGGCGGGGGTGCTAGCGGACGCGCTCCTTGTCTTCCTGCGTCGCCTTCCGCCCGACGGTGCCTTCGGCGATGGTGCGCCCGTAGGCGGGAACTGGCGCGATGGGCCCGGGCGGCGGTGCGCCATTGAGCACCTCTTCCTTGCGCTTGAACGCCTGCTCGATGTAGGGGGCGAGCTCCTCCATCTTCCGCGCCTGGCGCTTCTCTTCCTCTTCGTGGAACTCCGGCATCACCTCGGCGGCGAAGAGGTCGAGCGACTCGAGAATGTGCTCATGGCGGTTCTTCCCGCCCTGCTGGATGAACACCACCTGGTCGACGCCGCAATCGGCGAAGAGGCGCAGGTGGTTGCGAACCTGTTCGGGCGTTCCGATGCCGCCACGCGCACGGTTGTTCAGCAGCTCCGGCGCCTGTCCGGGTGAGCGCAGGAACGCGTCCCAGATGTTGGTTTCACCGGGAACGTGCTCGCCGAAGGCGTAGTAGTGGCCGAGGGCATAGCCGAAGAAGTCGAAGCCCTGGCCACCGCGGCGCGCGGCCTCTTCCTCGTTGTGGTGGACGGAGAAGCTGGTGACCATCGCGATGTTCGGGTTGACCGCCTTGCCGATGGGCACGCACTCGCGCTTGAAGGTTTCGTAGTAGTCGGTGACCCAGTGGCGCGCCTCTTCGGGATTGACGAAGGCGAAGGTGAGCGCGCCAATGCCGAGCTGCGCCGCGAGGTGGATCGTGTCGCGGTTCGAACAGGCAACCCAGAGCGGCGGGTGCGGCTTCTGCACCGGCTTCGGGACAACGTTGCGCGGTGGCATGGAGAAGTACTTGCCTTCGAACCCCGGGTAGGGCGTTTCCGACATCATGCGGCAGACCTGTTCGACGGTTTCGCGCCACATGGCGCGCTTCTCGGCGGGATCGATGCGGAACCCCTCGAGTTCGATGCGCGCGGACGATTCGCCGGTGCCAAACTCGACGCGACCGTTCGAGACGATGTCGAGCGTGGCGACCTCTTCGGCGACGCGGGCAGGATGGTTGTACGCCGGGGGCATGAGCTTGATGCCGTGGCCCAGGCGAATGTTCTTCGTGCGCTGGCTCGCGGCCGCGAGGAAGACTTCGGGCGCCGAGGAGTGGCTGTATTCCTCGAGGAAGTGGTGCTCCACCTCCCATGCGTAGTCGATTCCCAGCCGGTCGGCGTGTTCGACCTGTTCGAGCGCTTCGTGGTAAAGGCGGCGCTCATCGTCCTCGCCCCAGGGACGTGGTAGCTGGTGCTCGTAGAAAATCCCGAACTTCATTCGACTTTCCCTCCGTGGCCGGGACTCTACCAGAAACGGCGGAGTGCGCGAAGCGGCACAGATAGCAGAGCGTGAAATTCGACATCGGGCAGTGAACCTGTTGGAGCACGCGGCTACTGCCCGGCTATGCAGGAGGAGAGCCCACGTGACGGAGCTACACGGAAGACAGCGCCGGGCTGGAGGTCGCCGACTCCGGCGGGCGCCGACGAACTGCGTCGATCCAGTAACCCTTACGTCGCTGCGATATGAGGTGGATGAGGAACGTCCCAGCGGGCAGGTCCTGCGCGTTGAGGTCCGGGAGGTGGAGTTTTGCGGCCCCAGCGGGCGATACGTTCCGGTTCGAACCGCCACCGGGCCTGTCGAACGAGACCGGGTTCGGGGCTCAGCTCAACAGCGATTAGGCCACGGCATCCGGGCGCACCACCTCACACCGCAAGCCCGACGCCCGGCCGGTCCGATGTCGCCTTGCGGGCGGTGCCACGTGCCTGCCACAATCCGGCCACGTGACTTTGCGAAGGATTGGAGATTGAGGATGGGATTCAAGGTTGAGACGGGCCTCTACGCTGCGCGCCTCGAGCAGGCCGGGGAAGTGGCCAGGCGCGCCGAGGAACTTGGGTACGACGGCATCAACGCAGCGGAAACGGCGCACGATAGCTTCCTCCCGCTGGTGCTGGCGGCCGAGCACACGGAGCGGATCGGTATCGGGACATCGGTCGCTATCGCGTTCCCTCGGAGCCCCATGGTAACGGCGATGATGGCGTGGGACCTGCAGCGCTTCTCGAAGGGGCGCATGACGCTGGGCCTCGGCACGCAGGTGAAGGGGCACAACCAGCGGCGCTTCTCGGTGCCGTGGTCGCCGCCGGCGCCGCGGATTCGGGAGTACGTGCAGGCACTCAAGGCCATCTGGCACACGTTCCAGACCGGCGAGAAGCTGGACTACGTCGGCGAGCATTACACGTTCACGCTGATGACGCCGAACTTCAACCCGGGCCCGATCGAGCATCCGCACATCCCGGTGCATATCGCTGCGGTGAACCCGCGGAACGCGTTCGTTGCCGGCGAAGTGTGCGACGGCGTGAAGCTGCACGGCTTCAACACAATGAAGTACACGAAGGACGTGCTCCTGCCGGAGATCATGAAGGGGCTCGAGAAGAGCGGCCGCACGCGCGATCAGTTCGAGATCTGCGGCGGCGGGTTCCTCGCCACCGGGAGGACCTGGAGCGAGGCCGAGCAGAACGCCCAGGAGATCAAGCGGCAGATTTCGTTCTACGGTTCGACGCGAACGTACCAGGCGGTGTTCGACCACCACGGCTGGGGCGACACGACGGCGCGACTCCACGAGATGAGCCTGCAGGGCAAGTGGGACGAAATGCCGGCCGTCATCCCCGATGAGATGCTGACCGAGTTCGCCGTGATCGCGCCGTACGACAAGGTGGCCCAGGCCATTAAGGAGCGGTACGGCGGCGTGTGCGACCGGGTGGGCTTCAGCGCGGCAGTCAAGACGCCGGAGGACGAAGAGGCCGTCCGCGCGATCATCAAGGAGCTGCAGCAGAACTAGACGGGTCGCCGAGTGACCGGTAGGCAGACGGCAGCGTATAGTGCAGCGTCGTGTCGGAACATCAGAATCCTGCCGCTGTCGAAGCTGCCGTCGCTGCCCTCTTCAAGGCGAGCGCGCTGCTCGATCCATTTCGCCTGATGCTGTGGGACCGTGACGGGCTCACGGTCACACAGCTTCGTCTGCTCGCCCACGTACAGGAGTCCGAAGGGATCAGCAACGCCGAGCTCGCCGATCGTCTTTATGTCACGCGGCCATCGGTCTCGGCGTTGCTTGAACGGCTGGAGCGCGGCGGGTTCATTCGGCGTGAGGTGTCGCCCAACGATCGGCGGGGCATCTCCATCTGGCTCGAACCGCGGGGTCGCGAAGCCGTGAGCGCTGCGCGCGAGGAAGCCCACGAGTACGCTGCGTCGCTCATGGAGGACCTCGGGGACGACGACCTCCAGCTGATCACGAGCGCGCTCGAGAAGCTGGTGGCCGCGGGCGAGGCACGCCGCGCCCGCGACCTCCATCCCTCGGAAGTGGCCCAGGGTTAGCGGGCGGCCGCCCGCCGCCGCGGGATGGGCTGCTGCCGGCTGGTCGCACCACCAAAGAACACGAGCAGCGCCGCCGCGCGAACCCCCGCGGAGACCAGGAACGCCATCCGGTAGCCGACGATATCGACGAGCGCGCCGCCGACAAACGGCGCGGCGAACATGCTCACCAACATCGCGAGGTGGAACAGGGCGATGTAGTCCTCGCGGCTGTCCTCGGGAATGAGTTCGAGTTGTTGCTGGAAGTTCGCCAGCCCGAACGCAGACCACACGAACCCGCCCAGCACGTTCGGAATCACCGCCATCCAGGGGTTGATGACACCAAGCCAGAGCAGCGGGATGGCGGGCATGGTGAGCAGCGTCGCGCGGGTGAGCCAGAGCGACCCGCGGCGTGAGAGGAGGTCGCCGCAGATGAGTTGCCCGGCGATGCCAGTGAGCGACGCCACCATGGCGATGACACCGATGATGAAGTTGCTGCCGCCGAGGTCTTCAACCAGGTAGACGTTGAAGAACGGGCCAGCCATCTGCGCGCCGAAGTGCACCAGCATGGTCCCGCCGACGAAGTTTCGGAAGGTGGCGTCGCGGGCGACGCGGAGCGGTGGAACGGCCTTCCGCGTCTCGGCAGGGCGTTCCTTGCGCGGCGGCTCGGGGATACGCGAATAGGCGAGGGTGGCGCACATCCCGAAGATGAACGAGACGAGCAGCGCGACAACGTAGCCACCCGGGAAGCCAATCGCGTCGAGGAAGAGACCGCCGAGGGGCGTGATAGCCAGGGTCGCGCCCTGGATCGCGAAGTTGCGCGACGCGAAGTACCGTGCGCGCAGGCCCGGCGGGATGATGTCCGCGGCGAGCGACGTCCACGCCGGGACGGTGAAGTTCTGGATGAACGCGCGGGCGGCGAACAGGGCGATGACCGTGTAGAGCGCGGCATTGCCACTCATGAAGGCGACCGCGAAGGCCGCGCCGAGGAACGCCAGCCGGCCGAGGATGCCGGAGTAGAAGACGACGATCCAGCGCAGGCTTGTTGCGCGGCGTGCGGCGAACGCCCCGGGGTAGAGGGCGAGCGCGCCGCCGAGGCTCTGACTGGCAGCGAGCAGGCCAATCTCCGTGCCGCTGGCGCCGAGTGCGTGCGCCAGGATCGGCAGGTACGACAGGATGAACGCGTCCTGGGCGGCAGCGAAGAGGCCATCGGCCCAAAAGGCGCGGAGTGCGGTGGGAACCTGTGCTTCGGGGATTCGGGCGCCCGCATGATCCGCGGGGCGCGTCTGGATTGCGAGGCCGGCGGTGGCGACACCGGCCATGGAACGAGCGAGGGTTTTCAGAGCTCCTCCGGACCTGGAACAGGGTGGGATTTGGTGTGCAAGTTCCGAAGGGTATGACAACCCGCCCTACAGTCATCGCAATAACGTAACGGTCCGGTGAACCCCTTACCTGCCGAATTCGGGAAGGTGAAGGCGCAGCGGAATTCGCCTGTGCACTGAAGAAACCGGGGCTGTGGGCCGATGGTACAGACATGATTCCGCGCCTCGCGCTGGCGATTTTCGCCGTGCTCGGCAGCCTGCTCCTGACCGCGAATGGGACGGGACGAGCGGCCACGCCGCCGAACTACCACATGGCCTCGGATTCGTACTACCGGCTCGATGTGCCGGGAGGTTCGATGACCGTGCGCGTCGAAATGGAGGTGCAGGCGGTGCGGGAAATCGGCGAGGTGGTGTTCTGGGCGATGCCGGGCGCGCGCAACGTGCGCGTCGAGCGAGACGGCCAGTCACTTGCCCTTACGCCGGTCCCCAGCGGCGACGATGACCCGGACGCGTACCTGGTGACATTCCCCGAACCGTTGAAGCCGAAGCGCAGGGCGAAGTTCACCGCCACCTACGACGTCGGGGCCCAGGCGAGCGAAATCGCGAGGGTGGAACCCGGGTACATCGAGGCTATGTTCGTGAGCCAGGGCCCGGGTTCGTTTGTGTTCCTCGACATCCCGCAGGCGGGCGACAACTTCGTGGAGCCAGGCTGCGTACGTATCGCAAAGCAGCCGGACGACGTACGCGATGCGGGGCTCGAGCGCTGGGTATGCGGCGAAACGTCGGTCGTGGCGTTCGCCGCCGATAAGCCCGTTGTGCTCGAGCGGTGCGCAAACCTTGATGACGCCTGTCGCCAGCGCGCCCTGGCGCTGCCGTACTCGGGGTTCGCACAGTCGATTACGGACGATTCGAAGCGCGGGAGGATGGAAGCCGACGTGGCCCTTTCGGCCGGCACCGTGCGGCTCACCCTGGAGTACTTCCGGAGCAGCCAGGAGTGGGCGGAGCTGCAGTTCGCCACCGCGCAACGTGCGCTTCCACTGTTGGAAGACCTGTTCGGCTTCCCCTACCCCCACGATGTGGCGCACCTGCGGCAGAGCAACCTGATCCTGTTCAACGGCGCGGCGGGACTCGCGTTCGTGCGGAAGGGGGAGATGCTGATCTCCACGGAAGGCGACCTGGAGTTCGATGCCCAGGTGACCGTGCACGAACTCGCGCATCAGTGGTCCGGACCTACAACGCTCGCAGACGCGTGGCTGTGGGAGGGCCTGGCGGAGTACGCGGCAAATACGCTGGCCACGGAACTCGGGTACCCGGTTCGCGAGTGGGGCTGGGAGACGAAGGGCTACACCGACCCGCTGGCGGCGTGGTGGAACGGGTCGGAAATCTTCGACGGTCACTACTGGTACGGCAAGGCGAACGCGTTCTGGGCCGAATTCGCACGCGCCGTCGGCGGGCGAGAGAAAATGAGTGCCGTGCTCTCGGGGCTTGGCGAAGCGGCCCGGCCGGCGGATGGCGGCTGGTTCATGGACCGGGGCGAACTCGTGAGCGGGCTCGCGCTGGACGAGCTGTTCCTCACGTGGGTATGGAACCGCGAGACGAGCGCACCGCTGCTGGCCGAGCGGCGAGCGGCGCACGAGGCCGCGAAGGCTCTCGCCGCCCGGGCGAGCGAGTTCGGGCTGAGCGGGGTGCCGACCGACGTACAGGCGAACCTCGACGCATGGATCTTCAAGCCGATCGAGAAACAGGTCGCTGATGCGAATGCGGTACTGGACGAGTACGCGGCGGTGCTCGACGAGGGCGCCAAAGCGGGACTCCCCGCAACGCAGGCGCTGCTCGGGCACTGGGGCGCCGAACCCCTTGCGGCGTCGCGCCAGCGGGTCGACGACCAGCGCCAGGCGATCGCAGCGATCGCCGGGGCAACGGTGGAGCTCGCGAACGAGCCCGAGGGTTCGGCTGCATTGCAGCAACTGGCGAAGGCGCGCGAGGAGTACGGGGCGGGCAACTTCGTCGAAGCCGAACGGCTCGCGGCAGCGGCGAGAACGACCGCCTTCAACGAGACTGCTTCGGCGCGCATGCTCGCCATCGCGCGGGAGAAACAGTCGGGGTTCAAACCATCGTTCCTGACGCGGGTGGGCTTGCTCTTCCAGGACCCGGACGCCGACCTCGCGCGGGCGGAAGCAGCGTACGCGGCGGGCGACCACGCCGAGGCGTTGCGGCTGGCGCGGGCGGCCTATACCGGCTGGACCGACGCGACCGAGCGGGGGCTGATGTACCTTTCGGTGCTGGCGGGCCTCATGTCGGCGGTCAGTGTGGGCGCGTGGTGGCTGCTCCGGCGGCTGGACCCGCACCGAACGTTCGAACGTCCCGGGGGCACCGGGCACGTCATCGAGGATCGCCGCTCGGGCTGGCGCGACCAGGAGAACCCCGGAGCGTAGCTCAGATCCCCAGCGCCTTGAGCCCGAGGCGGATGCCGACGAGCATCAGCGCGGCTGCGAGCACGCGGACGATGTGCCCGGGCGGCATTCGACGCGCGGCGAACGCGCCAATCTGCGCACCAACGACAGCGCCGAGCGCCAGGAGCGCGGCATCGCCGAGCGTTTCGTTCCACCCGAGCGTGCCGGTGAGAAAGTGAACGGTGGTGCCTTCGGCGGAGACAAAGGCGAGCACGAACTGGGACGTGGCGGTGGCAACGTGCACGGGGAAGTGCAGGATAGTGGTCATGATCGGGACGTGGATGACGCCGCCGCCGATGCCGAGAAGGCTGCTCAGGAAACCCACGCCCACGCTGAGGAGCATCCCTTTCCAGAGCTGGAAGGAGTAGAAGAACTGCTGGCCCGAACGGTCGGTGATACGGCGGTGGATGACGCCGCGGCCCGTGGCCGGGCGCTGAATCGTCTGCACGCCGGCGCGCAGAGCGAGGTAGGCGCCGATGGCGAAGAGCGTGATGCCGAAGATGGCGTCGAACAGGCGGCGGGGGATGTAGCCGACCACAATGGCGCCGGCGACGGCCCCAGGCAGTGTACTCAAAGCGAAGAGCAGCCCCACGGCGTAGTCGATGCGGCGCTGCCGCGAATACGCGACCGACCCGGAAATCGCGTTCGCGGTCACGACGAACAGCGACATCGCCGTGATGGTCTTCGCCTCACGGTCGGGAAAGAGCAGCAGGAGGACAGGGACGAGGACGAAGCCGCCGCCCGCGCCCACGATGGTGCCGAAGGCGCCTACAGCGGCGCCAAGTCCGATCAGCTCGATGTTGACAAGTTCCAGGGCTACCTACCGGGGAGCTGGCCCTGCGGTCTCAGACCGGGATATCGGGATTGTCCCCGAATTCGACCGTACGCCGAAGGATGGAGCGGCCGCGGAGGCGGTCCCAGGCTCCGCCGAGGCGGTCGAGCAGGTGGGCGAGCCGCCGTTCGAGCGTGCCAAAGAGCCACGAGCGGGTGGTTCCCATGCCGCGGTACCGCTCGTACCGCTTCTGCAGCCGCCGCTTGGTCCGCATCCGCCGGACGCGGGTGAGTTCGCGCACGATGCTGCGGCGAAGGAGCAACGCCGCCTCGGTGTGGTCGGTGTGGGCGCCTTCGCCCGGTTCGGGCACCGACGCATCGGCCACGCCAAACCGGAGGCAGTCGTGCGAGGTGATGCGCAGTCGTTCGGCGACCTCGGCGGTGTAATCCGGCCCGCCGAAGAGGAGCTTGGCGGCCTCCTCAGGACGGATGACCTCGTAGACGGCGTTGTCGAGCATGAGCACGCGATCGGCGACGGCGAGGGCGACCGCAGCTTCGGAGTTCCCTTCGCCGATGATGACCGCGATGGTGGGCACCGTGACATCCAGCATCGCGGCGGTGCAGGCAGCGATCGCGGGCCCCTGGCCATCGAGCTCGCTATCGAGGCCGGGGTGTGCGCCCGCCGTGTCGATGAGCGTGATGACGGGGAGCTGGAACTTCTCGGCGAGCTGGAGTGCGCGAATCGCCTTGCGGAAGCCGCCGGCGCGAATCCAACCCTCGTTCTTGTTTCGGTCGTGTGGGCGGTTCTGCCCGATGATCATCACCGCTTCGCCGGCGAGCGAGGCAAATCCAGCGACGACGGACGGGTCGTCGCTGCCGGTGCGGTCGCCGTGGATCGGCGTGAACGACGTGGTCATGCCGCCGATGAAGTCGACCGCAGTTGGGCGCTCGGAGTGGCGCGAGAGCTGGAGTTGCTGGAGCGCGCCGCGCTGGGTGTGGCGCAGGCGCATCTCGTGGTGCTCGCGGGGGGCGCTCAGGCGGTAGTCGCTCATGATGAGGTCGAGCAGGAGCGCCACCTGGTCGCGGAGTTGGTGGCGCGGCACGACCGCATCGATGAGGCCCCGTTCGAGGTGCGACTCGGAGGTGTGCGCGTTGGGCGGCAAGTCGCCGCCTTCCTGCTCCTGCAGCACGCGAAGGGCTGCATACCCCACGAGCGCGTTCGGCTCGGCGATGATGAAGTCGGCGAGGTTAACGAAGCCGGTGTAGGCCGAACCGGTTGTCGGGTCGGTGAGGATGGCGATGTGCGGCAGTCCCGCCTTGCTGTGCTTCTGCGCGGCGGTGATCACGCGGGGCATCTGCATGAGGGCGAGCAGACCCTCTTGCATGCGCGTACCGGACGTCGAGCAGACGGTGATCATCGCGGCGCGGCGGGCTTCGGCCTTTTCGAACGCGCGGGCGAGGCGCTCACCGGCGACGACGCCGATGGAGCCACCGAGAAACGCGAAATCGAGGACCGCGACGACCACTTCGCGGCCGAAGAGCGAGCCAGTCCCGGTGAGCGCGGCTTCGGCGAGGCCGGTGCGGCGCTGTGCCTGGATGACCCGGGAGCGATAGGACTGCTTCCCCGAGAACGAAATAGGGTCGATGGCGGTCACGCCACGGTCGGCTTCGCGAAATGACCCGGGGTCGAGCAGCGTGGCGATCCGCTCCATTGCGGTGAGGTGGAAGTGGAAACCGCAGGAGTGGCAGACGCGGTAACGGTCGTACGACTTCGACGCGGTGAGGTCGGCGCCGCACGAGAGACAGTGCTCGGCCTGTTGTTCTTCCGGCTCGGCACCATCCTGCCGGTCGCTGCGTCGGATAAGCTCTCGGAGGGTCCTCATTTTCTGGCTCAGTGTATCAGGGGAGGTCATCAGCGGCCCCGGCGCGGTCGAGCACGCGGCGGGACTCGCCTTCCTCGCGCGGGCCGACAATTCCTTCTTCTTCGAGGATTTCAATGAGCTTCGCGGCCTTCAGGTAGCCGACGCGGAGCCTTCGCTGGAACAGAGACGGCGAGACGCGTGTGTGCTGGCGCGCAAGCTCGCGGGCGGCTTCGATGATCGGATCTTCATCGTCCACATCCATATCTTCGTCGCCGCCGTTCTGCTCGATGAGTGCCTGCTGGAGCAGGTCGTCGGCGCGCTCGGGTGCGAGATCCTTGAAGCGCTCATCGGTCCAGAACTCGACGAGGCGTTCGACTTCGGCGTCGGAGAGGTACACGCCCTGGATGCGAATCGGCTTCGAGGCATCGGTAGGCATGTAGAGCATGTCGCCGCGGCCGAGCAGCTTTTCGGCGCCGCCCATGTCGAGGATTGTCCGCGAGTCGGTCTGCGAGGTGACCGCGAAGGCGATGCGCGTCGGGAAGTTCGCCTTGATGAGGCCGGTGATGACGTCGACCGACGGGCGCTGGGTGGCGACGACGAGGTGGATGCCGGTAGCGCGGGCGAGCTGTGCCAGGCGGCAGATCAGCTTCTCGACCTCGAAGGGGGCGGCCATCATGAGGTCGGCGAGCTCGTCGATGATAACCACCCAGTACGGCAGCTTCTTCACCGTGCGCGGGTGGCGGTTGTAGCTCTCGATGTTGCGGACCTGGACGGCGGCGAATTTCTTGTAACGGGCCTCCATTTCGGAGACGACTGCCTGGAGCGTGCCGACAACCTTGTCCATGTCGACGATGACTTCGCTGAACGCGAGGTGCGGGATCTTCTCGTATGGCGTGAGTTCGACGCGCTTGGGGTCGATCATCACGAACCGGACTTCGTCGGGCGTCGCGTTCATCATGATCCCGGCGATGATCGCGTTCATGCAGACGCTCTTGCCGGAGCCGGTGGCGCCGGCGATGAGCAGGTGCGGCATCTTCGCAAGGTCGGCGACGACGGGCGCGCCGGCGACGCCCTTGCCGAGGGCGACCGCGAGTTTGGACTTGCGCGCGAGGTCGCGGAATTCCTTCGTCTCCATCACGCCGCGAAGCGTGACGACCGTCGCGGTATCGTTCGGGACCTCGATGCCGACGATGGCCCGGCCGGGGACCGGTGCTTCGATGCGGAGGCTTGGGGCTGCCAGCGCGAGCGCGAGGTCGTTCTGGAGCGCGGTGATCTTGTTCACGCGAACGCGCGTGCGGCCGACCTCGACGCGCTCCGTCCGGGGACGGCCATCGGGCCCGAGGAGCGTCTTGCCGTTCTCGTCCTTGAGCGGCACGTCCTTGTAGCGGACCTCCCAGCCCGGCTCGACGCCGAACTGGGTGACGGTAGGCCCTTCGTTGATTTCGACGACCGAGGCGTCGACGCCGAAGCTGGCCAGGGTGTCGACGATGAGCTGCGCGCGGGCGGCGTTATCGTGTTTGCGGCTCTGGCTGACCTGGGGTGGGTTCAGCAGTTCGAGCGCCGGGAGCGCCCACCCGGTTCCTTCGAGGCCCATGCTGAGCTGCTGTGGCTCTTCGGGCGCGTCCTCAGGTTCGTCATCCTCGGGAGGAGCGGCCATCGGCGCCTCTTCGACCGGCTCGGGCTCCTCCTCGGCGACCCCGGGTGCGAAGTGGACCGCGGCGCCGGTACCCAGCGTCGAGGTGGGCGATGCCGGGTCGATGGACGGCCGGAAGGCCACCGGTGGGCTTTCGAAGGAGACGGGTGCGGCCTGGAAGCGGGTGTGCAGCGTCTCGGAGCCGATGACAGGCTCAGGCTCGGGTTCGCGGGACGGGCGCCGGAAGATGTAGGCGATGAAGCTGCCAATGGCCTCGACGACGCGGTGGGGCCAGCGCCGCTCCCATGCGGTCTGGAGCCAGACGGGGACGCTGCGGGCAAGCCACGCGGTAGCTCGCGGTGCGACGAGCGCCATCCCGATAACGAGCAGACTGAGCCACGCGAGCTTGGCGAGGACTCCCGACACCAGGGCCTGGCCGAGCTCGCCACCGAGCGTGACTTCGCGGAAGTCGACGTTGCCGAGCTCCCATTCGGCCTTGTTCAGCCCGAGCGCGCCCCAGGAGAACAGCGCCAGGGCGATAGCACCGGCAGCGCGGCGCGCGAACAGGGGGCCGTTTTCGTAGGCGCGCTGCGAGATGGCAATGCCGCCGAGAACCGAAAGGGCCGCCAGGATGAAGATGCCCAGCCCCGCCGTTCGAACGAGCCAATCGCGCCCGCGTGAGGCAACCTCGCCGAGATCGACGAGGAAGGGCAGGGCCGCGACGGCGGCCACAGCAAGGGCAAGCCCGACGACTTCGGGCTGGAGAATCTGCTTCTTCTTCCAGAACGGCTTGCCGCGCCGTGTGGAGCGACTCGCGCGGGTACGCGTACGTGTGCGTGCGGCCATAGGCGCGCATCTCCTCTATCCCGGCCGTGACCCCGCGCACCACCACACGGCCGGTTTCCGATACGACGGTGCCCTTAGACCTCGACTGTCACGTTGAGCACCATCGGCCTTCGGCGAGTTTCATCATAGAGGAACTTCGAGAGAGCGTCCCGAACGCGGACATTCACATCTCCGATTTCGGCGAGGTGCTCGCCGCCGCCGAGCGCCCCTTCGACCACGCGTTTGCTGCGCTCGAGCAGGTCTTCGTGTTCTTCGACGTCGATAAATCCGCGGCTGAGGATCTCGGGCGCACGGTCGAGTTGGCCGGTCTGCTTGTCGATCGAGGTGATGACCACGACGACGCCATCGGTCGAGAGGTGGGCGCGGTCGCGGAGCAGGTGCTGATCGACATCGCCGATACCGAGACCATCGACGTAGACGTAGCTCGCGGGCACCCGTTCGCCGAGGCGGGCTTCTTCTTCGTCGATCTCCAATACGTCGCCATCGGTCAGGACAAACGCGTTGCCCTTGGGCACTCCGACCGCTTCGGCCAGGCGCGCGTGGACGACGAGGTGCCGGTACTCGCCATGGATCGGCACGAAGTACTCGGGCTGGAGAATGCTCTGGATGATTTTGAGCTCCTCGCGGCTGGCGTGACCGCGGACGTGAATGTTCGCGACGCGGTTGTAGAGAACGTCGGCGCCGAGGCGGAAGAGGTTGTCGACGTTGCGATAGACGGCGGTTTCGTTGCCAGGAATGGGCGAGGCGGAGAGTACAACGGTGTCGCCCTCCTGGATCTGGATGTGGCGGTGCGAACCGTTGGCCATGCGGGTGAGGGCGCTCGTGGGCTCGCCCTGGCTCCCGGTGGTGACGACGACGAGCTTGCTGTGCGGGGTGTTCCGCATCTCTTCGACGCCGACGATGACGCCGTCGGGGGCGTTGAGGTAGCCGAGCTGCCGCGCCATGGCGACGTTATCGATCATCGAACGGCCGGTGACGAACACCTTGCGCCCGGCGAAGACGGCGGCATCGATTACCTGTTGCACGCGCGAAATCAGCGAGGCGAAGGTCGCCACGATCACGCGGCCCGGGGCGTTCACGATGATGTTGCGGAGCGAATCGCCGACGAGCTGCTCGCTGGGCGTGTAGCCATCGACCTCTGCGTAGGTACTGTCGGCGAGGAGGAGGAGGCAGCCTTCGGCGCCAACCTGGGCGAGCCGGATGAGGTCGGTCGCCTGGTTCATGACCGGGGTCTGGTCGAGCTTGAAGTCGCCGGTGTGAACGATCGGGCCGAGGGGCGTGCGGATGATGAGGCCGCAGGCATCGGGGATCGAGTGGGCGACGGGGAAGAACTCGACTTCAAACACGCCGGCCTTGATGACTTCGCCGGGTTCGACGACGTGGGTTTCGGCCTTATCGAGGAGGCGGTGCTCGTTCAGCTTGACGCGGATGAGGCCATCGGTGAGGCGGCTGCTGTAGATGGGAACGCTGAATTCGCGCAGGAGATACGGGAGTGCGCCGACATGGTCTTCGTGGCCGTGAGTGAGGAAGACGGCACGCAGACGCCCGGGGTTTTCGCGAAGGTAGGTGAAGTCGGGGATTACGAGATCGACGCCGAGCATCTCCTCTTCGGGGAACATCAGGCCGACGTCGATAGCAATGATGTCTTCGCCGTACTCAATCAGCATCATGTTGCGGCCGATTTCACCAAGGCCGCCGAGCGGGATGACTCGAAGTGGTGGCATAGATGGTCCTTACTCGAACAGACGAAACTGTGTGATTTGCGCAGGTGGCGCCGGTGGAGCGGTGGGTGGGGTTTGCTGCTGCGGCGCTGGAGCGGGCCCGCTGGCGGATTCGGGCGGCGCCGGCTCCTGTGGTTGCGGTGGGTCAAAAAGCGATGGAGCCGGTTGCGCAACAGGCTCGGGTGGCGCAGACGGCGCCGCGAGCTGGCTCCGGATGCGGTCGAGGACCGCGGGGATTTTCCGGAAGTCGTTGAGCATGACTTCGCGGAGGTTGGCCTGCCGGAGGGCGGCCGCGGGGTGATACATCGGGATGTAGGCGCGGCCGGCGATCTCTTTTGGCCGGCCATGGATGCGCGAAATCATCTGGCGTGGAAAGAACTTCGCCATGGAGAAGCGGCCCAGGGTCACGATCACGAGCGGGTCGATGATGTCGATCTGCTCGTCGAGGAAGTCGCGACAGGCTTCGATCTCGCCGGGCAGTGGGTCGCGGTTGCCGGGGGGCCGGCACTTCAGCACGTTGCAAATGAACACCTGGTCGCGAGTAAGCCCGGCGGCGGCGAGCAGTTCTTCGAGGAATGCACCGGCGGCGCCGACGAAGGGGCGCCCCTGGCGGTCTTCGTGCATGCCGGGGGCTTCGCCGATGAGCATGACTTCAGCATCGACCGGGCCCTCGCCGGGGACAGCGAGTGTACGAGTGCGCGCGAGGGGGCAGGCGGTACAGCCACGCACACGCGCGGCGAGTTCGGCCATCGCGCCCTCGCGGTCGAAGATCATGCGCACTCCCCCGGTGGAGCGAATGGGCGGATCGCACCGTCACGGAGGAGGATGCGGGCATCGCGCGTCATTGCGCTCCCTCCCGTGCGGGCTGCAGGAGCCACGCAAACAGGATGCCGACAAAGTAGAGGAAGAGCAGCGGCCCCGCGACCAGCGTCTGTGTGAGCGGGTCGGGCGTCGGCGTAACGATCGCGGCGAGGACGAAGACGATGATGACCGCGTAGCGCCAGAACCCGAGGAGCTGCTTCGCGCGGACGAGCCCAAGCCGTGCGGCGATGGCGATGACCATCGGGAGTTCGAACGCGACACCTGTCCAGAAGATGAGACGGGTACAGAAGTTCACGTAGGCCTGGATCTGCTGCTGGTTTTCGATTTCGTCGGAGCCGATGTTCAGCAGGAAGCCCATGGACTGCGGGAGCACCACCCAGTAGGCGAACGCCATGCCGCCGAGCATGAAGAGGATAATGCCGATGAGACCGGGAAGCAGGATCTTCCGCTCCTTCGGCGTGAGCCCGGGCACGATGAACGCGAGCGCTTCGTAGACGACGACCGGTGAGGCGAGCACGAGGCCGCCGTACATCGCGATCTTGAAGATCGTGGCGATTCGGTCGGTAGGGGTAAGGCTAACGAGCCGGAAGTCCGGGATTTCCTGGCGGGCAGGCGCGAGATACCAGCCAAGGATGGTCTCCCAGAAGAGGGCGCAGACAACGACGCCGACTACAACCGCGAGTGCCGAGATGATGACCCTGTTGCGGAGCTCGATAAGGTGCTCCATCAGGGTCATTTCCGCGCCGCCGTGCTCCTGTGGTTGCGCGGGAATGTCGGCAGGTCGCTGTGCGGGCTCGGCAGTCATCGGCTAGAACACCATTGGTGGCGCGGGGGGCTTTTCCTCTTGCCCGGACGAAGTGGCTTCCTGGGCGGGAGGGCCGACCGGCTGGGCTGACTCGGCGTTCTCGGGAGGCGATGAGGTGGCAGGCGTCGCGCTTTCGGAAGTGGAGGGCGCCTTGCCGTTCGGCTCTTCGAGGAGCGGAGGCAGATCGATGGCGGTGGCCACCTGGAGGTCTCGCTGCCAGGATGCCTGCTCTTCCTGAAGTTCGGCGCGAGCAGTGTCGACTTCGCCGCGGATGGTGCGGTACTGCTCTTCGAGGTAATCGAACTCGTCTCGGAACTCGTTGCGGACGGCGCGCGCGTATTGCTGCAGGGTGCGCACCGCCCGCCCGATCTGGTAAGCCATTGCCGGCAGCCGCTCGGGCCCGACGACGACGAGCAGCAGAACGAGAATGAGCAGGAGTTCCTGGTAACCGACTCCCAGGAATTCCACTATGGCCTCCTAGCGGCCGGACAGTCTTCGATGCGCGGGGTGTGAGCCCGGGCTACTTGTCCTCGACGCCGTGGTCTTTCAAGTAGTCTACGGCGTCTTGCACAGTCGCGATCTTTTCGGCGTCTTCATCGCTGATTTCGAGTTCCACACCGTCCTGGGAGAACTCTTCTTCCAGCGACATGATGAGCTCGACAAGGTCGAGCGAGTCAGCATTGAGATCGTCGACGAACGAGGCCGTGGGGGTCACTTCGTCCTCCTCGACGCCAAGCTGCTCCACGACGATCGCGCGGACTCGTTCGAACACAGTGGCCACAGTCAGTTCTCCTCAGAAGTAGGGTTCGGGGATTCCGCCAACGGGGGCGGGGGCTCGCCCGTTCGAGCTGCCTTGATTCGAGCGCTTACCGTACGGAGGACTCCGTTGACAAAGGCCGGCGAGGTTTCTCCACCATACCGATGGGCGAGTTCAACGGCTTCGTTTACGACAGCCGCGACCGGCGCCGAATTATCGGAAAGCAGTTCCCATATTGCAAGCCTCAGAATGTTCCGGTCAACGACTGCAAGGGAGTCCGCCGGGTAGCGGGAAGCGGCTTCTGAAATATAGCGATCAAGTTCGGGCTTACGGCGAAGAACGCCACGAAGCACACCACGACCGAACCCGCTGGGGCCAGGGGCGGCCACTTCGGGATCCTCTTCGGCAACCTCCTTCACGCGGCGGTTATAGGCTGCTTCAGCGTCGTGGTCCGATGTATCTGCTTCGTACAGCGCCTCGAGTACGAGGTACCGGGCGCGGCGCATGACGTTGTCCGTCATGCCATCACCATGCCACCGTCCACCTGGATGCACTGCCCGGTAATGTAGCCAGCGCCATCGCCGGCCAGGAACGCGACGAGCGGCGCGACTTCTTCGGGTTCGGCGAGCCGGCCGAGGGGCACCTGGGCGAGCACAGCTTCGACCTGCGCCTCGGTGAGGTCCGCGGTGATGTCGGTCTTGATAAAACCGGGGGCGATGGCGTTCACGGTGATGCCCCGGGACGCCACTTCACGGGCAAGCGCGCGGGTAAAGCCGATGAGGCCGGCCTTGGCCGCGGCGTAGTTCGCCTGGCCCGGGTTCCCGGTGACACCAACCACCGAACTGATGTTGATGATGCGACCCTTCTTCGCGCGCAGCATGGGGCGCATGGCGGCGCGGGTCACGAGGAACGCGCCACGGAGGTTGGTGTTGTGGACGGCGTCCCAATCGTCGTCGGACATGCGCATGAGGAGCGTGTCGCGCGTGATGCCGGCGTTGTTCACGAGGATGTCGAGGCCACCGAACTGTTCGACGGTGGCCTTGACGATGGCGCCGGCATCGTTGGGGTCGGCGACGTTGCCCTGGATGGCGAAGGCCTCGCCGCCTGCGTTCTTGATCTCGTTGACGACTTCTTCGGCGGCCTGCGCCTGGGACTGGTAGTTCACCGCGACGCGCGCACCCTGCCGGGCGAATTCGAGGCAGATGGCGCGGCCGATACCGCGGGACCCACCCGTAACGAGCGCAGCTTTCCCCTCGAGAGCGCCCATTGTTGCCCTCCTAGAGTTCGACGCGGGTTGAAGCTGCGTCGTTGACGTTGATGGTGGTGGATTTGCGGAGCATCCGCTTGATGATTGCGGTGAGGACGCGGCCGGGGCCGAACTCGATGAAGGTGGTGACGCCTTGTTCGCCGAGGTAGGCGACGGTGTTGCTCCACTGCACCGGCCGGCAGACCTGGTCCACGAGTTCGTGGCGAATCTCCAGTTCGTTGTGAACGGGAGTGGCGGTGCAGTTCGCGACCACCGGGATCACGGGATCGTGAACGGTGGCGGTAGCGACGTGGGACACCATGCCTTCGGCGGCCGGCTTCATGAGCGAGCTGTGGAAGGCGCCGCTGACGCTCAGCGGGATGACCTTCACCGCACCGCGGGCCTTGGCGTAGTCGAGCGCGCGAACGACGGCTTCGCGGCGGCCACCGATGACCACCTGGCCGGGGGCGTTGACGTTGCAGACTTCGGCGCCGGCCTCGCGGCAGACATCTTCGCAGTCGGCGATGTCGAGCCCGAGGATGGCGGCCATGGTGCCGGGGTTCTTATCGCCGGCCTGCTGCATGAGTTCGCCGCGGGCACGCAGGAGCTTGAGCGCGCTTTCGAACGAGAGGGAGCCAGCCGCGACGAGTGCGCTGTATTCACCCAGGGAGTGGCCGGCGACGAAGGCGGGCCGGGCCTGGAGCAGGTCCGGGGACACTTCGGTGGCCACCTTGAGCAGCGCAAGGCTGGTCACCGCGATAGCGGGCTGGGTGTTGCGCGTCTGCTGAAGCTCTTCTTCGGGGCCTTCGAAGCAGATGCGGCTGAGCGAGAAGCCAAGGATATCGTCGGCGAGGTCGTACAGTTCGCGGGCACTGGAGAACTGGTCGTAGAGGTCCTTGCCCATGCCAACGAACTGGGCACCCTGTCCGGGGAAGACGAAGGCGAGGTCTTTCCGGACGTCATCGCCGAAGGTGAGGAACTGCGCTTCCACGTCGCCGGACGTGGTTAGCCTTCGAGTTCGGGATTCGGGAGCGCGATGACTTCGCGGTTCCGGTACGTCCCGCAAATCGGGCAGGCGTGGTGAGCCAGGCGCGGGCTCTTGCATCGCGGGCATTCCACGACGTGCGGCATCTTCATGGCCAGGTGACTGCGACGCTTCCCCTGGCGCGACTTGGGGTATTTCCGCTTCGGAAGCGGGGGCATAGGGGGTCTCCTTCAGGTCGTTACCCATTCGATCGCTTCAATGCTGCCAGTGCGGCCCACCGATGGTCGATGGGGGTCCGGTCACAGGAACAGCTTCCCATGCTCAGGTCCCGACCGCACTCCGGACAAATGCCGGGACAGTCTTCTCGGCAAAGCGGCTGCATATCGGCAGCCATTTCCGTATATTGCCGGACCGCCTCTCTAGTGTCGATCGTGTTTTCCATCGTGATACGGAAATCGTCGGGGTCGTCGGGCGGTGGCAGGCGAACACCGGTGATGGGATCGGTCTGCTGCTGGAACACCTCTTCGAATTCGAGGTGCTGCGGATAGGCAAACGGGGCCAGGCACCGGCTGCACGAGGCATCGATGAAAATGTCGCCTTCGAAGCGCACGAGGACGCCGTGCGGCACGCGAACGAGTTCGACATGGCCGCGGTGGATGGGTTCCTCTGGCTCGAGGATGTGCGTGCGGGTGGAACCGACTGGCTCCCGGAGAAGTTGAGAAACGTTAAACAACATGGTGGGGACACCTCGCGACTGGAGGTCTATCCAGTATAGCCCGCCGCAATTGCGGGCCGGCCAACGGCGGTCATAATGTCGGGCTGTTCGTAACGATTCGTTCGTTTTCGGACGAGAGGGCCGCCGGTGCGTTTACTCGCCCCGGGGCCACGCGTAGCCTTAGCTGCTACGGTTAGCCCCATGAGCCAGGTCCTCGAAATCCTTACTCTGCAGACGATCGACGACGAAGCTGCGGCGCTCCGGGCGGCGCTTTCGGATACCGAGCGCCGGCTCCAGGGCGACGAAGAGTTGATGGCGGCTCGCCAGGAATTGGCGGCGCTCGAAACGCGGCTGAGCAGCGTTCGGCAGCGCCAGCGGCGGCTCGAAGACGAAGTGGAGTCGCTGAGCGACAAGATCGCGCGGGAGGAGGAGCGGCTCTACAACGGCTCGGTGAAGGTGATCAAGGAACTGCAGAGCCTGCAGGCCGAGGTCGAGCACCTGAAATCGAACCGATCGACACTCGAGGATGAGCTCATCGCGGTGCTCGACGAAGCCGAGGCTGTAGACCGCGAACGGCGCGAGGCACTGACGCGCGTGACGGCGCTGGAGGAGCGGTGGGAAAAGCAGTCGCAGGACCTGCGGCGCGAGGCGCGGCGGCTCACCGATGCGCTGGCGCAGCGCGAGGCGAAGCGAGAGGCGCAAAAAGCCAACATCAACCCGCGGGCGCTGCAGCTCTACGAGGACCTTCGCCGCCGCAAGGGCGGGATGGCGGTGGCACGGATCTCCGGGGGTACGTGTACGGGCTGCCGGGTGGCCATCCCCGATGCGATACGGCGCAAAGCGATGTCGCCGGTGGGACTGGCCCAGTGCCCGAACTGTGAACGCATTCTGAGCATCGGGTGATCGAATGAAGGCGGTGGGCTACTTCGTCGAGGGGGCGCAGCGCGATGGCCAACGCCGATCGATCGGCGAGCAGAACCGGGCATTCCTCGACTTTTGCAGCCGCTTCGGGTTCGACGTCGCCGCGACCTTCCTCGATACCGATAACCCGGACGCGGAGGGAAGTGGCTTCCGGCAGATGCTGAAGTTCCTGTCGCGCGACGACCGTGGGTTCATGGTGGTCGCGATCGACGGACTCGGTGTGCTCGGTGGCGACCTCGGGCAGTCGGCGATGAAGTTGCTGACGATCGAGGCGACGGGTGTGCAGGTGGTTTCGGTGCACACCGGAAAGGAACTCGCCCGCGAGCTGGTGGCGAGCTGGGCCGAACGCGGCGACAGCGAACCGGTCTCCGAGCGAGTGCGCTCCGCGATGCGGCGGAAGGCGGTGAAGGGCGAGGCGCTCGGGCGGCCGCCGTACGGCTACCGCGTCGGGCCGCGGCGGAAGCTCGAACTGGTGCCCGAAGAGGCGGTGGTGGTTCGCTACATCTTCCGGCTCTACCTGCACGACGGCCTCGGCATCCGAAAGATTGCCGGGAAGCTCAACGAGGAGGGCATCCCGACGCGGAGGGGCGGGCGCTGGAGCATGGTCACGGTTCGCGACCTGCTTCGGAACCGCGCCTACCTCGGTACGTACACGCGCTTCGGGGTGAAGATCCCCGGGTCGCACCCGCCGCTGGTGTCGCCGGAAGACTTCCGGGCGGTGCAGGAGCGCCTGCAATCGCGGCAAACCGGCGGACGCGAGCGAAAAGTGACGCCGTTCCTGCTTTCGGGGATGGTGTACTGCGCCCGGTGCGGGAACCGGATGATCGGAGTCAGCCGCCGGCAGAAGTGGAAGACGAAGGATGGCGAAGAGCGCTCCGCTTCGTACCGGTACTACCAGTGCGAGAGCCGCACGAACCAGAGCGCCTGCGGCTACAACACGCAGCGCGAACAGGACCTCGAAGAACGGGTTCGCGAGCTGCTGGGCGAGGACTCGGAGGGCGTCCGCCGGGTGATGCGCGCGGGTGACATCGATTCGTACCTGTCGGACCTCGGGAAGGAGATCGAGCGGATCGAGGGGCGCATGCGGAAGATTCGGCGGCAGGCGGAGGAACTGGTGGCCGACGCCGCGGAGGGGCTCATCAGCATCGAACGAATGAAATCGCTCGGAAAGGAACTCGTGCAGGAGCAACAGGAGCTCGAAGCGGAACTGGCCGGGACGAAGGCGCGGCTTTCGGCACACGAGTCGGAGGCGGAACGGCACCGCCACCTCGAGTCGCTGCGGCAGCGGATCGTTGCGGAATGGGACCAGCTGCAATTCGAAGAACGGCAGGCGTTCCTTCGCGAGGTGGTCGACCGCATTGAAGTGGACGGGCCCGACGTCCGGCTGTACCTGCGGCCATGAAACTGGTGGTGTACGCGGACGGGGCGAGCCGGGGAAACCCGGGCAGGGCGGCCATCGGGGCGAGCATCCGGGATGCCGCCGGGAATGAGATCGGGATCGTCAGCGAAACGATCGGCATCGCGACGAACAACCAGGCGGAGTACCGGGCCGCCATCGAAGGGGTGCGTGCTGCGCGCCGGGCGGGCGCGACGGCGATCCATCTTCGGATGGACAGCGAACTGGTGGTGCGGCAACTCACAGGGCACTACAAGGTGAGGAACCCGGGGCTCCAGCCGCTGTTCGCCACGCTCGTGCGGGAACTGGAAGCCGTGGGGCCGTACACCGTGGAGCACGTTCCCCGGCGGCTCAATCAGCGGGCAGATCAGCTGGCGAACGAGGCGCTGAACGCAGAGTCGAAGCAGTAGCGGCGGGGGCTGAGACAGAACGTTTGTGCTAGAATATGGTCGCTGCCTCGAGGAGGGCAGAAGCTGATAGCCTATGGCTGGTCCAGCGGGCCGGGCAGTCGCTGCAGTTCGCTGCAGAGGAAAGTCCGGACTCCACCGGGCAAGGTGCCAGGTAACACCTGGGCGGCGTGAGCCGACGGACAGTGCCACAGACACATACCGCCCGCGGTGCGCGGGTACGGGTGAAAT
>CAZWBW010000010.1:0-8614 GCA_964632355.1 uncultured Anaerolineaceae bacterium | reverse complement strand
CACCGGCGTCCTGGTAACAGGGCGGCCAGGCAAACCCCACCTGGAGCAAGGCCAAATAGGGGAGGATGGGTGCCCGGCCCGTTATGACTCCCGGGTTGGCTGCTAGAGCGCCGTGGCGACACGGCGTCGAGACAGATGACTGCCGCCTCCCGTGAGGGAGGTACAGAATCCGGCTTACAGGCCCGCTGGACCGGAGCGGCTACTGGCTGTTGGCTGTCGGCTAGTAGCCAGTGGTTGGCGGCCGGCGTATTCGCTGCTAGCCCCTGATCCCGCGGCCACAGCACGAGCCGTGCGGATGGCCGGTGTTGGACCCGGCCCACTGAGCACAAGGCACCGGGCACCGCGCACTGGCTCCAGCACCCCAATCGATAGACCGTGGTATGGGGAGACATTGAGGCTGGCTGCGGTCGTTGCGCCAGTTGGGGCAATTTGTAAGATAGCAGCTAAATCTACTGCTAAGAACGGAGATTCTGGTCAACTTGAAAAGTTTGGTAGGTATCCGGCTCCATTCATGGCGGTTCGCTGCTATCGCGTTGTCCGTCCTCCTCGTCGCGGCCTTCGCTATCGCGTGCGGGGACGATGACGACGACGATTCGACCGACGGCACGACCACCGCAACAGCAACCGCAACCGCGGAAGAGACGGGCACGCCCGAAGAGAGCGAATCCGGCTATCCGCTGACCGTCACCGACCTGCTGGGCCGGGAGGTTGAAATCCCGGCGAAGCCCGAGAAGGTCGTCGCCATCAGCCCGACGGGCGTCGAACTGGTGTACGCGGTCGGTGAGACCGTCGTTGGCCGCTCGGCGACGGCGACGTATCCGCCGGAAGCGGAGCAGGCGACCGACATCGGCACCGCGTACCAGCCGAGCTACGACACGATTCTCTCGCTTGAGCCGGACCTCGTGGTCGCCGACTCGGTGATTCACGCCGGCCAGGACTATCAGCAGGCCCTCGAACAGCTCGGCGTGCCGGTCATCTTCGCCGGTGCGGAGAGCTACCAGGATGTGCTCGACGCCGTCGCGCTCATGGGCGAGGTGTTCGACGCGAAGGACAAGGCCGACGAACTCATCGCGGAGATCGAGCAGGCGCGCGACGATGCCCGGGCTGCAATCGAAGGCAAGAACCTGGCGGCCGTGGCGATGATCGCGGGCCGCGACCAGACGCTCTACGCGGCGAAGGAATCGAGCTACGTCGGCGACCTGCTGAAGGAAGTCGGGTTCGAGAACCCGGCCGCAAGCCAGCCGGACTCGGGTCCGTTCCCGGGGTATTCGACGCTCGCGCCGGAGAAGCTCATTGAGTTCAACCCGGACATCATCTTCACGATCAGCCCGGGCTCGCAGGCGGGTGCGCCGCTGCTCAGCACGCTCATCCCGCAGATGCCGCCGTTCGCCGGCCTGAAGGCGGTCCAGTCGAACGCGGTGGTCGAGCTCGATGTGAAGCTCTTCCTCGAATCGCCGGGACCGCGCATTGTGGAAGCGTTCAAAGCGCTCAGCGACGCTGCGGACCAGGTGCCGGCACAATAACCAACCAGGACGGGTAATGGCAGGGACGGCCACTCCTTCGGCTCGCACAGTCGCACTCCAGCGCCGGGCGGGCCTGGGGATTGGCCGTCCTTTGTTGTTCCTTTCGGGCGGGCTGGTCCTGCTGCTGATCGTCGGGTTCCTGACGCTGATGTACGGAGCGATCAACCTGTCGCCCGCGGAGGTCTGGTCGGGGCTCACGTCGGATTCGAACGTGTTCGCCCGCAACGTCGTCTGGCAGATCCGGTACCCGCGGTTCCTGAACGGCATCTTCGTGGGCGCGACGCTGGCGGTGGCCGGGGCGATGCTCCAGGGCGTGACGCGAAACCCGCTGGCGGACCCGACGATCCTTGGCATCACGGCTGCGGCAGGCCTCGCGAGCGCTACCGCGTTGGTGATCAACCCGACGATCCCGCAATGGGGTCTCGCGATGAGCTGCATGGCCGGGGGACTCGCCGGCGCGTTCATCCTCTTCTTCATCGCGTGGCGGGGGGTGGTCTCGCCCGTGCGGCTCGCGCTTTCGGGCGTGGCGCTTTCGGCGTTTTTCGGGGCTGCGATCGTGGGGCTCCTCTCGAGCTCCCGGACGTTTTTGCAGACGAGCCTGGGGTTCCTGGCGGGCGGGCTCTATGCCGCTGAGTGGATCGAGTTCCACGCCATGCTCCCGTACGCGGTCGTGGGGCTGGTGGCGTCGCTCCTGCTGGCGGGCCGGCTCAACGTGCTGCAGCTCGGCGACGAAGTCGCTGCCGGCCTTGGTGTGGTCACCGACCGGACGCGCCTCGCGATTCTCGCAGTCTGTGGCATCCTGACGGCAGCGGCGGTCTCGACGGCCGGGCTGGTCAGCTTTGTAGGACTTGTATGCCCCCACCTCGCGCGATTCAGCATCGGTTCGGATCACCGCTGGCTCATCCCGCTTTCGGCGCTGTATGGCGCGCTCCTGGTGACGTCCGCCGACCTCGTCGCGCGGCTCGTCATCGCCCCGTCGGAGATCCCGATGGGGATCATCACAGCAGCGATCGGCGCTCCCTTCCTGCTCTACCTCGTCAAGTTCCGATGAAGCTCACTGTCCGCGACCTCACGCTCGGATACGGCCACACCCCGGTGGTCGAAGGCGTTTCGCTCGACATCGAATCGGGCGAGATGGTGGCCATCGTGGGCCCGAACGGGAGCGGCAAGAGCACACTCCTGCGGGGCATGGCGCGCCTCCACCGGCCCATCTCCGGGCAGGTGTTGCTGGGCGAGAACGACATCCACCGCATGCCATCGCGAGAGGTCGCGCGGATGCTTGCGATCCTGCCGCAGTCGCCCGAGGCGGGGCTGGACCTGACGGTGCGGGAGCTCGTGTGGCGCGGACGGTATCCCCACCAGGGCATCCTCCAGCGCGCGACGAAGCCTGACTTCGAAGCGGTGGAATGGGCGATGAAGGCGGCCGACGTGCTGCGCTTTTCGGACCGGCCGCTTGGGCAGATGTCGGGCGGCGAACGGCAGCGGGCGTGGATCGCTCTGGCGCTGGCTCAGCAGCCGAAGGTGCTGCTGCTCGACGAACCGACGAGCTTCCTCGACATCCAGCACCAGGTGGAGGTGCTCGAACTTGTCCGGAGGCTGAACCGCGAAGGCATGACCGTGGTGGCGGTGCTGCACGACCTGGTGCTTACGGCGCGGTTTGCCGATCGCGTCATCGCCATGCGCGACGGGCGTGTCGAATTCGACGGGCCGCCGCGGGAGGTGTTCACGCCGGCAGCGCTCGAGCGAGTGTTCGCCACGCCGATGATGGTGCTCGAGGACCCGGTAACGGGGCTCCCGATACCGCTGCCGCAGGCCAGCAGCGGTTCGAATTCGGCGCAGCCTGAGGAACCGTCAGCGTAGCGGCGCAGCCTGGGGCGATGGCCGGAGGAGGCCACGCAGGCGCAGCAGCAGCGTCCGGTAATCTTCGAGGTCTGCGCGCGAGACACGCAGGATTTGCGCCGGCCGAATGCCTTCCTGCCGCATGAACACCAGCAGCGACGGGACGATGGCCGCGGTGTAGCCGAGCGTTTTCGCCAGCGCGGCGCCTTTGACGCCCATGATGGGGACGAACACAAAGGCGAGTCCGATGTTCGTACCGAGCGCAACGGAGGCGATGACCGCCGAAACCCACGGCAGGCCCCGCTGGTACGTGTAGAAGCCCGCGAGCGACGACGCAAGGCTGTACACGAGCACGCCGGGAACGAGGAGCCGCAGCGGCGTCGCGATGGCGCTATTCGAGAAGACGAGCGTGGCGATCAGGTCAGCGGCGAGGAACAGCACGCTACAGGCGATGACAAGCAGCAGGATGGTGTGGCGCATGACACGAGCGGTTAGCTCGGCGGCTTCCTGGCGGGTGGCAGCGCCGACGCGGGCGTACGTCGCGAGGGCCAGCGAGCCGCTCACCTGCCAGACGGACTCGGCGACCACGACGGCCAGCAGATAGACGCCGACGCCTTCTTTCCCTTCGAACCCGGCGACGACGAACTGGTCGCCACGATAGCCGAGGAACGAGACGACGCTGGAGAGCGCGCCCGTGGCGCCGAAGGTCACCATCGCGATCGAAAGCCGTGGGTCGAAGGCGATCGACGTGGTGAGCTGCCGGTGGCCGTAGACGAACGCCGCGGCGAACGCGAGCCACTGCCCGGCGGCGTACGACGCCAGCGCACCGCTCGCGGTGCGTTCGTTCAGTACGAAGAACACGAACGCGATGGAGATGAGCGAGAAGAGTGGCGGAGCGACGAGCGCGACGTTGTACCGGACGAAGGCTCCACGCCCCAGGAAGACGCCGGTGACAACGCTGTTGAGCATGATGGCTGCGCCCGCAAAGGCGACGGGCCTGGCTGCTGCTCCTGCGTCTCCTGAGAGCACCGAGCCGCCGACGAGCCCGGCCACGATCGCGAGGGCGCTCAGAGTGACCATGGGCGCCATACCGCTCAGGAGCACGCGGCCCGCTACACGTCCCTGGTTCGAGATCTGGTAGGCGACGGAGGCGGTCATCCCGCCCGTTAGCGCCGTAACGATGCCGATGACGGTGATTCCAAGACCGAAGGCGCCGAAATCGCTGGCCCGCTCGACAAGGACAACGATGGCGAAGGCGATGACCGCGTTGAGAACGCGGAAGAGGAAGGCGAGCACACCGCCGTAGGCGATCGACATCGTGGCCATACTACGGCACGGTTTCGCTACAGACGGGTGGCCGGCCGAGCACGTTCTCCAACCTGGGGCATCGGCTCTTCCGAATGCTTAACCGCCGCGCGGGGGCGTTGGTGAGTCTCCGCATGCTGTACCAAGACACGGGAACACCCGTGCAAACACGAAGGGGCGGCCTGTGTGTTCAGGCCGCCCCTTGTTGAACAACTCTGAACTTAGCGACTGAAGGCGTTGTAGATGCCGTCGTTGTCGCCAATGCGGAGGTCGTTGGTCGAGTTGGCGATAGCGATGATGGGCTTGTTGCTGGTGATGGTCATACCACCCCAGAGGCAGTTCGGAGCAGCGCCGAGGCCGTTGTCGGTGTCCAGGCCCTGGTAGAAGACGAACGAGCCGTTGATCGTGCGGGTGGTGTTGTACTCCGGAGCCGCGCCACAGGAAGCAGGCGTGCTCGTCGTGTCCGTGACGGTCCGCAGCTGAAGATTCGCGGTGCTGCCATCGGCGACGGCGACGCTGACCCAGGTGTTGTAGCCCAGCTGGCTGCCGGTCTTGTACATGTGGCGGAAGATGAGCGGCAGCTTGACGGTCGTAGTAGCGCGATCCGCGGGAACGCCGTTCGCAGCAGTGTAGAGGTCCTGGTCGACGAAGGTGCCCGGGCCAGTCATCTTCGAGCGGAAGAGCACCGCAGCGATGGGCTGGTCCGCCGTGATGGTCGCCGCACCCACGAAGCCTTCGGGAATCGGGCTGTCGGGGTCGTAGACAGAGCTGTTGGCGGTGCCGTTCGCCGGTATCTGGCGGTTCACCACGTACGTCTGGCCGGAGTTGCTGCGGTAGGTGATTGTTGCGTTGACCGGCGAGTTGTTCGGGTTCGACAGCAGGATCTGCGAGTAGTACCCGTCGAGCTTGATGGCGAGCGGGATGATGATCGACTTGCCGATATCGTCGTTCGGGTCGTCGCCTTCGCCGACGATGAAGCCGTCGTAGCTCGCGAGCTTGCGGAGACCGGTCTGCAGGTAGGCGTCGACGGCGACGGTAACCGGAGCGCCGGTGGAGGTCACGGTAGCCGCCATCAGCTTGCCGACGGTCGCGGCGGGCATGGCGGTCGTGCCCTCAGCGGGGACGCTGTGCGGGCCGAACGCGATCTGGCCGTTCACCGGTACCGGATAACCGCTTGCGCAGCCGCCACCACCCGGGCCGTTGTCGGTGTAGCCGCCACCGCCGAGGAAGGCGTACTGGATCTTGACGCAGGCGGTGGTGTTGCCGGTGTTCGCGATGGCGAAGCGGGTGTTGTAGGTGCCGTTGAGCTGGTTCGAGATATAGGGGAGCGACACCTTGTTCGCGCCGGTCGAGTACGCGTTATGCACCGAGTAGGACTTCGCGCGGCTCGAGACGTTTTCGATGTCGCGAACGAGGAGAGCGTTCAGCGGCTGGTCGCTGGACAGGACACCGACACCGCGGAAGCCCGGGGTAAGACCGGTATTGATCGCCTGAGCGAACGTGCGCGTGCCGCCCGCGGGGACGTTGGCCTCAACCTTGCTCGCCTGCGAGATAAGGACGCCCGCGGGGGTGTACACGTCGAGCGCGATGGTGGCCGGAGCGTTGCCATCGTTCTGGGCGATGACGCTCGTGTTCTCCTTGCTATTCGGCAGGAGGGCGGGCACCACCTTCGTATACGGAAGCTTGCGCGGCACCAACGAGGCCTGGGTGCCGCTCGCACCGGCGTCGGCCGACGCCATGAAAACCGCCAGCAGCAAAGCACCGAAGGCTGCGGCGATGGCCAGGGGACGGATTCGCACTCGCTCCATGGATACTCTCCTCATTGCAACGCAGTGTCGTGTTACCCGCACGTTAGGTCAATGGACTACCGCGCGAGTCCCGCATGACGCCCTGTAAACGCTGTGTAACTTTTGGAGGCGAACCCGTTTTGCTCAGGAAACTGCGTTGAGGAGCTGGAAGAAGAGGACCAGCGCGACGCAACCCGCGATGATGAGCGCGACCAGCAACTTGCCGTTCATCGCTCAATTTTCCCAGACCCGAAGCTAACAGGCTCGCCCACGTCATCGGTGGGCGAGCCTGCCATATCTGTGCGTCACCTGTTGACGTTTTACCGGCGGGGTGCGTGATCGCGAAGAGCCTGCAGCACCTTTTCGCCGCGCTTCTTCGGGTCGCGCTCGGCGGTCGAAAGCGACAGGAAGGCGGTGTCGATGCCAGCGTCGAGGTAGGCCTGTACCTGTTCGCGGCGCTCGGCGGGCGTGCCTTTGACGAAGAGTTCGTCGAGCGCCTGCTGCGGGATGGCATCGAGTGCGGCCTTGCGGTCGCCAGCCGCCCAGGCGTCCCACATGCCCTGGAGCTGGGGGGTGCGCCCGAGCCACTCATGGAACTTTCGGTAGGTGGGCACGTTCAGGTAGGCGGCGATGGAGCGGCGAAGAACGGTATCGGTGTCGGGGCCGGGCTCATCGATATTGACCATGAGCCGCGCGGTGATCTCGATAGACGCCGGGTCGCGGCCAGCCTCGGCGGCGGCCTGGCGGACGACGGCGACGGACTTCTTCACGTCTTCGGGCGAGAGCCAGTTCAGGCAGACACCATCGGCGACCTGCCCGGCGACCCGAAGCATGCCTTCGCGCAGTGCGGCGACATGGATGGGCACGGGCTCCTTGGGCGGCCGGGTGAGCCGGAAGCCATCAACTTTGAAGGTCTCGCCTTCGAAGACCACGCGTTCGCCGCTGAGGGCCTGCCGGAGGAACTGCACCATCTCCTTCACACGCGTTGCGGGCTTCTTAAAGGAGAGGTTGTTCCAGTTTTCGACGATCGGCTTCGAACCAGAGCCGATACCGAGGATGAAGCGGCCCGGGGCGAGCTCGGCGATGGACGACGCGGATTGGGCGAGGGTGGCCGGGCCGCGGGTGTAGACATTCGCGATTGCGGTGCCGAGGCGCATCTGCGTGGCCTGTGCGATGACTGCAAGCGGCGTGAAGCAATCGCCGCCGTCGACTTCGTAGGACCAGGCATCGCGGTAGCCGAGGGCCTCCATTTCGCGGGCGAGTTCGGCGTGGTCGGCGAGAGGGAATTCGTAGGGCACGGAGAGTGCCAGGCGCTTTTCGAACATTGCTGCCTCCGGGTGGGAGAAGTGGCGGGCCGCCGCCGCGGTAGGTGAGCGGCACGGCAAGATCTTCGCCCTTCTACCGTTTGGAGGCACTATAATGAAGGGGAGCGGAGGTGGCGCAGGGCTTCGGCCAGCCACCGAACCGGGTCGCGGGTGGTAATCGCTTGCCAGAGAAAAACACCCGCCTCATACTTGGTGTTGATCCGCTCCGGCGGATCGTTTTTGTGTTGGAATTCGAAGGGACGCTGACCCCGCCGACCGGCCCGGGTGGCGCAATTGGCAGCGCAACCGACTTGTAATCGGTAGGTTAGGGGTTCGAGTCCCCTCCCGGGCTCCAGCACGAAACGACCGCTGGGGAGGTCGTCCGTGGAGGGATGGCCGAGTGGTTAATGGCAGCAGACTGTAAATCTGCCGCGCTTTGCGCTTCGTAGGTTCGAATCCTGCTCCCTCCACCATATCGGCTATTGGCCATCGGCTATTGGCTCTTGGCTGATAGCAATCACGCCCGGAAGAACGCGGGCGGGCCCCGCAAGGAGCAGACCAATAGCCAATAGCGAACGGCAAGAAGCCGGCCAGCCCTCATAGCTCAGCAGGCAGAGCGCGTTCTTGGTAAGAACGAGGTCTCCGGTTCGATCCCGGATGAGGGCTCCACTTCAGAAATCCCCGGCCCCACCACGGAGCCGGATTCACATCCCACACTAGCTAGCCCGGAGGGCAGGACTGCCATGGCGAAGGCAAAGTTCGAGCGGACGAAGCCGCATGTGAACGTTGGGACGATTGGTCACGTGGACCACGGGAAGACGACGACGACGGCGGCGATCACGAAAGTGCTGGCCCT
>CAZWBW010000009.1:0-45621 GCA_964632355.1 uncultured Anaerolineaceae bacterium | reverse complement strand
CGTCGATGAGCCCGGCGTTGAGGTCGGCGTCGATGGCCATCTGCTTGCCGGGCATCGCGTCGAGGGTGAAGCGCGCGGCGACTTCCGCAACACGGCCGGCGCCGTTCGTGATCACGACGAACTGGATCACGACGAGGATGAAGAACACGACGAGACCGACAACCAGGTTCCCGCCGATCACGAAGCTCCCGAACGAGCGGATGACTTCGCCCGCATCGGCGTGGAGCAGGATGAGGCGGGTGCTGGAGACGTTGAGGGCCAGCCGGAAGAGCGTCGTCACCAGCAGGAGCGATGGGAACACGGAGAACTTCAGCGGGTCCTCGGTGTAGATGGCGACGAGCAGCACGATGACCGCGACCGCGATGTTCACGGTCAGCAGGAGGTCGAGCACCTGCGACGGCAGCGGGATGATGAGCATCCCGACGATGACCACGATGCCGAGTGCGAGCAGGACATCTGTCTGACCGAGAAGGCGGCGCAAGCCACCGGGCGCAATGGTCTGAACGGCCATCGGTTAGAACGCTCCCTGTGGAGATGTGTGTGGACGATTCGCAGCCGCCTTCTGGCGCAGCGCGTAGACCCACGCGAGCACCTCGGCGACAGCGTGGAAGAGGTTCGCGGGGATGTACTGGTTCACCGGGACGGATGTGTAGAGCGCGCGAGCGAGCGGCGGCTCTTCGAGTACGGGAACGCCGTGCTTCCGGGCGACCTCCCTGATCCGCAGCGCGAGCAGCCGTTCGCCCTTCGCGACGACAATCGGCGCCGGCATGGTCACCGGGTCGTATTTCAGGGCGACGGCGTAGTGCGTCGGGTTCGTGACCACGACGTCGGCCTTTGGGACGGCGGCGATCATGCGATTGAGCAACGACTGGCGCCGCCGTCGCATCGCCGCCTTGATCTGTGGATCGCCGTCGGTTTCCTTCAGCTCGCGGCGAACCTCCTCCTTCGTCATGCGGAGGCGGCCGAGCCACTGGCGGCGCTGCCACGCATAGTCGGCGGCGCCAAGGAGGAACAGGACGGCGGCGGCGCGAATCGCGATATCGAAGGCGAGGCTGGCGAGCAACGCCGAGGCCTGCGCGACGCTCATCGCGGGCATGGTGGCGATAGCCGCCATCTGGCCGCGCATCGTGAAGTAGACGACGCCGGCAATGATGCCCATCTTCGCGAAGGCCTTCGCGAGGCTAACGAGCCCGTCCTTCGAGAAGATGCGCTTCGCGCCGGCCACGGGATTGAGCACGCTGAGACGCGGCTTCAGCTTCGCCGACGAAAGCGTGGGGCCGCTCTGGCCGATGTTCAGGGCGATCGCAGCGAGCACGAGGATCGCGAGGAACGGCGCGAGCGCGAGCAGCGCCCGGCTGACGAACTCGCGGAACATGGCCATGGCGGTCACGGGTGTGAGTTCCTGGTTGGGCTGGCGGCCGAGGCCTTCGACCAGGACGGCGCGGAGTTCGTCCCAGATGCCGGGCCCGAGCATCCGCAGCGCGATGACCGCGATAAGCAGCGCGCCGACCGACACGAGGTCCTGGCTGCGGGCGACGTTGCCTTCGCGGCGGGCCTCCTGCAGCCGTCGTGGGGTTGGCGCCTCGGTTCGTTCGCCGGCCACCTAGCGCACCCCCAGGAGTTGTTGGCTCGAACCCGCGAGCTGGTTCCCGATGACCATCTGCATGAGCGTCGCCGTGACCGGAAGTGCAGCGATAAGCACGATGAGGCCGACGCCGATCTTCAGCGGCATGCCCACGAGGAGGACGTTCGCCTGCGGAACTGTGCGGGCGACGAAGCCCATGCCGATGTCGGTGAGGAACAGCGCGGCGAGCACGGGCATCGCCACACGAACGGCGGTCACGAGCAATCCGGTGACGAGGCTCGCGATACCCGCGGCGGTCAGCGCCAGCGGATTCCACGTGCCGAGCGGAACGGCGTAGATGGTTTCGGCAAGCGCCTGGATAACGACGTGGTGGCCGTTCACCGTGAAAAACACCAGCGTGGCGAGGACCGTGTAGAACTGGTCGAGGGCGCCGAACTGGGTGCCGGTGACCGGGTCGTACACGGCGCCGAGGCCGAAGCCCATCTGGACGCCGAGCAGATGCGACCCCATGTGCAGGCTGACGAAGACGAGCTGCATCGCGAGGCCGAGCGCGAGCCCGAAAAGCGTCTCGCTCAGGACAGCGGCGGCGAGGGTGCCGAACTGTTCAGGCGGCTGCGGCAGGCGCCCCTCCTGCAGCGGGACGAGAACGAGCGAGAAGATGACCGCGAAGCCGATCTTCGTCCACGCCGGGATGCCCTTGTGGCTGAGCAGCGGGGCTGAGACCAGCATCGCGCTCGTCCGGATGAGGATGAGCAAGAACGCGTAGGTGAACTGGGGCGATAGTTCCACCGTGACCCTCACCGGCCGTAACTGGCCATTCCTCCGAAGAGACCGGCGGTGAAGCCGAGCATGGTCTCGAGCATCCAGGGGCCGAGGATCAGCATTCCCACGAACACCGCGATGAGTTTCGGGACGAAGGTCAGCGTCATTTCGTTGACCTGTGTGACGGCCTGGAGGATCGAGATGGCGATACCTACGACGAGGGTGATCCCGAGGATGGGCCCACCCACCAGGAGCGACGTCCAGAGGGCTTCGCGGGCAAGGCCGATAGCGACGGCTTCGTTCACAGGAACACCTCCAGCGGGCTCACGCGAAGCTCCCGACGAGCGAACCGACGATGAGGTACCACCCGTCGACGAGGACGAAGAGCAGGATCTTGAACGGCAGGGAGACCACGACCGGGGGGAGCATCATCATGCCCATGCTGAGCAGGGCCGATGACACGACCAGGTCGATGATCAGGAAGGGAACGAACATCACGAAGCCCATCTGGAAGGCGGTCTTGAGCTCCGAGATGGTGAACGCGGGGACGAGTACGTAGGTCGGGACATCGTCGCGGTTCTGCGGCTTGTCGCTCCCGGCAAGCTTCAGGAAGAGCCCGAGGTCCTGCTCGCGCGTCTGTTTGAACATGAACGCGCGCAGCGGGCTTTCGCCGCGAGCGAACGCCTCCTCCTGTGTGATGGTCCCGTTGAGGTAGGGCTGGATCGCTTCGTCGTTGATCTGCTTGATGGCGGGCGCCATCACAAAGACGGTGAGGAACAGCGCGAGGCCGATGAGTACCTGGTTCGGCGGGAGCTGCGGCACGCCGATAGCCGTCCGAAGGAGCGAAAGGACGACGATGACGCGCGTGAACGACGTGACCATCACGAGGATGGCGGGCGCCAGCGAGAGCACCGTCACGAACAGGAGAATTTGGATCGCAGCGGAGACGCTCTGCTGGCCCTGGTCGGTGACGCCGCCCGGCTGGGGCACGGGCTGGTTGGGCACGGCCTGCTGGACGCAACCGCTCAGGACCACCATCGCGAGGAGCGCCACCGCGACGAGGAGCCAGGGGCGGCGCCGGCGGGTGCGCCGAGATGCTACCGGGTCAGGTGACAGCGGTTCGTTCATCGCGCTTCCTCGCCGACGACGGATTCGCGGAGGCGGTCGGAGGAGTTGCCGCTGCGCATGGACTGGAACAACTCGGCAGCGAAGGAGGCGATGGGTTGCTGCGGCTGGCGCGGCACTTCTGCGAGCACCTTCGCGGCCTCCTCGGGCGTGAGTTCGTTTAGGAACGTGAGTTGTTGTTGGGTCGCCCCCACGGCGATGACGCGGTCGCCGAGGGCGACGAGGTGGATGGTTCGACCGTTACTGATGGCCAGCGTGTCGATGACGCGGATGAAGCCGGTGACACTGCGCGGGGCGGCCGCTCGCTTGCCCCACCAGCGAAGCGCGGCGATCGAAACGGCGATGATCACAACCACCAGCCCGAGCCGCCAGGCGAGCGACAGCGCTTCGCCACCGCTCATGCTGAAGCCGGCGGGCTGCGTCGCGTCGTCCGAGAGGGCCAGCGGGACGCTCCCCTCGGCACCCGGGCTGGTGGACTCGGGGTGCGGGCGCAGGACCGGCTGGTTGCCCTCGCCGGCAGGGCGGGAGGACGGCGCCATGAGATACACGAACGCCACCGACAGCACAACGACGGCCGCAATGGCGCCGAGCCAGGCCAGCCGCTTCCGGTCCTGCGGAGTGTTCACCCTGCCTGCTCCTCGACTTCCTGGCCACGCCGCACGACTTCGACCACACGAACGCCGAAGTTCTCGTCGACAACGACGACTTCGCCGCGAGCGACGAGGCGGTCGTTCACGAGGATGTCGACGGGTTCGCCGGCGAGCCGGTCGAGTTCGACAACCGAGCCGGGGCCAAGGCCGAGCACCTCGGCGACGGTGAGTTCGGTGCGGCCGAGCTCGACGGTCACGTTCATGTGCAGCCCGGCGATGAGGTCGATGCTGTTGCGGGCGCCGGACCGGTCGGGCTCCGAGAGCGGTGCAAACCGGGCACGGGCGGCCCGTGGCGCCTGCGAAATCGGCGTGGGTTCGCGGGATGGCGCCTCACCGGAAGACGCACCAGCAGCGACCGGACGGGCAGGCTGCGGCGCTTCGTCGATCAACTCGGCGGACTGGATCTCCTCCTCGGTCAGCGAGAACCCGAGCGTCGGATCGATCCCGGAGGCCGCGGCAGGCCGGGCGGTGGCCGGTTCGGCGGTCGCAGACGCCGGGGCTGCGCTGGCGAGGATGTCGAGGAACGTGCCGGGCAGGATCAGCGTGAAGGGCAGCGTCTTGCCCGTCGTTACCGCCGCGCTGAGGGCGAGGACCGGGTCGTCGAGACTGGCGAGCAGGTCCGGCATCGCGTTGGCCTGCATCTCGTCGAGCGCGATAGCGAGGCCTGCGGACCACCCTGGGAAGGCGTTCGAGTTCAGCGCCTGGGCGACCTGGCCGAGCACCGTCGACGCCACGACCATCGTCTGCTGTTCCTGGTCTGCCTCCTCGTCGGCCTGGGAGTCGAGGAACATCGCGGCCAGCGGCGTGGGGAGCACGAGGTAGGCGTCCGCCGATTGTTCGCGCTCGGTGCTGACCTCGATGGGCAGCACGATGTGTGGCTCGGCGAAGTCGCCGACAAGCTCCTCGGGCATCGCGAGCCGCCCGGTGACATCGGCGAGGGTGGGTGCGGCGTTGAGCGCCGCCTCGAGTGCGGCAGCGGCGGTTGCCCAGAGTTCGCGGGCGCCCGCATCGAGCGTTTCGGCCTGGGCGGGTGAGAGCAGTTGGGAGAGCACCAACCTGGGGTCGGACATTACGTGCGGCCTCACTGGGTGATGAAGGTCACGAAGTAGACTTTCGCGACCTTGCGGCTGTGGAGTTGTTCGTTGAGCGCGCTCACGAGGTCGCGCTTCAGCTCGTCGCGTCCTTCCGGCGTGGACACCTGTTCGATGGAGCGGGCGCCCACGACCTCGGTGATCACGTCCCAGATGCGGTGGAGTTCGGGTTGGAGCTCGGCCGCGAAGGACTGGTTGCGGGCTGCGAGTGCTTCGCCTTCGAGCCCGAGCCAGGCGTGGTCCGGGTCTTCGAATTCGAGCGCCGCAGCGAGCTTCAGGTAGCGCGGAGCTGCCGCGGGTGCGCGAAGGTTGAGGACGCGCTCTTCGAGCGTGATCGTCGGCCGGGGCGCAGCGGCGACGTCCTCGGGGCTGTAGACCACCGGGTCCTTGGCGTCGACGTAGTTAGGCTTGATGTAGAAGAAGAACAGGGCGGCAAGGAGAGCGGCGCCTCCTACCAGGATCTTGGGGTCTTTCATGGCTCTGTCCCTTCCTCCTCGAGAGCGCGGTCGAGTTCCTCCTGCGTTGGGTAGACGATGACGATGTCTGCCCGCCGGTTGAGGGCGCGGCCCTCGGGCGTGGAGTTATCTGCGATGGGGTGGGTGTCGGCGTAGCCCGCGAGCTCGAGGCGGTCCGGGGCCAGTCCGCCGCTTTCGATAAGGAAGCGGAGGACGGTGGAGGCACGCGCGGCGGAGAGCTCCCAGTTGGTGTCGTAGTCGGGGCTGTTCACCGGGATGTTGTCGGTGTGCCCTTCGACCCGCAGGTCGTTCGGGAGCTCGGCCAGGATGCGCGAGACCTCGAGGAGGACCTCCTGGCTCCCGGGCTTCAGATCGGCGCTGGCCGAACTGAACAGCAGGTTGTCGGCGAGGCTGATGGTGATGGCGTTCGGTTCTTCGCGGATCTGGATCTTGCCGATGAGGCCTCGCTCCTCCGCGAAGGCGTGCAGCTGTGCGGAGATGTCGGCCATGTTCGACGCCTTGATGGCGTTGATGCCGGGGACGATGCCGCCGCCCTCGAAGATGGGCGAGGTGCCGTGGCTGCCCTGGAGAACGCCAACGCTGAAGGCGCGGTCGATGGACTCGCGAACCTTATCGAGCTTGTGCGGGTTGGCGTCGCTGGTGGCGTAGAGCACCACGAACAGGGCGAACAGCAGGGTGAGCATGTCGGCGTAGCTGACGATCCAGCGCTCGTGGTTGTCGTGCGGCTGTGCCTCGGGGGCTTTTCGGCGGCTCATGCGGCCTCCCGCCGGGAGACGGTGCTACCGGAAGCGCCTTCGTCGGCGCGGCCGCTGCGGCGCTCGGCGGGGTTCAGGAAGCCCTCGAGCTTTTCGCGCACGATGCGCGGGTTATCGCCGGCCTGGATGGACATGAGGCCTTCGATCACGAGCTGGAGGTACTGCTGCTCGCGCTTGCTGTTGTTCTGGAGCTTTCGCGCCAGCGGCAGGAACAGGACGTTCGCGCTCGCGACGCCGTAGAACGTGGCGACGAATGCGGTCGCGATGCCGGGGCCGATGTGGTCGGGCTCGTTGAGGTGCTGCATGACGGTCATGAGGCCCATGACCGCTCCGAGCACGCCGATCGTGGGGGCGATGCCGCCCATGAATTCGAGGAGCTGGTAGTTGCGCTCGTGGCGGTGCTTCACCGACTCCGCCTCGATCTCCATGATCTCGCGCAGGAGCTCGGGGTCGGTGCCGTCGATCATGAGCTGCACACCCTTGCGGGTGAACGCGTCTTCGATCTGGCCGACGTCGCCTTCAAGGGCGAGCAGGCCTGCGCGGCGGGCCTTGTCGGACATGTTCACGAAGAGGTCGACGGTGGCCGGCGCGTCGTGCTGGTTCGGCGTGGAGAAGGCTGTGAAGAGTGCCTTCGGCAGCCCGCCCAGCACGGCGAGTGACTGCGACGCGACGCAGGCGCCCAGCGTGCCGACGATGACGATCAGCAGACCGGGGAGGTTAAACAGGGCTGCGGGGTTCCCGCCTTCGGCGATGTTGCCGCCGATGATGCCGCCCAGCGCGATGGTGATGCCGATGACGGTAGCCAGGTCCATCAGGCAATCCTCCGGAGCGCGGCCGTGGTGGCGCGCCGGTATTCGGCGATGCGCTCGGCGATGACGGGCGGGGGTTCGGTACAGACGTACTTGTGCCCGTTGGTGAGCGTGATGTGGGTGTCGTGGCTTGCCTCGACGACCTCGATGAGGTCGGGATTGAGGTAGAACGTGGTTCCGTCGATGCGGGTGAGTTCAATCACGGCCGGGCGGAAACCTCCCTCGAAACGTGGCCCCAGCGTAGGAATTGCGTGCGCGAGGAGTTATCGGGAAAGGCCCACGCGGAGGGGCGACAGTCCCTAACAGACCGGGGGCGATCCCCTAAATGCGCGCGGAGGTTTCGGTGCGCCCTCAAGTGCCGAAGAAACCGGCCGATTGCGCGACCGGCGGCCACGTGCGCGGGTTCGAAACGCACGAGAAACGGGCCCGGTTCTCGAGAACCGGGCCCGTTCGTGTTGCCGTTGTCGAACGTGCGGCTTAGCCGGCTGCGGCGTCCTCGCCGAGCCCGAGCATGCGCTCGCCTTCTTCGACGCTTTCGAGCCGCACGATGTTCTTCCGCAGGGCATAGCGGATGAGGTCGGTGCGGTTGCGCGCGTGAAGCTTGGCCATGATGTGGGACTTGTGCGCTTCGACCGTCTTGACGCTGATGAAGAGCTCCTGGGCGATGCCCTGGTTGGTGTAGCCCTCGGCGATGAGCTGGAGCACTTCGCGCTCGCGGGGGGTGAGGGCGTCGACACCGGTGCGCTGGTCGGCGCGCTTGGCCTGGTACAGCACTTCGGCGAGGTCGAAACCTTCGCTGAGGGCGCTCGAGAAGTAGCTGTTGCCGCGGTGGACGGTCTGGATGGCGAGCACCAGCTCGGAGACGTCGGACTTCTTGATGATGTACCCCGAAGCGCCCGCACGGAGGGCTTCGAGGAGTTGGTCCTCATCGACGAAGCCGGAGAGCATCACGACGCGGGTGCCCGGGCTGGCGCGGCGGATCTGCCGGGTGGCCTCGAGGCCGTTGAGGCCGGGCATGACGACGTCCATAAGGACGACGTCGGGGTTGTAGCGCTCGACCGCCTGCACGGCGTCCCGGCCGTTTTCCACATCGGCTACGACTTCGAGTTCGGGCTGACTCTCGAGCAGCATGCGGAGAGCCTGCCGAATGACAGCATGGTCATCGACGAGGAGGATGCGGATACGGTGGCCGCCGGGGCTCCCGGTAGGGGTAGCACTGCGAGTGACAGGACGACCTGTGCGAGAAATCGAGCTCATATAGTTCTTGCCTCCGCCATCTGGGGATTCCCCGTGCACCTCGCGGTGCGAAGCAACCCTGCGTTCACTCTAGACCAGTGTTGCATAACTGCCGGGGAAACCCCTAACAACGTCCTGAAGTCTATCCCGCCTCGGTCCGCATCCTATAAGGGAACCCCCTAATAGTCTCGGCCGATTCCCTAATGGTGCTCCGATGGTTCCCGGAAGCCCAACGGGCGGGTCAACCCAAGGGAAACACTCCAGCACGCGGGCGGACAATGATTCGAACAGGGTGCAGTGCGTGACAGCCCGGGAACCTGCCGGACTAGACGGTGAAGAACGCGCGCTCGACGTGACCAGGCTCGGAGAGCAGGTGCTGTTCCGCGCGGAGCGACATGATGTGGTCGTCGTTGGCGGCCTGTTCGGCGGAGTCCTCGTCTTTATAGATGGCGATGCGTGCGATTTCGCCGCTGTCGTCGTGGGGCTTGAGGACGTAGCTTTCGAGACAGCCTTCATGCTTGGCCACTGCCTCGGCGATTTGCCGCATTACCTGTTCGAGGCGCGCTTCGTCGCCCCTGCGGGGCCGGGCAATCGAGAGCCGGATGTACGACATGAAACCCTCCAGACGGTGGAGGGCATTCTAGAGAGCGCGTGGGTGTTGGGAAAGAGAAACGCCCCTGGAGGGTTCGCCAGGGGCCGCGGAAGCCGGTATGGAGCCGGATGGGAAGCGTCAGAGGCGCAGCTTGCCGTGGGAGGGCTGGCGCCGGCGCTGGCGCTGGGGCAGCGCGGCCTCTTCAGCGGCGATGTCGACGGGCGGGCTGGTGAGCACTTCGTGCACGTAGCCGCACATGATGCAGCTACCATAGGTGCCGTGCCAGTCCCGCTCGACAATGATCGAGCCGCGGCACTTGGGGCAAGACTTTGGTGGGGCTTCCTGCAAAGCCGGCATGCTGGTTCTCTCCTTGCTAGTCGCAAGCGACGGGTGATGGACCGAGGTCGTGGCTTTTGCCTCGTTATTAGGGCTGACCTGCCCGAGGCCTTCCTTCTGCGTACGGGGTTAGCTGACGGGTTCGGACGGAAGGTCGCCCTATCGGCATTGACTGCCGAACTCACCCCCGAAAAGTGGGTCCCCCGTTGCGCCGAGGCGCATTCCGCAGCGTTGCGCGTGCCAAACGCGAAGCACGTCTCGCAACTCCACCGCGGACGCTATCAATCGGGTAACAACGCTGTCAACCCATCTTTGCGCTTTCTATCACAAATTTACCGCGTAGTAGGCATAACCGAATACCTGCGATAGGGGAAACCCATAGTTCGGCCCTCCGAAAGGAGCCGCCGCAAACTGTTTATGTCTCGCATACGGTGCGGCAATTCCGCCGCCAGCACAGATAGTTCGCCCCGCAACAGCGCGCGACAGCGGTGCGGCGGCCGAAGCATCGCGCCAGGGGCTGCTCGTGAAGCCAGGCCGGCACTTAGACGGCAGCGGGGTACCGGCTCACTCGCCGCGGCGCAGTTCGCCTTGAAGCACGCTCATGAGCAGCATGTCGTGAAAGCGGCCGTGTTTGTAGATGGCGTCTCGCCGGCGCCCTTCGACACGGAATCCGACGCGTTCGTACACGCGGATGGCTTGCTCGTGCTCGGCGAAGACGTGGAGTTCGATGCGGTGGAGGTTCATCTGCTCAAAGGCGAACCGGCAGAGGGTGCGGAGTGCGTCGGTGCCGTAACCGCGGCCCCAGCAATCCCGCTCTCCAATCATGATCCCGACTTCGCCGGCGCGGTTCTCTGGCGGGCCCACGCGGAGCTCGACGTCGCCGATGAGGCGGTCGTCAGCGAGTGTGACAACGGACGCGACAAAGTGGCTGTAGCCCGGGGGCGTTCCAAGGAAGTCGCGTTCCTGCGCGTGCGAGAAGGGATACCGCGCGGCGAGGTACCGCGAGACCTCGGGGTCGTTGATTCAGCGGTAGTAGTACGGCTCGTCTTCGGGTTCGCGGGCACGGAGCCGGACGAGCTTGCCTTCGAGCGGAGCTGGCACAGGTGCACCCCAGCCGGTGTCCCGGCCGGGGCATTGTCGCGACGGATGCGGGGCGACACAAGAGAGTGAGGCGCGCCGGGATGGCGCGCCTCACCTTATAGATACGGAGCGTTGGCTGGCCGCTAGCTGATAAACAGCGGCGCGAGCACGAGCGTGATGGTGCTGAGCAGCTTCACGAGAACGTGCAGCGCCGGGCCGGCCGTGTCCTTGAACGGGTCGCCGACGGTGTCGCCGACAACGGCAGCGGCGTGGGTTTCGGTGCCCTTGCCGACAACAGTGCCGTCGGGCTCGCGGAGTGCACCGGATTCGATGAACTTCTTCGCGTTGTCCCAGGCACCACCCGCGTTGTTCAGGTAGGTCGCCACGAGCACACCACCGATGGTGCCGACCATCAGGAGGGCGGCGACGGATGCCCAGCCTTCGTTGCCATCCCCACCGAACGCGTAGCGGAAGATGAGGCCGACGGCCACGGGCATCGCCACAGCCAGGACGCCGGGCGCGATCATCTCGCGGAGCGCGGCGCGGGTGGTGATGTCGACCGCGCGGGCGTAGTCGGGCCGGACTTCGCCGGTCATGATGCCGGGGTTCTCGCGGAACTGGCGCCGAACCTCTTCGATGATGTGCCCGGCCGCGCGGCCCACGGCGCGGATCGCGAGCGAGCTGAAGAGGAAGACGAGCATCACACCGAGCAGGGCGCCGACGAACACGTCTACCTTGCCGAGGTTGACGGGCATGATGCGGGGGAGCGGCAGCGGGCTGCCCGCCTCGAGGAAGGGCCGCACCTGCTCGTCGGTGAGGTGGCCATCCTGCACCTTGCGGCCCAGGATTGCGGCGGTCTCCTCGCGGTCGGCGACCACGAGTGCGTCCACATCGGCCTCGCCGAAGGCGTCTTCGTCGCCCACTTCCTCGCGGAGGGCTTCGAGGGCGGCCACGTATTCGCTCACCGCGGCGGCGAGTTCGGTCCGGTTGTCCTCACCACGCTCGGCGATGAGGTTGTCCTGCTGCAGTGTGACGTAGCGCGTCGGGTCGTCCGAGGCGATGTGGGACATCTCGAGCCGCACTTCGTCGAGGTAGGCGGTGAAGAGGAGGAAGGCAGCGAGGGCGGCGGAACCGACCGCGTAGCCCTTGGTGAGCGCCTTCGTGGTGTTCCCGACGGCGTCGAGCGCGTCGGTGATTTCGCGGGCTTCGGGCTTGGTACCTTCGGCCATCTCGGTAATGCCGCCGGCGTTGTCGGTAATCGGGCCGAAGGTGTCCATCGCGAGGACGTACGCGGCGGACATGAGCATGCCCATGGTGGCGACGGCCGTACCGAACACGCCGGTCGAGATGTCGCTCACGTTTTCGAGGTCGGCCTGCTGGCCGAGCACGAAGGCAACCACGAGGCCGGTGCCGACGGTGATGGCGGTGACCGCCGTGGTTTCGAAACCGACAGCTGTACCGATGATGATGTTGGTGGCGGAACCGGTGCGGCTGGCCTGGGCGATTTCCTGGACGGGCCGCCACGAACCGGCGGTGTAGTACTGCGTGATGTAGACGAACGCGATACCGACGACGATGCCGACCATCCCGCAGAAGAAGAACCAGTGCCAGACGTCGTCGAGCATCGCCCAGGTGGTGAACGCGAGACCTGCCACGCTCAGGACGGTGATCGTCCAGTAGCCACCGTTGAGGGCGCCCATCGGGTCCTTGATGCGGGAGGACCAGAACGGGATGGTCAGCATGCCGAGGATGGTGGCGAACACGCCGAAGGAGCGGAGCACGAGCGGGAAGAGCACCCACTCGATATCGCCGGTGGCCACATAGATGGATGCGCCGAGGATCATCGCGCCGATGTTCTCGGCGGACATCGATTCGAACAGGTCGGCGCCGCGGCCCGCGCAGTCGCCAACGTTGTCACCGACGAGGTCGGCAACCACCGCCGCGTTTCGCGGGTCGTCTTCGGGAATGCCCGCTTCGACCTTCCCGACAAGGTCGGCGCCAACGTCGGCGGCCTTGGTGTAAATACCGCCGCCGAGCTGGGCGAAGAGGGCCACGAAGCTCGCGCCGAAGCCGAAGCCGACGATGAGGAAGGGCGTGGTCTGCACGCTGTGGCCGAGCACTGCGGAGTAGATGGCGAAGATGCCAGCCACACCGATGAGGCTGAGCGCGACGACCAGGAAGCCGGAGACCGCACCGCCGCGGAGCGATGCGTTGATGGCCTCGGCGAGGCTGTTCTGGGCTGCGGCTGCGGTGCGGCCGTTCGCCCGCACGGCGATGGACATGCCGATGTAGCCAGAGATACCCGACGCCAGCGCGCCGACGATGAAGGCGACGCCAGTGAGGACGCCTGTTTCGGTGTCCTCCTTGAACGCACCAACAACGACGCCAACGACAACTGCCGTTACGACGGCGAGGATGCCGATTGTCCGGTACTGGCGATTCAGGAAGGCGTTCGCGCCTTCGAGAATGGTGCCGGCGACTTCCTGCATCGACGCAGAGCCTCTGTCGCGACGCAGCACGTCGTACGCCAGCCAGATGGCGAAAAGTACGGCGGCAACGCTTGCCGCCGGAATAGTGATCTGCGCCAACAGCATACGTCCTCCCTGATTGCCGGCATGAGAGGTTCTTATCGATAACAGAACGGGTTGGTTACAGCCTTGACATGCCGGGGCGATGGGAGTCTAGCAGCGACAATGATTATGAGAAATCGCGCGGATCCGTCATATCCGCCTGTTTCCGACGACACTTCGTTTAGTCGGCTTTGACGAAACCGAGATCCGAACCGGTCGCGCGCTACCTTCGCGGGATGAGCTTGCTGTTATGTTGCCTTGACCAACCGATAAGGAGGTCTCGTATGGCACAGCCAGCGATTCGACAGTACACGGAAGGCGAAGGCCGCGAGCCCGAACATTCGCACCCGCCAGTGGTGCACACGCACGACCATTACCATGTCGTCCACTACCACCGCGAAGACGGTGGCTTCGATCACCGCGAGTACTGGCACACGCACGAGCACAACCACAGCCAGCTCGTCCATAGCCACGACTTCGAACAGGGAGACGAGAACGACCGCCACGGCAAGGAAGCGCACATCCACGACCACGCCGCACCGGCTCAGTCCCCGGCGTGACGGGGGAGACCGAGGGAATCGGAGATGCCTCAGAACAGTGTTGCCGGGATCGACGCGACGGTGCAGCAAACCAACGAGTGGATCAAGGAGCTTTGCCAGGAGCTCCACACCGACGATCCACAGCGCGCGTACCTCGCACTTCGCGCATTCCTCCACACCGCGCGCGATCAGCTAACCATCGAAGAGGTCGCGCAGTTCGCCGCGCAGCTGCCGATGCTGATTCGCGGCATCTACTACGAAGGCTGGGACCCGACCCGGAACCCGGCGCGGATTCGCCACCGGGACGAGTTCCTCCAGCGCATCGGAGAGGAGGCGATCTTCCCGGACCTCGACCCGGTGCGGGTGATCTCGGCCGTCACCAGGGTGCTCAACCGCCACATGAGCCCCGGACAAACAGAGCAACTCCTGCACTCGATGTCCCACGAGATACGGGAGCTCATGACGACGGTGGCTGGTTCGCACACAGGTTGATAACGCGCAGGGGCGGCGATGTCGTAGGCTGAGGTCAAACGCGCCGGAGAAGTGCATGACCCGCGAAGTCGCAGAACTGAACGGAGATGGCATCGCCGCCGAATTGCGCGACGCGATCCACGCCCTGAACGACGCCCTCGGGAACCCGGTGACGTTCCGTCCCGTGGACTGGAGCCTTGAGCGGCGCGAAGCAGGGACCGCCGCGCTGGACGAAGGCATCGAACTCACGCAAGCGCTCGGCGCGGCGATGAAGTACCCGACCGTGACGAAAACGGTGAGCCCGAACCAGGTGCTGCGGGATCGCCTGAACCTGGCCGTGATTCACCGACCGTGCCGGACCTACCCCGGCGTGAGCCGGAACTACACCGGGAACATCGACCTGCACGTGGTGCGCGTGGCGGTCGGCGGGACCTACGAGGACGCCGGCATCCGGCTCGGGAGGTACTCGGCGGTCAGCATCCGCGTGATGGAGCGCATCCCGGTCGAGCACGCAGCCCACTTCGCCTTCCGGCTTGCGGAGCGACACCGGCACAGCGTGGTTTCGACCAGCAAGTACACGATCCAGCGCGCCGCCGACGGCCTGTTCGAGGAGATCGTCGACGAAGTGGCGAAGGAGTACCGGAACACGGAGCACCGGCGCGAGCTCTTCGACTCGCTCCTCGCGAAGGTGATCATCAACCCGGAGCAGTTCGACGTCATCGTGTGCCCGAACGAATACGGCGACTTCCTGAGCGATGCTGTGTACGGGCTCATCGGGTCAATCGGGCTGGGCGCGAGCGCGTCCTATGCGTTCACCCCGAGCCACCAGCCGATCATCGGCATCTTCGACCCGGCGGGAGGAACGGCGCCCGACATCGCCGGGAAAGGCATCGCGAACCCGGCCGGGTCAATCGAGGCGTACGGTTACCTGCTCGAGTTCTTCGGGCAGCGGGACATGAGCAAGCGGCTCATCGACAGCGTCCGGGATTGCATCGCGAGCGGCGAGAAAACCGCGGATCTCGGCGGCACGTTGAACACGATGGAGTTCACGAAAGCGGTCATCAAGCGAGTGATCCCCGAGGTCTAGGCGGAACCAGGGACACGAAAAGAAGCGGCCCGGGTGGGCCGCTTCTGCATCTGTCGCGATGAGACGTGAATTAGACCTTGACGAGCGTGCGCAGGCAGCGCGTGCACATGTTCAGCCGCTGCCACTGGCCATTGATGAAGACCCGGTGCTTGGCGACATTGGGTCGGAACAAGCGGCTCTTCTTTGGCGCCTTCCGCTCCCAGCGCCCGGAGTGCTTGTGCCGGATGTGCCGGCCAAACTGCGTTGTCTTTGCGCAAACGTCGCAGGCGCCACTAGCCATGCGTTTTCTACCTTTATCTGAGATGATCCGCGAATCGCAATGGTAGCATCGACGCCCCGCAACGGCCAAACGGAGGCATCCCGGCCGGGCCTGGATGGCCCGCTGAACGGCGACGAACTCGTCTCAATAGCCTCGACCGCAGCGCGGGTGCTGGCCGAAGCAGCGCCTGCAATCGACGCGATCAACGTCTACCCCGTCCCCGATGGCGACACGGGCACGAACATGTCGGCGACGCTGCGCGAAGCCGTCGAATCGGCGGCGCTCGTTTCGCCGCGAACCCCGAAGGCGGTTCTCGATGGGCTCGCGAAAGGGGCGCTCTACGGTGCGCGCGGGAACTCCGGCGTCATCCTCTCGCAGGCGCTGAGCGGGCTGGCTGCCGGGGCCGCCGAACTGGACGGATCGCTCGACGCCGCGGCGCTCGCGACCGGGCTCGAAGCGGCAGCCCGTGCCGCCTACCGGGCGGTGAGCGAACCGGTCGAGGGCACAATGCTGACCGTGCTTCGTGAAGCCGCGGCCGCCGCCCGGGAAACGGCGGCGCAGCTCCCCGGCGAGGGGCACGGCGAACCCTGCCTGCCGGTCGTCCGCGCCGCGCTGGAGGCAGCCGAAGCGGCCGAGGCGCGGACCATCGACCAGTTGCCGAAGCTCCGCGAGGCGGGGGTGCCCGACGCAGGCGGGGAAGGCATCTGCGTGATCTTGCGGGGGGTGCTGGCGGCGCTCACGGGCGACCCGGTGGAACTCCCCGCCATGCCCGACCGTCCGATTGCGGAACTGGCGACCCACGGAGCCGAAGAGTTCGGCTACTGCACCGAATTCGTCCTCGAACCCCATAACGGGACGCTCGATGTGGAGGCAGTTCGAGCGTGGGCCGAGTCGGGCGGGAATCGCTCGGTGGTCGTGGTTGGCACCCCGGAGGCGGTTCATGTCCACGTGCACGCGGACGATGGGCAGGCGGTGCTCGACGCGGCGGCGCGGTTCGGCGTGGTTTCGCGCGCGAAGGTCGAGGATATGGCGCAACAGCACGGCCGGTTCCGCGCGAGCGGGACGGGGGCGGGTGCGCTGACGGCGCTGCTGGCGGTCAGCCCCGGCGAGGGGATCAGCGCCATGTTCGAAAGCCTCGGCGCGGTGGCGGTCGATGCTGGCGCATCGTGGCGGCCGAACGCTGGCGCCATTGCCGCCGCAGCGGACCAACTCGGGGTGGCGGACGTTATCGTCCTGCCGAACCACAAGGACGTTGTCCCTGCGGCGCGCCAGGCAGCAACGTTGACCCGCTGCACGCTGCACGTCGTCCCCACCGAGAATCTCGCCCAGGGACTGGCGGCGGCGCTCGCCTTCGAGCCTTCGAACACAGCGCGCTGGAATCTCACGCGGATGAGTGAGGCACTACCGGGCGTCGCGTGCGTCGAAGTCACCCGGGCGACAAGCGACCGGAAGGCGGCCGGGATCTCCGTGCGGGCGGGGCAGGCCATTGCGCTCGTGAACGGGACCCTTGCGGTGGCGACCGATTCGGCGGTCTCGGCGCTGGTCGAAGGCACGAGGCAGGCCGGTGGCGCCGAGGCGGGCGTCATCACGGTCTTCGTGGGCGAGCCGGCGACCGCCGAGGAGGCCGCCCTGTGCGAGGCGACGTTAAGCGAGGCATTTCCCGGCGTGGAGATTGAAATCCACCGGGGAGGGCAGCCGCGCTACGCCTTCATCGCGTCGGTCGAACGGTAACGGCTTCGCACACAAGGAAGCCGCCCGGCGTGGGCGGCCTCGAACTGCCTGGACGGGAAGCGGCTTAGAAGCGCTTCTCCTTGATGCGGGCGGCCTTTCCGGTGAGGCCGCGGAGGTAGTACAGGTTCTTGCGGCGAACCTTGCCGCGCCGAACGACTTCGATCTTGTCGACGCGGGGGCTGTACAGCGGGAACGTGCGCTCGACACCGATGCCGCTCGAAATCTTGCGCACGGTGAAGTTCGACGACAGTCCCTTGCGGCGCTTCCGGATGACGATGCCCTCGAAGACCTGGATGCGCTCCTTGTCGCCCTCGACCACCTTGGCGTGCACGCGGACGGTGTCGCCGCTGTTGAAGTCGGGGCGCTCGGGGCGCGTGTCGTTCGGGTTCAGGAGGTCAAGCTCGTAGGCCATCGTTGTCTATCCCTTGCAAACGTAACCACGAAATGATACCGGGCGGCGGGTTAGGCGCCAAAAAGGCACGCGCCCCGGGTGAATGACGCGACTCACGCCGGCCAGCGTTGCCGCGGCGCACATCAGCCAGTCTATCGGAAACTGTGACAACGGCAGCGGCTCGAAGGGAGTCATCGCGCACATCCGCGCTTGTATAGTGAGCACATGGTGGACTACGACGCAGAAACCGCATTGATCGTCGTCGACGCCCAGAACGACTTCGCCGACCCCAAGGGCAGCCTGTACGTGCCGGGCGGCGAAGAAGCGATCGAAGCGATGAACGACGAGATCCGGCGCGCCCGGGCGGCCGGCAGCACCGTGGCCTACACCCTGGATTGGCACCCGGAGAGCACACCGCACTTCGAGAAAGACGGCGGAATCTGGCCGGTGCACTGCGTGGCAGATAGCTGGGGAGCGGAGTTCCATCCCGCCCTCGAGGTGGTCGACGGACCCGTTGTGAAAAAGGGCACCGGCGGCGAAGACGGCTACTCCGGCTTCAGCGTGCGGCATCCCGAAACGGGCGAAAAGGCAGAAACGGAGTTGGAGGACGCGCTTCGCGAGCGGGGCATCAAGAAGGTTGTCGTGGTCGGCCTGGCGACCGACTACTGCGTCCGAGACACCGTGCTCGATGCGCTGCGGCTCGGCTTCGATGCGACGGTGGTCACCGCTGGCATCCGCGCGGTGGACCTGAAGCCCGGCGATGGCGACCGGGCGATCGAAGAGATGCGCGCCGCGGGTGCGCGGATCGAGTGATCCTCCGATGGAACTGGTTAGCCCGGCGAACGTCTCGCTCCTGACCGACTTCTACGAGCTCACGATGGCCGCGAGCTATTTCGAGCACGGCATGGAGGGACAGGCGACGTTCGAGCTCTTCCCGCGGAAACTGCCCCGGCGGCGAAATTTTCTCCTTGCGTGCGGGACCGAGGATGCGGCCGACTTTCTCGAGAACTTTTCGATTGACGACGACGGGATCGACTACCTGCGCAGCCTCGGCGTTTTTCGTGAGTCCTTCCTTGAACACCTCCGCGAACTCCGCTTCTCGGGCGAAGTCTGGGCGATGCGGGAGGGCGAACTGCTGTTCCCCGACGAGCCGGTCATGCGGGTAACCGCGCCGGTCATCGAGGGGCAGATCATGGAGACGTTCCTCCTGACGTGCATTGGGTTCCAGTCGCTCGTGGCGTCGAAGGCAGCGCGGGTGGCAATTGCGTGCGGGCCCCGGTCGTTCGTCGACTTCTCGCCGCGGCGGGACCACGGTCCCGATGCGGCGCTGTGGGCGGCGCGCGCGAGCTTCATTGGCGGCGCCGTGGCCACATCGAACGTGCTGGCGGGGCAGATCTACGGAATCCCGCTGAGCGGCACGATGGCCCACTCGTACGTCATGTCGTTCGATCGAGAGGCCGACGCGTTCCGCCACTTTCTAAAGACGTTCCCGAAGGGCACCACGCTGCTGATAGACACGTACGACACGGTGGAGGGGGCGAGGCGCGCTGCGGCGGTCGTGCGCGAACTCGGCGACGAGGTGCAACTGCGCGCTGTGCGGCTCGATTCCGGCGATCTCGCCGAACTCGCGAAGGAAGTGCGGAAGGTGCTCGACGACGCGGGGCTCGAGTCGGTCCAGATCTTCGCATCGGGCGACCTCGACGAGTACCGCATCGCGGAGCTCCGGGCGGCGGGAGCGCCGATAGACGCGTACGGCGTGGGTACGCAGCTCGGGACGGGCGGCGATGTGCCGGCCCTCGGCATGGTGTACAAGCTCGTTGCCGACGAGGCCGGACCGAAGATGAAGCGTTCGACGGGCAAGGCGACGCTCCCCGGCCCGAAGCAGGTATACCGGTTCGAAGCCGGCGGCAAGGTGCAGCACGACCTGATGGCCATGGCCGACGAGCCGCCGCCCGAGGGCGGGCGGCCGGTGCTGGAACTGCTGATGCAGGACGGACGGAGGGTCCGGGAGCGAGAAGCGCTCGCCGTATCGAAGGAGCGAGCAGAGGCCGCGCTGGCGAGCCTCCCGGAGGAGCTGCGCGCACTCGACGAGGCTGAACACCCGTACGAAGTGCGAAAGTCGACCGAACTCCAGCGGCTGGCCACTTGGCAAACGCCACACGCCTGAGCATTTCGAGAACGTCGCGGATTCTTTCTCGCGTCTCTGAGTAGTAACACGCCTCGCCCGGCGCCCTGACGCGGCCCTCCCTACGTAGTGCACGATAAGAAGGTGCGGTGTTGCGCACTACGCCGCGCGATGCACGCGAGAGCCTGCAGCAACGATTTCGAGCAGCCACTACGGGAGGTCCGCGATGAGCACCAAGTACGTCTACCTGTTCCGCGAAGGCGATGCCTCGATGCGCGACCTCCTCGGGGGCAAAGGGGCGGGGCTGGCAGAGATGACGCGGGTCGGGGTACCGGTCCCGCCCGGGTTCACCATCACAACCGAGGCCTGCAATTACTACTCGGCCAACGGCAAGTTCCCGGACGGGATGATGGATCAGGTCGAGGAGGCGCTCCGGGACGTTGAATCGCAGATGGGTCGCCGGTTCGGCGACCCGTCGAACCCGCTGCTCCTGTCCGTCCGGTCGGGCGCGCGGTTTTCGATGCCCGGGATGATGGACACGGTGCTCAACCTGGGTCTGAACGCGGAGACCGTCCGGGGCATTGCCGAGATGACCGGGGACCCGCGGTTCGCAGCGGACGCCTACCGGCGGTTCGTGCAGCTGTTCGGGAAGATCGTGCTCGGCGTCAACGGCGAGCGGTTCGACCACGTAATGGAGGAAGTGAAGGCCGGGCGCGAAGACCAGGAGCTTTCGCAGCAGGAACTCGAGCAGATCACCGAACGCTTCAAGCAGATCATCCGGGAGGAGAAGGGCGTCGAGTTCCCGGATGACCCGATGGAGCAGCTCCGGCGGGCCATCGCCGCGGTGTTCGATTCCTGGAACGGGCGCCGGGCGGTGGATTATCGGCGGCTGAACAAGATCCCCGACGACCTCGGCACCGCGGTGAACGTGCAGACGATGGTCTTCGGCAACCTCGGGAACACGAGCGCCACCGGCGTGGCGTTCAGCCGCAACCCGGCGACCGGCGAGCACGAGCTCTACGGCGAGTACCTGGTGAACGCCCAGGGCGAGGACGTGGTTGCGGGCATTCGCACACCGCGGCCAATCGCCGAACTCGAACGGGAAATGCCCGAGGTCTACCGCGAGTTCGCGCAGTACGCCGAGCAGCTCGAACGGCACTACAAGGACATGCAGGACATGGAGTTCACCGTCGAGCGCGGGAAGCTCTGGATGTTGCAGACGCGCACGGGCAAACGAACCGGCGCAGCGGCCGTGAAAATCGCGGTCGACATGGTGAACGAAGGGCTCATCGACCGTGAGACGGCGGTAAAGCGCGTCGAACCGGCCGCGCTCGACCAGCTCCTCCACCCGACCATCAAGGAGGAGGCTCGTGCGCGGGCGAACAAGCTCGCGCAGGGGTTGCCCGCCTCGCCCGGGGCGGCGACCGGCAAGGTGGTGTTCGACGCCGACGAAGCGGAGAACATGGCACGCGAGGGCGAGGAGGTCATCCTCGTGCGGCCAGAGACAGCGCCGGAGGACTTCCACGGGATGGTCGCGGCCCAGGCGGTGCTCACCGCGCGCGGCGGCATGACATCGCACGCGGCGGTGGTGGCGCGCGGCATGGGCAAGCCGTGCGTCGCCGGCGCAAGTGACCTGAGAATCGACCTCAAGGCCGGTTCGTTCTCCGTGAACGGCACGACCATAAAGCGCGGTGACTTCATCACGCTCGACGGGACTACCGGCGAGGTGCTCGAGGGCCGTATCGAAACCGAGCAGCCGACGCTCTCCGGCGACTTCCGGACGCTCATGGAGTGGGCGGACGAGTTCCGCACCATCCGCGTGCGGGCGAACGCCGACACCCCGCAGGATGCTGCGACGGCACGCGAGTTCGGCGCCGAGGGCATCGGGCTCTGCCGGACCGAGCACATGTTCTTCGAGGGCAACCGCATCGACGCGGTCCGCGAAATGATCGTGGCTGAGACCAGCGAGGAGCGCCGGGCAGCACTGGCGAAAATCGAGCCATATCAGCGCGAGGACTTCGCTGCGATCTTCCGGGTGATGAACGGCCTTCCGGTGACGATCCGAACGCTCGACCCACCGCTTCACGAGTTCCTGCCACACGACGACGAAGGCATTCGCGCGCTCGCGGCGAAGCTGGGCGTGGACTACTCGCGGCTGAAGGCGAAGGTCGAAGCGCTGCGGGAGACCAATCCGATGCTGGGGTTCCGGGGATGCCGGCTCGGGATCATCTACCCGGAAATCACCGAAATGCAGTCGCGGGCGATATTCCAGGCGGCGAAGCAGGTGCGGGGCGAAGGCATCGAGGTGCACCCGGAGATCATGATCCCGCTGGTGCAGACGCCCGAGGAACTCCGGGTACAGGCCGACATCGTGCGGCGCGTTGCCCAGGAAGTGAACTACGACGGCGACTTCCTGGTCGGCACGATGATCGAACTCCCGCGCGCTGCGCTGGTGGCCGACCAGATCGCCGAGATCGCGGAGTTCTTCTCGTTCGGGACGAACGACCTGACACAGACGGCGATGGGCATCAGCCGCGACGACAGCACGCGCTTCGTGCCGGTGTACATCGACCAGCGTATCTTCCCGGACGACCCGTTCCAGGTGCTCGACCAGGAGGGCGTGGGCCAGCTCGTCGAGATCGGAACGGAGCGCGGGCGGAAGTCACGGCCGAACCTGAAGGTCGGCATCTGCGGCGAACACGGCGGCGACCCGGCATCGGTGAACTTCTTCGTGCGGACCGGGCTGGACTACGTGTCGTGTAGCCCGTTCCGGGTGCCGTTGGCACGGCTGGCGGCCGCACAGGCAGCACTCGGCGAGATAGTCCGCGACAAATAAGGATTCGTGCATCGCCGCCCCGGGGACTTCACGTCGCATGGGTGCCATCGATTAGACTGATGCGAATGGTTGAGGCGGCGAAGCATCGAGTCCCTCCGGCGGCGCGGATCCTGCCGGGCAACGTCTTTTACGGCTGGTACATCGCAATTGCCTGCGCACTGCTCATGTTTGTGGGCGTGGGCGTGGGCTATTACGGACTGCCCGTGTTTCTGGGCGCGCTCGAAGACAAGCACGGCTGGAGCAACACGCAGGTCAGCGTTGCGCCCGCGATTTACTTCACGGTTTCGGGCCTCACGTCGGTTGTTGTGGGCCCGATGATCGACCGGCGGGGCCCGCTCGCGTTCATGACCGTCGGCATGGTGCTGAACGGCGTGAGCGCAACGTTCATCGGGCTTGTGGACCAGCTGTGGCTGCTCTACCTGGTGTACTTCGTGTTCGCCGTCGCGTTTGGCATGTCGGCCGGCGTGGCGGTGAACGCGATCATGACGCGCTGGTTCGTACGGCGGCGGGCGCTGGCGATGAGCGTGTCATCGACCGGCGTTTCGCTGGGCGGCGTCATCCTTTCGCCCGTCGCGAGCCGGCTCATCGACGTCGGCGGGCTCGAACTCGCCACGCCGGTGCTCGGTGCGCTGGTGCTGGTGGTCGGGCTGCCGGTAGTGCTGGGGGTCATCGTCTTCGACCCGGCACACATGAACCTGCCGCCGGACGGCGACCCGACTCCCATCACCCCGAGCACAACCGTCAGCGCCGCGAACCAGTACCGCACCTGGAAGCGCAAGGAAGCGATGCGGACGATCGGGTTCTGGTCGATTTTCATCGCGTTCCTGCTCGTGTTGGTGGCGCAGACGGGCTACATCATCCACCAGGTTTCGTTCCTCGAAGACCGGCTCGGGTCGCGGAGCGAGGCGGCCTTCACCCTGAGCGTGACGGCGCTCGGCTCGATCCTTGCGCGGCTGGTGGTCGGCATCTTCGCCGATGGCGTGGACAAGCGGCTGCTGACGTTCGGGCTGTTCGTCGTGCAGGCAACGGCGATCCTGCTGATTGTCTACATCGACAACGTGCTTTCGACGTGGGTGCTGACGCTCATCTTCGGGTTCACCATCGGCAACGTGTACATGATGCAGTCACTGCTGGTGGGCGAGATTTTCGGGATGCTGTCGTTCGGGTCGATCTTCGGGCTGATCAGCATGGCCGGGCAGGTGGGTAGCGGCCTGGGCCCGATCGGCGTCGGGTTTCTGCACGACCAGACGGACGGCTATACCATCCCGTTCACGGTTACGGCCGCTGTGACGTACGCGGCGGCGGTGGCGATCCTGTTCGCTCGCCCAAGCCGCGAGCCGGAGCCCGAGGATTCGAGCGAACCCGGCGCCGCCCGGTCGGTCGCGGCGGCATCAGTCGACGGCGGCAGCTGATCAAGCGAGGCCCGGCGGAGACGGCTCTTCGTGGGTTTCGCGCGGGAGTGGCTCACGAAATCAACCGAAGAAATCGCGGAACTAGCGGGCGAATCCAGGCTCACGACCTGTTGGCGATTCCACGGCCGCCAGTCTTCGCTCCCGCCGGTGCCTGCCAAGCACGGCGGGGGTACCTTGTGTGGCCTACTGCCCACCCCGCCCTTCCCGGGCTTGCCGCGGCCGGTATACTCGCCCGGCGTTCGAACGAAGGGGGTAGGGAATGTCCACAGAAGTACGCATCCGAGAGATCGCGGCGAACGGGATGACGTTTCGGTGCCGGGAAGCGGGGGAGTCGGGCGAGCCGGTGATCCTGCTTCACGGCTTTCCTGAGACGTCGCACATGTGGGTCGAACTCATGCCGAAGCTGGTGGAGGCGGGGTACCGCTGCCTGGCGCCGGACCAGCGCGGCTACAGCCCGGGTGCACGCCCCGAAGGCCGCGAGAACTACCAGACTCACCTGCTCGCCGCCGACGTTATCGCGCTGGCGGACGCGTGGGGCGTCGAGAAGTTCCACCTGGTTGGCCACGACTGGGGCGCAGGCGTCGGATGGCGCGTGGTGATGACCTACCCGGAGCGCATCCAGACGTGGACGGCGCTTTCGATCCCGCACCCGGCGTCGTATGGCCGGGCGTTCCGCGAGGACCCGGACCAGCAGCAGAAGAGCCAGTACATTGGGTTCTTCCAGGAGCCGGGCGTCGCGGAGGCGGCCTTCGCCGAGAACGACTGGGCGGCGCTGAAGGCGGTCTGGACCGAGAGCCCGCCGGAAGAGGTGGAAGAGTACCTGTCAGTGTTCACGCAGCCGGGAGCGCTGACGGCGGCGCTCAACTGGTACCGGGGCTCGTTCGGAATGGAGCAAACGGACGCGCCGCAGGTTTCCGAGATGGTGGCCACGCCGACGCTCGTGATCTGGGGGAACCGCGACCAGGCTGTTGGCCGCGGGACGACGGCGACGCAGGAGCAGTACATGACCGGGCCATTCCGGTTTGTGGAGCTCGATGCGGGCCACTGGCTCATCCAGGAGCGGTTCGAGGATGTGTCGAAGGAAATCCTCGCGCACCTTGCGTCGACGCCAATTCGCTGACGGCAGGGGAACCGGGAGGTATCATTCCTGAACGAGATTCGAAACGAAGGGGTCGCAGGTGAATTTTCGAGACACGCCTGAAGAGGCGGCTTTTCGCCAAGAAGTTCGCGAATTTATCGCTCGTGAAGCGCCCAAGGGCGGGAGCGCTGATCCATTCAGCCAGCAGGGCACACGGGAGTGGATGAAGAAGCTCGCGGAGCGGAAGTGGATTGCGCCCGCCTGGCCGAAGGAATACGGCGGCGCCGGCATGAGCGTGATGGAGCAGTTCATCTTCAACTCCGAGCTGGCGGAAGCTCGCGCGCCGCGCCCCTTCGGCATCGCCGTCGGCTTCGCGGGCCCCACGCTCATCGTCCACGGCACCGAGGAGCAGAAGAAGAAGTACCTGCCCGAAATCCTCAGCGGCGACGCGATCTGGTGCCAGGGCTATAGCGAGCCGGGCGCCGGTTCCGACCTTGCCTCGCTCCAGACCCGCGCTGTCCGCGACGGCGACGACTACATCATCAACGGCCAGAAGATCTGGACCTCGGGCGCGCACGTTGCGAAGTGGATGATCCTGCTCGCGCGGACCGACCCGGATGCGCCGAAGCACCGCGGCATCACCTACTTCATCGTCGACATGAAGTCGCCCGGCATCACGGTGCGGCCGCTCATCAATGCGGCGGATTCGCACGAGTTCAACGAGGTGTTCTTCGAAGACGTTCGCGTCCCGCGGGAGAACATCATCGGCGAGGAGAACCGGGGCTGGTACCTCGCGCAGACCACGCTGAGCTTCGAGCGCTCGAACATCGGCTCGGCGGTGGGTGCACGCCAGACCGTCGAGGACCTGGCGAAGTTCGCCCGCGAGCACAAGCTCGACGGCACCTCGACGCTGGGCCACAACCCGGCCATCCGGACGGAGTTGGTGGAGCGGTTCATCGAGGCGAACGTGGCCACGATGATGAGCTACAAGATCGTCTCGATGCAGGCGAAGGAAGGCGTGCCGCCGGGGCACGAAGCGAGCGTGGCCAAGCTGTTCGGCACGGAACTGAACCAGCGCATCTACCGGACCGGCATGAAGCTGCTCGGGCTATACGGCCAGCTCGACGGCAAGTCGCCCGGGCCGGAAGTGCCGATGAAGGGCCGCATCAAGTACATGTACCTTCGCTCGATCGCGAACACGATCGAAGGCGGCACGAGCGAAATCCAGCGGAACATCATCGCGACGCGAGGCCTCGGCCTGCCGCGGGCATAGACCTTCCGCTACCGCGCGTACGAAACGGCCCCTTCTCCGGAAGGGGCCGTTGTTCGTCTCCGACCCACCCGGGTCGCGCCGCGACTTCGAGGCATGAAAAAGGCCGCTCGAACGAGCGGCCTCGTAGTTCGTTGCGGAACGGCGATTAGCCGACCGGGCGGTCGCTGGCGACGAGCGGCAACTGGCCAGCGCGCTCGAGTTCTTTCAGCGTGAGGTTCCGCTCCTGGCCGCCGGCGCCGCTCCAGGTGGCGGACTCGTTCGCAAACCTGGCGTTCACGCCCGGGCCGGAAGGCAGGTAGAAGCGAATCGTGCGGCCAGCCGCTCCGCAGCCGGGGGTCTGGGTGTGGGCGACTACGTCGACGGTGTAGACGATTTTGCCGGCGTCTTCGAGCACCTCACCTTCGCCGCAGACGGTCTGGTTGCCCTGGTTGTCCTGGACGATGGCAAGGACCTTTTGCCCGACGGTGGCGCCATTCGCAGTGCCGTAGTAGGTTGCAGGCGGGTCCGGCGGCGCAGATTGAGCGATCACAGTTGCCGGAATTGCCACTAGCGTGGCACCGACGAGCCCCAGCCCCAGGAGAAAACGTCGCTTCATACTGCCTCACACGTTGGAACTCAATTCCCAGTCTAAGCAGGGTATGAGTGACCTGTGATGAGGGCAAGACAGCATTCATCGTCGGGTGGTTTTCCGTCAATTGTTTACGGACGTTTTACCGACTCAATGATTGCGAGGCTGCATGCCGGGTGATAACACTTCGAGCTCGATTGCGTCGTTCCGGCGGGCGATCACGCCGCTGGCGCGGCCGATGCAGCGAATCCTCGGCGGATTCGGACGCCAGCGCCGCCGAGCGCGGTACCTCCGCGATGGCATCGAAGGGATCGCCATGGAGCTCCGGACGACCACAAGGGAACACGCGGCTATCCTGCGAGAGTTCGGCGCCACGGTTGGCCGCGACTGTTCGATCCATGGCCCGCTGCACATCGTGAACGCCGGCAGCGACTTTTCGAAGCTGCACATCGGCGACCGCGTGCACCTGGGCGCGAACGTCCTCATCGACCTCGCGGATTCGGTGTACATCGAGGACGAAGCAACGATTTCGATGAACTGTACCCTCGTGACGCACATCGACGTCGGCCCCGGGCCGCTGCGCGAACGGCGGCCGCGAGAAACCGGGCCTGTCCGCATCGAGCGCGGCGCCTATTTGGGAGCGGGCGCCACCGTGCTGCACGGGGTGACGGTCGGTACCTGCGCGACGGTTGGTGCGCACACGGTCGTGCGCAAGGACGTGCCAGCGAATGCGACGGTCGTCGCCGGCGACGCGGTCGTCGTGGGCGGGAGATAGCGATGGCACGGCGGAAACCGCGGCTCCTCATCCTGGGGCTTCCGTTCTTTGGCAGACTGCTGAGCCAGGCGCTTCGCGACCTCGGGTGGGAGACCGAGTATGTCGCGCACCCGGGCCGGGACCCGCGGAAATGGCTGGCGCTCCTGCCGAAGCTGCAGCGTGCCGATGCCCTCTACCACATCACGAGCCGAGTCGACCGCCGATCGCCACAGGCGCTGTTCAGCCGTGCGTGGCGCCGCCCGCACGTCATTCACTGGGTCGGGACGGATGTCCTGGTGGCGCTCGAACAGCACCGCAGGGGCAACACCGACCGGCGCCTGCTGCAGAAGGCCACTCACTGGTGCGACGCTCCCTGGCTGGGCGAGGAGCTCAGAGAAATCGGGGTCGAGGCTGAATACCAGCCGTTGCCCATGACGGGCATCGCGTGCGACGTGCCGCCCCCGCTGCCGGGCGATTTCCGGGTGCTCCTTTACCTCCCGGAGAAACCCGAATACCGCAAGGTGTTCGACGTCGAGAGCCTCATGCGGTTGCCGCACGAACTCCCGGACATCCAGTTCACGCTCGTGCCTTCGCCTCCGCGGACGTTGCCCGGGTCGCTGCCGCCGAACCTCCGCGCGCCGGGCTGGATCGAAAACATGGAACCGATCTACCGGGATTCATCGGTGCTCGTGCGGCTCACAAGGCACGACGGGACCTCGTTCACGGTGCTCGAGGCGCTATCGCGCGGGCGGCACGTCATCTGGACGTACCCGATGCCCGGCACGCGCCAGGCATGCGGCTTCGAAGCAGTCAAAGCCCACCTCCTGGACCTGTTCGAACGGCACAAGCGCGGCGAGCTCGACCTGAACGAGGAAGGCATACGGGTCGCCCGCGAGCAGTTCGATCCGCAGCGCGTCACCGAGGACATCGACCGGCGGCTGCGAACCCTGGTTCGCGAACACCGCAGCCGATAGGCTTCGGCTACGAGAGACGCTGCTCGAGCAACATTGGGTTGCCATCCGGGTCCTGGAAGAGGGCGATCCGGACCTGGCCGCCAACTTCGAATTCCTCTTGTTCGAAGCGAACACCGCGTTCCTGGAGCGCCTGCCGGGCGGCGTCGAGGTCGGTGACGCCGAACCTGATCGAACTCTGGCAGGGGCCGACCCCTCCAGGGTCAACACCCATCCCGATCGTGCACCCCGGGATGCCAGTTTCGAACTCCGCCCAGTGGTACTCGGACGACACGACGATCTCTTTCAACCCCAGCACGTCACGGTAGAACGCGACCGCACGGTCGAGGTCGGAGACAGCGACCTGGAAGGAAATCCGCCCGTCGGAGACGAACGCTGTCATGGTGGGACTCCGTGTGGGTGGGTTTCGGACGCGGCAGTATAGCCAACTGACGGGCGCGGCGAGCCGCGAATCGGTAGCTGCGTCAGGCCCGGGTCAAGACGAGTAGCGCGTGTCCAACACCACCACGCTCGTACGCGCGCACCAGGTCGCCGAGGTGGTCGAGCTGCGCGTGGTAGGCACGGGTGCCGTAGCGCGGTTCGAAGTAAGGCCGGCGTGCAACGAGCTCGGCTTCAGCGCGCCGCCACGTCTGCAGCGCTTCGAGCGTCATGGGCCGGTGCGCCGCGAGCCGCCAGCCGTACTCGGCCCACTCGTCGAGCGTGGCTTCGAAGCCGCCGCGATTGTCCGCGGGGACTTCGGCGCAGAGACAGAGCGTGGCTCCGGGCGCGGCCACCCGGCTCAGCTCGGCGGGGACGATGGTGGTATCGAGGCACCAGACACTCGCGAACGTGCCATCGGCGAAAGGGAGGCGGCGGGTGTCGGCCGAAACCCACTCGACAGCTTGGCCACCCTCGAGCTGCCGGCCAACGGCGAGAAAGTCGTGCGCGAGGTCGGTGGCGACGGCGTGGGCGCCGGTTTCGATGGCGGCGAGCCGAGCAGCTGCACCAACGAAGGCACCGGCATCGAGCATCAGCGCACCGGGGCGAAGGTTTGCCCGTTCGAGCAGCCAGCGCGTGGCTTCGATGCCACCGACATGGTTGTGTTCGCCCATGAGGTCGACCCACCAGGCGGGGTACTCTTCGGCGAGGGCAGCGAGAACGTCCACAGCATGAATCTATCGCGAGGTCGCGGCAGGCGCTCGCGCCCTAAAGGACATCCGGGTCGGAGTGCAGGCGGAGATCGTCGGGAAGACGGTCGACGAACTCGTTGCGGCACTCCGGGCGGCACAGGGCTAGCGCACGAAACGGGGGCCGCTCCGCTCGAGCGGCCTCTCCTGGTTGGCCGGCGCGCCGGGCGGTTAGCGCCTGCTGAGCGCGACCGCCCCGGCGACGCCGGTGGCAGCAGCCGCGGCGCCCCCAACCGCGACGATTACCAGCAGATCAACGGCGTCGGATTCGGCGGTGATGGTGCCGGTGCCGGTCTTCGGAGCACGAGGCGTGGCCGGCGGGTTGTTGACCGGCACGGCTGGCGTCCGCAGCTTCCACTCGCCGTCGACGAGTTCGAAGAGACGAAGGAGATCTCGTCGGAAGCCACCAGGTCGTACGTGACCTCGGCGATCCCGGTTCGATGGAGGCCACGAATGCGCAGTACGTGCCGGGCACGAACCCATCGTGGCCTCCGGGACGCAGAAACGGGAGGGGCAGATGCTCCTCCCGTTTCTGCGCTGGTGTGACGAATGGAGGCGCTACGAGCGCTCGCCGATCGGCACGTACTGCTTGTTTTCTTCGCCCTGGTAGACGGCGTTCGGGCGCACGAGCCGGTTGTCGGCGTACTGCTCGAGCAGGTGCGCGGTCCAGCCGGTGATTCGCGCGAGGGCGAAGATCGGCGTGTAGAGGTCGCTCGGGATGCCGAGCATCTTGTAGACCGACGCGCTGAAGAAGTCGACGTTCGGGTAGAGCGGCTTCCCTTCGAGCTTCTCGGCGAGGTAGTCGCGCAGCTTGAGCGAGAGGTCGAAGTACCAGCGGTCCGGCGAGGTCTGGGCGACTTCGTGGCCGAGGCGCTCGAGAATGACGGCGCGCGGGTCGGTGGTCTTGTAGATGCGGTGGCCGATGCCCATAACCCGTTCGCCACGCGCGAGCAGGTCGTCGACATAGGGCTTGACGTTGTCTTCCGAACCGATGGCCTCGAGCGTCTTGTAGACGGCTTCGTTGGCGCCACCGTGCAGGGGCCCCTTGAGCGTGCCGATAGCGGACGCGATAGCCGAGTACATGTCGCTGAGCGTGGAAGCGGTGACCATCGCGGAGAACGTCGACGCGTTCATCTCGTGCTCGGCGTGGAGAATCATCGCGACGTCGAACACGCGCTTTGCGAGGTCGCTCGGCTCCTCGCCGGTGAGCATGTAGAGGAAGTTCGCGGCGTGGCCGAGGTCGTCACGCGGGGCGACGGGTTCGTGGCCGCTGCGGAGCCGGTGGTACGCGGCGAGGACGGTGGCCATCTTGGCGGTGAGGCGGGCGGCCGTCTGCTTCAGCTGCGCGTTCGAAAGGTCGCTCGACTTCGAGTCCTTGGCGCCGAGCAGCTCGACGGCGACTTCGAGCGTGCGCATCGGCCGGACTTCGGACCAGATTTCGCGGAGGACGCGCTCGACGAGGTCGTCGAGGCCGCGTTCGGCGTGGAGCTTCGCCTTGAGTTCGTCGAGCTCCTGCTGGTTCGGGAGGCGCTGATTCCAGAGGAGGTAGGCAACCTCTTCGAAGGTGGAGTGCTCGGCCAGGTCGTAGATGTTGTAGCCCGCGTAAACCAGCTCGCCTTTCAGCCCATCGATTCGGCAGAGCTTGGTGGTGGTTACGTTTACTCCCTCGAGCCCTCGGGCGATTTCGGTCACAGTGTCCTCACTTCGCGGAAACTAACGCCCGTGCACGGGCGCCGATTGTATACAGTGACATACGTCCCGCGGATTCTAGCATCAGCTTGGCCTATGCCGAACCCACCCCCGCCCGGTGGTTCTAGCCCGGAGTGCTGCCGCCCTTCGATGCGGGCTCCGGGGGCCTCACGCCGTAGCCCGTAACTGGCGTGAACGACGGAGGGTCGCTGGCCGGGAAGGACTGCTCCGCCTGCTCGTCCACGTCGTCGGCGTCGTGTTCGGCATCCCGGTGTTCGCCAAGGACGAACGTTTCCGGCTCCAGCGTTGTGTCGCGTTCTCGGTCCACCGCGCACCTCCGTGGACTATTTCGATCCAGTATGCCCGAGGCGAAACCGGTTCTGGCGAGGGGCAACGAGGTGCCGCGAGAGTTGCGGCGGTTTCGTAACTTGCGCGCTGGTGCCCGGTGCTCCGATCCCCGATGCGGCGGTGGTGAGCGGCCCGGTTCCGCTGGCCCAGGCCCAGGCCTGGGTTTATCAACTACGAGGGGGTCTCGCGAGCATGAATGAAGGGCACCCCGGGGTGCCCTTCGTCACACGGTTACACGGGCCCGGCGTCAGGCGTCCTTCCACTGCGGGTCGCGCTTTTCGAACCAGGCCTGGCGCGCTTCGCGTGCGTCGGCGGTCTGGGACGCGAGGATCTGGTTCCGGTTTTCGAGCTTGAGTGCGTTTTCGAGCGAGATGCCGGTGACCGTCTCGTTCAGGACTTCCTTCGACAGGCGCAAACCGAGCGGGCTCGACTTCGTGACGATGCCCTTCGCGATGCTGAGCGCGGTCGGCAGGAGCTCTCCTGGTTCGACGATCTTCGTGATGAGGCCCATCTCCTTCGCCTCGGCGGCATCCACCAGACGGCCGGAATAGATCATGTCCGCCGCGTGCGCTGCACCAACGATCTTCGGGAGGTGATACGAACTCCCGACGTCGCAGCCGCTCAGCCCGAGGTTGAGGAACGAACAGGCGAAGCGGGCATGCTCCGTGCCGATGCGGATGTCGGAAGCGATAGCGATCGAGAGGCCGCCGCCCGTGGCGGGGCCGTTCACCGCCGCGATGATCGGCTGCGGGGCGCGGCGCATCTTCACCACCAGGTCGGCGATGTCGCTCTGGAAGGTGTAGGAATCCTGCACGGGCCCGACGCCGGGCTGCCACTGGCCCTGCTCGCCGCCTGCCTTGAGGTCGAGCCCGGCGCAGAAGCCGCGGCCGGCGCCGGTGACGATGACGATCCGGGTGGCGTAGTCGCGGTGACGCTCATCCCAGAAGGCGCGCAGTTCGCGCAGCATCTCGTGGTTGATCGCGTTGAGCCGTTCGGGTCGATTCAGCGTGAGGATGCCGATAGGGCCATCTTTTTCAAAGGTGAGCGTGTTCATAGCGTGGAAAGTCTACGCCTTCCTGCGAAGGACGCACGGGGACGCGCCGCGCCAGGAGGGGGCGCCGTTGTCACGGTTTCGCGAGCGCGTTGTGATGGCGTTCACCCGCGGCGCAGCGAGAACGACGTACTGTGGGACGGCCCGCTGGCGCCGAACCGGTGCACTCTTCGCGGGTGAAGGTGCAGGATGACGAACCCGGAACACCGCCACGAGCAGGAACCCGCCACGACCACCCGGCAGAGCGCCCAAGAGCGCGAGCGGCTCGACGAGCAGGTCGACGAGCAGAGCGAAGAATCGTTCCCGGCGAGCGACGCGCCATCGTTCACGCCGCTGACCAGCGTCTCGCCGCCGAACGAGCGCGACGAACGCGAGTACACGGAAGAGGAACTCTTCCCGATGCGCCAGAAGCGGGAGTAGGCGGCTACTCCAGCTGCTTGATGAAGATAGTGGCCAGTCCGAGGAGGACCAGGAACCCAAACATGTCGGTGAACGTGGTCAGCCAAATGGAGCTGACCGCGGGATCGGCGCCGAACCGGCGTAGCAGAAGTGGCACGGCGCTTCCTACGAGGCCCGCGACCAACACGTTGACCAGCAGGGCGAACATTACGACGACTGCCAGCCAGAGGTTCCCGGACAACATGACCGCCAGGGCTGCCACGAGCGAACCGGCGAGGAGGCCGTGCACCAGTCCGAAGGCGAGCTCCTTGCGCAGGATGAGCCAGATGTCTCGTCCTCCGACCTGGTTCAGCGCGAGCCCGCGCACGACCAGCGTGGCGACCTGCACACCCCTGTTCCCCGCATGGCCCGCGATGATCGGCATGAACACCGCCAGGAGCGCGGCGCGCGCGATGGTGTCTTCGAATGGCGAGATGATGAACGCGACGGCAAACGCGCCGATGAGGTTCACGATGAGCCACGGGATGCGGCGCTTCAGCGACTGGCGTACGGGAGAGAGGATCGTCTCCTCTTCGTGGATACCGGCGAGCCGGTACATGTCCTCCGTCGCTTCTTCCTGCAGGACGTCGATGAGGTCGTCGGCGGTGGTAACGCCTTCGAGGCGGCCTTCGTCATCGACGACGGGGACGGCGAGCAGGTTGTAGCGCTGCAGCAGACGGGCGGCCTCTTCCTGGTCGGTCTCCGTGGTGACCGCGTGCACTTCGTGGTTCGTGATCTCGGACAGCAGCGTGCGCGGCGAGGAGACGAGCAGGTCGCGAATGCTGACGGTACCCAGCAGGCGGCCGTCGTCGTCGACGATGTAGAGGTAATACGCCTTTTCGGACGGCGGGCGGAGAACCCGCAGATAGTCGATCGCCTGGCCGACGGTGATGCCTTCGTTGAGGGCGACGAACCCGCGGCGCATGATGCCGCCGGCGGATTCGATGCCGTACTGCATGAGCTCGGCGACTTCATCCGCGCGGTCGAGGGCTGCGAGTGTCTCGACCGCCTCCTGGGGATCGAGTTGCTGGATGACGTCGGCAGCGATGTCGTCCTCGACCTCTTCGAGGACGGCGGGGAGGTCTTCGATGCCGATGCCGCGAATGAGCTCGCGGAGTTCGTCGTCTTCAACGAACTCGAAGAGCTGGGCAACGATGTCGGTCGGGAGTTGGTCGAGTAGTTCGCGGCGGTCCTCCTCCGGGAGGGAGAGGACCAGGTCGCTCAGGTCAGCCGGATGGAGGGATGTAACGAGCGCGATGACCTTGGCCCATTCACGCTCGGCAATGAGCGCACGGGCATCCTCAAGCAGATCCCGGGCAAGGACCTCGTCGGCCATCGTAGGCTACCTGGATCAACGCGTTTGTGGCACATGGCCGTTTGCGAACGTAATCCGGCCAGTATGAAGGGTCAATCGAAACGTGCAGACAGGTTGCGGGCATTCGGCTCCGCACGGAGCTATCTCCGGCGCCCGTTGCGCCTGAACGCGAGCCCTTCGCGGTACATGCTCACGTAGCTGCCCTGCCCCACGATGATGTGGTCGTTGACGGGGATTTCGAGCACTTCGCCGGCCTGGATCAGCGCTTCGGTGACGGCAACGTCCTGGGGACTGGGACTCGGGTCGCCCGACGGGTGGTTGTGCACGAAGATCACCGACTTCGCTTCGAGGATGACGGGGTCCTTGAAGACCTCGGCCGCACGGATGCTGACGGCATTCACGTTGCCTTCGAAGGTGGCCGGAGCCCCGATGAGGCGCCCCTTCGTATCGAGCGAAAGGACGAGCAAGCTCTCTTTCGGGCGGCCGAGGAGCCGGCTCCCGAAGTGACGGAACACGGCGTCGGGTGAGGTGAGCAGCGGGCGCTGCTCCGGATCGATCTGCTGAACACGCCGCCCGAGTTCGATGGCGGCGGCGACCTGGGCGGCCTTCGCGGGGCCGAGGCCCTTCGTGCGCTGAAGGGCGCGGGTGTCGGCGCGAACCAGCCCCGGCAGGTTGCCAACGGTTTCGAGGACACGACGGGCGAGATCGATGACGTTTTCGCCCCGCAGCCCGGAGCCAAGCACGATCGCGAGCAGTTCGGCATCGCTGAGCACGCTGGGGCCGTGGCGGAGCAGCTTCTCGCGCGGGCGTTCGGTCTCGTCGAGTTCGCGGATGCTGCGATAGGGGGCGGTGCGCTGTTCGCTCACGCGCGAATAATACGCATAGCGAACGGCGGAGGCACCGCTGCCTCCGCCGCACACCTGCCGCGCTCCGCCTAGGCCTGGTGACGCCCCTCCGGTGGCATGCTCAGCCACTCCTTCACAGCCTGTGAGCCCGGCCGATCCAGGTGGACACGGTCATCGACGCGGGTGACCCAGGTCATCGGGATCCAGTGGTGCTGGCCCGACTGGTCCTTCGTGAGCTTGATGCTGTCGCCTTCGATCCGGTCGACGATGCCGCACTCCTGCTCGTCGGATGTGACGACGGTCATGCGCTCTCGCACGGGATTCTCTTGCATAGAGGCCTCCATTTCGGTATGCCACCAGCGTAGTCGCGGGCCCGGATCAGCCGGCCGACAGGGCTCGCGGGACGATCGCAGCGCCGTCGCAATCCGCAGCTTTACTCGGAATCGGGGCCGGGTGGGTATTCGCCTTCGGTGAGCTCCTTCTGGAGGATCCACTGCTCCTCGTAGGAAACGCGGTTTCGGTCGTCGGGTTGCGATGCCTTTTCGGGCGGGAGCACCGGGAACTCGCCCGGGTCTTCCTTCAGACGGTCGAGCATTTCCTTCCGGCGGGCGGTGATGTTGGTGATCACGCCCTCCAGTTCCTTCGCATCGATGCCGGCGGGCGTCTTGAGGTCTTTCGCTGCCTCGCGCGGATTCATTTGCGACTCCTTTGCGGGATTGCGATCAGCGTCGGCGGGAGGGGCAGCCGGGCGCATCAAGGGGAATAGCCGGCGCTTGCTAAGCGCTTACATGCAGGTGGCGCGTTTCGCCACGCGGGCGGACGATGAGGAGTATTCGGAGGCCGGTTTAATTCGTCACAAGCCTGTAACACAGGCTCGGTACAGTGGATCGGTTCTCACAAACGGAGCAGCTTCGTACCCGCACCATGAACAACGAATCCGCCAGCTACGTTCTTTCGGCCTGCCGCGAGCACGACATCAAGTTCATCCGGCTCTGGTTCACCGACATCGTCGGCTCCCTGAAATCGTTCGCCATTACAGTGGCGGAGCTGGAGAAGGCGCTCGAACAGGGCATGGGCTTCGATGGTTCGAGCATCGAAGGGTTCGCGCGCATCGACGAATCGGACATGCTCGCGCTCCCGGACCCGAGCACGTTCCAGATCATCCCGTGGCGCCCGAAGGAACCGGGCGTGGCGCGCATGTTCTGCGACATCATCCGGCCGGACGGGACCCCGTTCGAAGGCGACCCGCGGTACGTCCTTCGCCAGCAACTCAAGCGCGCTGCCGACCTGGGCTACACGTTCTACGTGAGCCCGGAGATGGAGTACTTCTACTTCAAGGACCCGTACAACCGCGAACCGCTCGACAAGGGTGGGTACTTCGACCAGACGGCCGACATGGCGAGCGACCTGCGCCGCGACACGGTGCTGGCGCTCGAGGCGATGGGCATCCAGGTTGAGTACAGCCACCACGAAGTAGCCCCGAGCCAGCACGAGATCGCGCTGCGCTACACCGACGCGCTCACCATGGCCGACGCGGCGATGACGTACCGGCTGGTGGTGAAGGAGATCGCGCAGGCGCACGGCGTGTTCGCTTCGTTCATGCCGAAACCCATCCCGAACGAGAACGGGAGCGGCATGCATGTGCACCAGTCGCTCTTCAAAGGTGAACGAAACGCGTTTTTCGACCCCGACGACCCCTACCACCTGAGCCCCATCGCACGGGGGTACATCGCGGGCTTGCTGCACTACGCGCGGGAACTCACGCTGGTCACGAACCAGTGGGTCAACAGCTACAAGCGGCTCCTGCCCGGGTTCGAAGCGCCGGTGTACCTGACGTGGGCGCGGCGCAACCGGAGCGACCTGATTCGCATCCCCGAATACCAGCCGGGCAAGGAGATCCACACGCGCATCGAGTACCGCTCGCCCGACCCGGCGTGCAACCCGTACCTCGTGTTCGCGGTGATGCTCGCCGCGGGGCTCGATGGCATCGAGAACGAAATCCCGCTGCCGCCACCGTTCGAAGGCAACGTGTTCGAGATGACGGACGCGGAGCGGGAGGAGCGCGGCATCGGGATGCTGCCTGGGAGCCTCTACGAGGCAATCCGCGAGGCCGAGAAGTCGGAGTTCCTGCGGAGGACGCTCGGCGAGCACACGTTCAACAGCCTGCTCGAAAACAAGCGCATCGAGTGGGAGCGCTACCGCCGCCACATCACGGACTTCGAACTGAACGAATACCTGCCGGTGCTCTAGCCGGCACGCAGCAGGAAGGAACAGGCCCTTCGCCCGGCCGGGCGAAGGGCCTTGTTGTCGGAGGCGAAAACGAGGCCCCGGTTACTCCGGGGCCTCGGGCTTTTCGAGTTCGAACGCGTCGTGGAGCAGGCGCACGGCCTCGGGCACGCGATCAGCGTCGATGATGCAGGTCAGCCGAATCTCGCTCGTCGAGATCATCTCGATGTTGATGCCGGCCTGCGAGAGCGTGCGGAACATACGAGCGGCGTAGCCCTGGGCAGTCTGGATGCCGACGCCGACGATGCTGACCTTCCCGAGGTTGCTATCGGCCGTGTAGCTGGCGGCTCCGACGCGCGCGCAAATGTCGGGCATGAGCGATTCGGCGCGCTTCAGGTCCTTCCGCGAGATGGTGAAGGTGAGGTCGGTCAGGTCGCGCTCGCTGGCGTTCTGGACGATGGTGTCGACACTGACACCGGCCTCGGCGAGTGGTTCAAAGATGTCGGCGGCGATGCCGGGCTTGTCCGGCACGTGGCGCAGGGTAATTTTCGCGACATCGGTGTCGTGGGCGATGCCACGCACGCGGTTTCGTTCTTCCAACTCCGGTCCTCCGTGGATCAGCGTACCCGGCGCATCGTCGACCATGCTCGAGGTGACGAGAATGGGCAGGTTGTACACCGACGCGAGCTCGACGGCACGGTTGTGCATGACCTGCGAGCCCTGCGTCGCGAGCTCCAGCATCTCTTCGTAGGTGATGTCGGTAAGCCGCCGGGCGTTCGGGACGATCCGCGGGTCGGCTGTGTACACACCTTCGACGTCTTTGCAGTTCTCGCAGCGGTCGGCGCCGAGGGCGACGGCGAGCGCGACAGCGGTGGTGTCGCTCGCACCGCGGCCGAGCGTGACGATCTCGGCGTCTTCGGTCACACCCTGGAAACCAGCGATGATCGGCACGCGGCCCTTTTCGAGCTCGGCGCGAACGCGGTCGGCCTGTACGCGGGAGATGCGGCCGGCGCCGTACTGCGGCCGGGTGAAGATGCCGGCCTGCTGCCCCGTGAGACCAACTGCCTCCTGCCCGAGCGCCCGAAGCGCCATCGCCACGAGGGCGATGGACATCTGCTCGCCGGTGGAGAGCAGGATATCGAGCTCCCGCGGGTCGGGGTCCGGGGTGATCGAGAGCGCGAGGTCGATCAGCTCATCGGTGGTGTTCCCCATGGCCGAGACCACCACCACGACCTGGTCGCCTGCGCGAACACGCTGCACTACCCGCCGGGCGACATGCCGAATCCGGTCGGCATCGGCGACCGACGTTCCCCCATACTTCTGCACCACGAGCATGACTTAAGGATGCGCCAGAGCCGCCGAATGGACTACCGATCGGGCCGCCCGGGGCGGGCTGGCGGGGCGTCGTACAGCGGCAGGTCGGCGTGGAGAGACTGCTCGGGCGGGCAACACACCCCCAGGCAGAAGCGAACCAGCCAGTGCACCGCCTCGGGGTCGAGGCAGTAGCACTCCTCGTCGTCCGCGAAACGGATGATGCCGGCGTCCTTGAGCACTCTCAGGTGCTGCGAAACGGTCGACTGCGCGAGCGGGAGGAGTTCGACGAGGGCTCCGGTGGTGCACCCGCGCTTCGCGAGCTCGGTCACGATGCGGACTCTCGCAGGATTGCCCAGCGCGCGGAAAATCTCGGCGGCGCGCTTTTCGTCGGCGGTGAGGCCATGAACCTCCTTCATGACCGCCAGTCTATCGGAATTTTTCGATGCAATGCCCGAAATGTGCGTTGACGCGGGTGCCGTCGTGGAACTACGGTACCTCCATCGAAAAAATACGATGAGCCAAGCGAAGGAGACCGTGATGACGGGAGCCGACGAAATCCGCCGGAAGGTTGCCGAGTCGTACGCGAAGCGGGTACGGCCGGTGCTCGAACGCGGCGACGACGAACTTCTGCCGGTCGTCGGCAACGACTGCTGCGGCGCGGACGCGGCGAACGACCTGCAGATCACCAACATCGCGAAGCTGTACGCCGATGCGAGCGTCAGCGACCTGCCGGCGACGGTGACCGACGTGGCGTTCGGCTGTGGGAACCCGACGGCGATCGCGGCGCTGCAGCCGGGACAGGTGGTGCTCGACCTCGGCTCGGGCGGCGGCATCGACTGCTTCCTCGCCGCGAAGATGGTCGGCCCCGAGGGCCGCGTCTACGGCGTGGACATGACGCCCGAGATGGTCGCGCTCGCCCGCAAGAACGCCGAGAAGGTCGGCGCAACGAACGTCGAGTTTCGGCTGGGCGAGATCGAACATCTGCCGATCGAGTCGGAGTCGGTCGACGTCGTCATTTCGAACTGCGTCATCAACCTCTCGCCGGACAAGGACCAGGTGTTCCGGGAGGCGTTCCGGGTGCTGAAACCGGGCGGCCGGCTGCAGGTGTCCGACATCGTGTGGACGCGCGAGGTCCCCGATTCGGTGAAGGGCGACATGGAGCAGTGGGCGGGCTGCATCGCCGGCGCGCTGCCGGAATGGGAGTACGTGGCGAAGATTCGCGCGGCCGGGTTCGTGGACGTGACCTCGAACGCGACCGAGTACCCGGGTGGCAAGGGGATTGCGTCGGCGGCGGTGGTTGCGGTGAAGCCCCGGACCTGAAGGTGCGAACCACGCGAGGAGTGACCCGGTTCACAGAACGGTTGGGTGTGGCCGGCCTAGAGTCCCGGCGAGAGCGAGAATCGGGGGATTCGCGATGGCGCGCATCATCAAAGGCCGGCAAACGGCGGTAGTCGAAGGCGACTTCGTCATCTTCATGATCGGCATGCGGGTGAATAAGCCCTGGAAGGTGTGGAAGTGGTTCCCTGTCTTCCGGGCGATGGGTCCCATGCTGGCCGAGCTTTCGAAGGACCCGGAATCGGGGCTGCTCGCGTACCGGGCGCACATCGGGAACCCGTTCGCACCCGAGATCGTGCAGTACTGGCGTTCGTTCGAGCACCTGGAACGGTTCGCCCGCGCGAAAGACCGGACGCACCACCCGGCGTGGGTACGGTTCAACAAGGCAGTCGGCACAAGCGGGGACGTCGGCATCTGGCACGAAACTTACCTTGTGCGCGCGGGCGAGTACGAGGTGGTGTACAACGGCGTGCCGCCGCACGGGCTCGGGAAGGTGGGCCGCCTCGTGCCGGCAGCAGGTCAACACCGGTTCGCCGCGGGGCGCCTGGGCCGCGCAACGGCGAACGGCCACGATCCCGTCGAAGCCGACGTGGAGGCGCCGGCACGCTGAGCCGGACGGTTGCGGGTTCGTGGAGAGTAGGACAACGGGACGCGAGTCACCTGTCGGCGCCGGTTCCCGGGGTCGTTGTCATCAGTAAGCCGGGCGCCCCCTGGCCATTCGAGAGGACGTACGTGAGCGAGATCATCGCGTTTCCCAACGGCCACAGGAGGCCCCTGGTGCGAGCCGCGGGCCCGCGCGTGATGCCGCCAGTGGAACGCGCGCAGGAAGCGCTCCGGCGCCTCGCGGAAGACATCGACCAGCTCGACCCCGAAGCGCGACGGCCGTTCGCAACGCTGCTGGCGGCCATCGACGAAACGGGCGAGATCCGGGCGCGGCGCAGGGCCCGCGCGGCCGCCGCGTATCACCGCACGATGCGGCCAGCCGGATCGGCCGAATCGCGGCTGCGGAACCCGCTCAGCGCTTCGTGGCTCCCCACACTTACCGCCATCCCGTAGGCGTCCGGCGCAGGTTGAGGGCGGATAACTGCCCGCTATCGCACTCTGCTGTACGCTGGACGTGGTATGGCCGAACTGGAGCTCCCCTCCCACGTCGTCAGCCAACGCCGTGATGGCCGCCGCGAGATCCTGTTGCACCGCTCGATGGCCGTCATCAGCGAAAAGAAGATCGAGGTTCGCGCGGCCCGTGGCCTCGTCATCATCCCCGTCATTGCGCTGCTGTTATCGGCGGCCGCCGGCTACTGGATGGCCACCTCGCAGGGCTCGGCGCCGCTGTGGCTGCTCGTCCTGACACTGCTCGCGCTGCTCCTCATCGTGCCCGTCTCGGTTATGTCGCTCGTCAGCGCTATCGCGGGCGCCGATGTGGTGATCGACGCCACGAAGGGCTCGGCGACGTGGCAGCAGGGCTACCTCGGGATGGGCATCGGCACGAAGGAACTCGTGCCGTTCCACAAGATCGGCTACCTCGAAGTGGTAGTCGAAGGCGAAGAGCCGGACCGCTGGCAGGATCTCCCAGACGACCTCCGGCAGTTTTCCCTGTGGCTGGTGAAGAAGAACGGGAAGCGGCTGAGGCTGTCGCAGATCCCCGTCCCGGCCTACGGCGAAGCGGATGGGATGGACCGCACGCTGGCACTGGCGAACGCGGTCGCGACGCTCGCGGGCACCGAGGTTCGCCTGCCAGAGGGCTGGGAGCTCGTCGAGATCGACACGGACACCGGCGAGATCATCGAGCGGCCGGTCGACACATCGCGGAAGGAGCGGCGCGAGGATGCCGGAGAGCGAGCGCCTGCTGCCCCGCGCAACAGGGGGAAGAGGCGTGGACGACGCGCTTAAGGCGCTCATGGAAGCAAAGACCATCGCGGTTGTGGGACTGGATAGCAGGGTCGACCGCCCGGCCTACCGTATCGCGTCGTACCTGCAGAGCGTGGGCTACCGCATCATCCCGGTGCACCGCGGGCAGTTCCCGGCGGACGAAATCCTGGGTGAACGCGCGTATCGGACCCTCCGCGACATCCCCGAGAAGGTGGACCTCGTTGACGTGTTCGTACGGCCCGAGTTCACCGACCCGATCATCGATGACGCCATCGCGATCGGCGCGGGGGCCGTGTGGCTGCAACTCGGCATTCGCAACCAGGAAGGCATCGAACGGGCGCGAGCGGCGGGACTGGTGGCCACGCACAACCGCTGCACGATGGTCGAGCACCGCTCGAACGGGTATAGGCCCGCGCCCGACGGCCCCTAGCGTTCGAACCACTTAGCGATCGCGCCGGGAGAGCGCTCTCGGCGCATTCCCTCTCACCTTCATCTGTGAGGAAGCGCACGGCCGGCTGAACCGTGCCACAGCTGGTGGCAGCGGCGTGTCCAACCGCATTGCGTTCGTCGACAGCCGCCGTTCGCCCCTCCGCTGAACTGTCACCTCCTCGCTACGTCTTGCCTACGGCGTCCGCACCCCTGCGACGTGGCGCCGGGCACCCGACTGCCGACTTTCACTAACACCAGATCCATGCCGGCCGTCTGTCGACAGGGCGGGCCGGCGCTGGGGAGGACGTAGTGGGAGGATACCTGTCGAGGAGCGGCGGGTTCGGAGGGTTCGCGCGACCAGTCTTCATCGCGCTTGGGGCCCTCGCAGGCGCGGCGATGTTCGCCGCCTCGGTCTACTCGGGCGACGGCGGGACGGTCCGCGCGGATTCCGGCGCAGGATTCGTCGACGTCTCGACGACACTCGCTGTCCCGTTCGAGGGCGAGATCTACCACGTCGACCTGCACGCGCTGGTACAGGATGACGGCAGTGGCGACTTCGCAGCCCGCGCGGCGGAAGCCCGGGCAGCACTGGTGTCCCGGTTCGAAGGCGCGTTCGAACTGGGCGGCGAGGTGGAAGCGCAGTACGTGATCAACCCGTACTGGTGGCCGTCGCGAAATGTCAGCTGGTGGTACAACGCGGCAGGGAAGCCGACTTCGCTCGCCGGTGAAGGACCCGCTATCCAGGCAGGCGCCGCGGCCTGGGGCAACATCGGCGTCAACTTCCAGTTCACCTACAAGGGAACCACCACCGCAGGAACCGGCGGCTGCAACGGACAGGGGCTCGATGGTTTCAACACCGTCGGCTGGAACGCGCAGAGCGGGTCGATTCTTGCGGTCACGTGCACCTGGTACACCACCACGGGCACGCCGCGACAGGCCATCGAGTTCGACATGGAGATCGACCCGGACTGGAACTGGACGGTGGGCACGCCCATCGCCATCGACGTCCAAAGCGTGATGACGCACGAGTTCGGCCACGCGCTGGGGCTGAGCCATTCGGCCATCCAGGAGGCGGTGATGTACGCGAGCTATTGCGCGGGCTGCAACAAGCGGGCGCTGCACCCGGACGACATCGCGGGCGCCATGGCCATCTATGGTGCGGCTTCGAGCCCTACGCCGACGCCGACACCGACCAAGACTCCCACGCCCACACCAACAAAGACGCCGACACCGACACCGACCAAGACTCCGACCCCGACGCCTACGAAGACGCCCTCGAACACACCGACACCGAAGCCGCCGACGGCGACGGTGACACCGACGAAAACGCCCACGCCGGGGAAGACGCCATCGCCGACACCCACGCGAACGCCTTCGCCGACGCCCACCAAACCACCGACGCTACCGCTGATGCCGGGCGCGAACCTGATTACCTGGCCGAACGCGTCGATGCCTCCCGCGCAGGCGCTGGCGGGCGTGCAGAACGTGGAGGTGGTGTATGGCTGGAACCCGGGCACCAAGACCTGGACGCGCTACTTCCCCGGGGCGCCCTCGTACGTGAACAACATGGCGAAGATCGAACAGGGGAAGGCGTACTGGGTGCTCATGAAAGGTTCGGCGAACATCGAGATCGAGGACGACTGGGAGGAGTAGGCTTCGTGAGGCCAGCGGGAGGTACCGCTGGCCTCGCCCTCGGCGCCGGGGGCGGTGATTCGCCCCGTGGAGGTGGGGGATGGCGAGCAGCCCGGTTGTGTTCTTCCAGATAGGAATCCGAGAGCCGGCAACCCGTGAGTTCTTCCGAGAGCTGTTCGGATGGGACCTTGGCGCCGACAACGGCAGCGGCGCCGTCAGCATCAACACGCACGACCCCGGCGATATCCCGCTGAACGGCACCTTCGTCCAGCTCCCCGAAACACGCGGCGCGCACGTCAGTCTCTTCGTGCGTGTCGAAGACCTGGACGGTTCCGTGGCCAGGGCGCAGGAACTCGGCGGCCGGCTCCTGGTCCCGCGGCGGCGAACCGAGGGCGGGACGGACTTGCGGTGGTCCTCGGTCCGGAAGGGTTGGTCGTAGGCATCGTCCAGGAGTAAGAACGCAGGGACGCAACGAGGGCGCCCAAGATGGGCGCCCTCGGGATGTTCACGCGATAGCGTGGCTAGTCGTCGTAGCGGCTGGCTCCGCCAAGCCCGGGCCGAGGCGGCGGCGGTGGCGCCGGTGGGCCATCGAACCCCGAATCGCCGCGGCGAACCCAGCCACGGCTGGCGCCGCCTGTCGGAGGGGCTCCGCGCTGCTGGCCACCGCCGAACTCACGGCCGCGGGGAGCACCGCCACCCCGGGACCGGTCCCGTTCGCGATCGCCGCCGCGCCCGCCGGAGGTCTGCTGACGCCCGCCACCGTTGCGGGGACGGCCACCACCACGGCCACCCCGTCCGCGGTCGGGCGGCGGGGACTCGCTGCGGTCTTCGCCGAGGAGCACGGCCTTCCGGGAAAGGTTGATGCGGCCGAGGCTGTCGATCTCCGTCACCATCACGGTCACCTCGTCGCCGACATCGACCTCATCCTCGACGCGATCGATGTGGCCGGGGGCGAGCTCGGAGATGTGGATGAGCCCTTACTTACCGGGGAGGATTTCGACGAAGGCGCCGAAGTTGAGGAGGCGGGTCACCTTGCCGGTGTAGATTTCGCCGACCTGCACCTCCTTGGTGAGGCCTTCGATCATCTGGATCGCCTTGCGCGCCATCTCTTCGTTGATGGCGCCGACGAACACGCTGCCGTCCTCTTCGATGTCGATCGTGGCGCCACCGGCGTCCTCCTGGATCTTCCGGACGGTCTTGCCGCCGGGGCCGATGAGGGTGCCGATGAGCTCGGGGTTGATCTTGAGGCGGTACATCTTCGGCGCGTAGGCGGAGACTTCCTCGCGTGGCGCCGGGATGACTTCGAGCATGCGGTCGAGGATGTACAGGCGGGCTTCCCGCGCCTGTGCGAGCGCGTTCTGCAGCAGCTCGCGCGACACGCCGCCGATCTTGATATCCATCT
>CAZWBW010000008.1:0-48648 GCA_964632355.1 uncultured Anaerolineaceae bacterium | reverse complement strand
AAAATCACTCGCAAGGGAGACAACCCCAGCATCACCCGCGATGTGTCCGGTGAAGGTGTGCAGCAGGCGCTCCTGAAGATCATCGAAGGCTGCGTCGCCAACGTGCCGCCCCAGGGTGGCCGGAAGCACCCGCACCAGGACTTCCTGCAGATCAACACCCAGAACATCCTGTTCATCTGCGGTGGCGCCTTCGAAGGCCTCGAAGCCCACATCGAAAAGCGGCTCAGCCAGAATCACGTCCGCATCGGCTTCGGCGCCCATCGCGGCTTCCGCGGCACCGAGCGGGATGAGCTCCTGACGCACGTCACCCACGACGACCTCCTCGAATACGGCCTCATCCCCGAGTTCGTCGGACGCCTACCGATGGTCGTCGGCCTCTCCTCGCTCGACGAAGATGCGCTCGTCCGCATTCTCACCGAGCCAAAGAACGCGCTCGTCAAGCAGTACCAGCGCTACTTCGCCATGGACGGCGTCGAACTCACCTTCACCGACGACGCCCTCCGCGCCATCGCGCAGCAGGCCATCAAGCACAAGACCGGCGCCCGCGGCCTCCGCACCGTTCTCGAAGATGCCCTCATGGAGGTCATGTACGAGATCCCCAGCCGCGGCGACGTCAAGAAGTGCATCGTCAACGCCGACACCATCACCAAGGGCCAGCGGCCGCTGCTTCTCACCCGCGGGGGCCAGGCTATCGAACCCGACGAACCCGGCGACGAAGCCCGCAGCGAATCCGCCTGATTCGCTGCGCAATTCGATGACGACTCGAGGGCCGCGACAGCGGCCCTCATTCCATTTCCCGGCCGCGCACGTGCAGAATAGGCACCATTCCGCCGCGGAGGTCCGCCTATGCTCTCTCGTGTAGAACGCGTGCAACTCGTTGTTCGCGACCGGCAGGCAGCCGTGCGCACCTGGCAGGAACTCTTCGGCGCCCGCCTCGTCGGCGAAGACACCTCAGCGGTACTGAACGCCAACCGCACCACGGTCCAGGCCGGCATCAGCTTCTTCGAATTCCTCGAACCAGTCGGCGCCGGGCCCGTCCAGGATTTCGCTTCGCGCTGGGGACAGGGCCTCTACGGCGCCGGGTTCAGTACGCCCAGTCTCCTCGACATGAAGCGGCACTTCATCTCACAGGAAGTCCCGTACACCGAGGAGAACGGCGCGCTCTACGTCGAAGGCACGAACACGCACGGCATGCCCGTCGTCATCACCGAAGACCGCGAAATCGAGTCAGTTGGCGATATCCGCTCCCTGTACGAGGTCACCAACGTCGTCGCCGACTGGCAGGACACCGCAGCGCTCTACACCCGCTTGTTCGGCCTCGACCCCACGAAGTTCTGCCACATCGAAAGCCGGCGCTACGGCTATGTCGGTACCCTCACCCTGTTCGACCCACCCAACCGCCTCGACCGCATCGAGATCACGCAGACCAGCGGCGACAGCGCCATGGACCGCTTCTACCAGCGCCGCGGTCCGTCCCTCTACATGTGCTACCTCGAAATGGACGACGTCACACTGCTCGCGAACCGCCTGCGCGAACGCGGCATGCGGTTCGCCGCCGGCGAAGATCGCCCCGAAGATGCTGGCCTGTTCATCCACCCGTCTTCACTGCACGGCCTGCTGCTCGGTGTAAGCCGCACGAACTACGCATGGGTGTGGTCTGGCCGCCCGGAACTCGCCGGCGAAGGCGCCGAAGCCTACGCAGGCAACTGACGCTGGCTAGTGCGATAGCGTGAGGACGAGGAACGCCGTCCCCACGAACCCCGCCACCGCAAGCAGGATCTGCGGATCCGTGAACAGGATCCGGTCGGGCGCATCGCCGCGCCGCGCGCCGTTGAGCAAAAGCAGGTATCGGAACAGCGCGAATGCGACGAACGGGAGCGTTAGCGCCATGCTCGCGTTCTCCGGCACTGCCTCCGATTCGATGGTGTAGAGCGCGTAGCTCAGAAGGGCACTCGCCGCGCTGATGGCGAGCAGCTGGTCCAGCACCGGCCCCGTGTAATGACGCAGCGCTGGCCGGTGGGCCGCAGCCTCCGGGCCCAGTTCCCGGAACTCCGCCCACCGCTTCGAACTCGCGAAGAAGAACGCCCCGAAGCTCGTACACACGTACAGCCACGGGCTGATCTCGACGTCTATCACCAGCGCGCCGGCCACCGCCCGCGCCACCACGCCGCCCACCAGGATGATCACGTCGAGAATCGCGACTTCCTTGAGCCCCAGCGTGTACAGGGCCATCACCACCACGTAGCCGAGCAGGATGGCCCCCGCCCGCACGTCCAGCACGAGCGCCAGCGGGATCGAGACCGCCAGCAGCATCACCCCCACCGTGCCTGCCAGCCCGGGGGAAACGCGGCCGCTCGCGATCGGCCGGTGCCGCTTCCGCTCATGTATTCGGTCTGCTTCCCTGTCGCGGATGTCGTTAAAGAGATAGGTGGCGCTCGCCGCGGCCGACCACAGTGCGAACAGCGCGACGGTGCGCCACCACATCGCCCACCAGCTGTCGATGTCGCCCGGTGTCCACGCGTCGCCCACGCTGAACACGAACGCCGCGAACACCAGCAGGTTCTTCGGCCACTGGTACGGGCGAAGCGCAACAAGCAGCGGCCAGAGCGGGATTCCCCGGCTCCGCGCTGCTGCGTCGCTGCTTACCGCGTAATCGCTGCCCATTGGCCCTGGATGGCTTTCACCAGGTCAAACGTCTTCGCTTCGAACACCGCGTTCCCACTTCCTGCCGCCGCCCACACCACTTCGAAGCGCTGCAGGCTCTCGTCGACAACAACATCGGCTTGCACAAGATGGCCCACAGGTGCCACTCCACCGATTTCGTAGCCCGTGTGCTCCAACACCTGTTCGGGCGTCCCCATCTTCAACTTCTTCCGGCCTACCCCGACGATCTGCGCAAGCTTCGACGTGTCCACTTGCCGGTCGCCCGCGACGAGCGCAACGGTTGGTCGCCCGTCGGCCAGGAAGAACAGCGTCTTCACGATCTGTCCGAGCTCACAGCCAACGGCGCTGGCCGCTTCTTCAGCGGTGGCTGTGCTCTGGTCGAACGTAATTACCCGGGACGGCAGCCCCAGCGCCTCGAGGGCTGCCTGTACACGCTCCTCTGGTTTCACGCCGACAGACTACCCGTTCGGCCCGCTCCGGGGCACATCCTCTTCGAACGCCCAGCCGTCGGTCCCTTGCAGAATGCTACGAATGTGATTGATTTCGCCGGAGTGATAGAGGTAGTGCTCGATCATCACCTTGACGAGCCACCGCGTCGGGCGGAGTTCGCCCCATGGGGCTCGCCGGGGCGCCTCCAGGTCCTCATCCGTTAGCCGTTGCACCGCCGCGCGAAACAGCTCGTGTGCTTCCCGCAGCCAGTCAAGCGTCTCGGGCATCGGGGCGTTGCCGTCCGGCCACGGCCAGGTGATCGGCGAATCCCACCTGAGTCCGCCTGATTCGAACGCATGATTGCGATACATGTGCAGACACGACCCGACGTGCAGCACGATGTCGCGGATCGACCGGCGTCCCCCGGCGGGAACCCGTGCCCACGTCTCCTTGTCGACGTGCACGAGATTTCCGAGCAGAGACTGGCTCGAACCTTCGTCTCCGCGAAGCGGCATCGCGGAGTACGCCTCTTCAAGGAGGTACAGGAGTTCGCGGACAGCAACGTTTGTCATGCGCGCGATGACGGAGTATACACCCGCGCCTTGCACGCAGGTTCGAAGGTTGAATAGCCTTACCCGGTGCCACGTGTGCGCGCGGATCAGCTTCTCGTCGAACGCGGTCTCGTCGAGACCCGCGAGCGTGCCCGGCGCCTCATCATGGCGGGACGAGCTCGCGTCGGCACCACCGTGCTCGTGAAACCCTCACAGCTCCTCGACGCTACCGCGCCGATCGAAATCGTCGAACCCGAGCGCTACGTCAGCCGCGGCGGGTACAAGCTCGAGGCCGCACTGAAGGCGTTCGAGGTGCGTCCCGAGGGCCTGCGCTGCCTCGACCTCGGCGCATCCACCGGCGGGTTCACGGACTGCCTGCTCCAGCACGGCGCCGCGTCGGTCATCGCTGTTGATGTTGGGCGCGGCCAGCTCCACATTAAGCTGCGCAACGACCCCCGCGTAACCCTGCTCGAAGGGGTCAACGCGCGCGATCTCACCGAGCTCCCGCCCATCGACTTCTTCGTCGCCGATCTCTCGTTCATCTCGCTGCGAAAAGTGCTGCCTTCCGTGGCCCGGCGAACACCCCCGGGTACTCCCGGCATCGTGCTGCTGAAACCACAGTTCGAAGCCGGGCCTGCCGATGTCCCTCGTGGTGGCGTCATCAAAGACGTAACCGTCCGCGAGCGTGTATTGTCGGAGTTCGTCGAATGGGCCCGGAGCGAGGGCTGGACAATCCACGGCACAATGGAATCGCCGGTCCCCGGCTCCGAAGGCAACATCGAGTATCTTGTTCGGCTGGATACGCCGAAGGGTGGTGCGTCGTGACGTTGAAGAAAGTGGCCATCCTCCACCACCCCCACAGCGAGGGCGCTCTCGCCTTTGCGCGCCAGCTCGCCCACGACTTCATCCGCCGCGACGTCGATGCCTCTGTCGCCGACGTCTGGGATCCGTCGGCGAAGGAAGCGATCCAGGGTGTGGGCCTCATTGTCTGCATCGGCGGCGATGGCACCGTCCTGCGGGCCGCACGCCTCGCGATCCCCGACGGCGCTCCGCTCCTTGGGATCAACATGGGCCGCCTCGGCTTCCTTACCGACATGAGCCCGCGCGACTTCTACAACCACTTCGAGCGCGTCCTCCAGGAGGATTGGCGGCTCGAAGAGCGCGTCATGGTTCGCGCCGACCTCTTCGATGGCGAACTCACGCCGGCCGAACACCACGCCCTGAACGACATCGTGGTGAGCCGCCGCTCGCCCGGGAGGCCCATCTACGTCGACCTCGCCATCGACCACGCCCACGTCGCCGTCTACCGCTGCGACGGCATCATCGTGTGCACCCCGACGGGGAGCACCGGCTACTCACTCAGCGCCGGCGGCCCGATTCTCGCGCCCACCGAACACCACCTCGTGGTCACCCCGGTGTCCGCCCACCTCTCGCTGGGCCGCTCGCTCGTTCTCCAGCCCTGGTCCGAAGTCGAACTTCGCGTCACGTCCGACCATGGCGCTATCCTGAGCGTCGACGGGCAGGACGACATCTCGGTGAGCAGCGGCTCGCTCGTCCGCGTCCGCCAGAGCGAGCATGTCACCCGTTTCGCCCGCTTCGGCGACCCGTCGCTCTTCTACGCAGAACTGGCTGAAAAGCTCGAAGTGCAGATGTCGAGCGCCGTCAATCGTGCTTGAGTCGATTCGCATTACCGGCTTTGCCGTCGCCCGCGACGTCACTATCGAACCTGGCCCGGGCCTGAACGTCTTCACCGGCGAAACCGGCGCCGGCAAGTCACTGATTGTCGACGCCCTCGCGTTCCTGTTCGGTGCGCGCCGCGGCCGCGAAGTCATCGCCGCCGGCCTCGACCGCGCCACTGTTTCCGCACGGATTCGCTTCGAAGGCCAGCCGCTCGATCTCGAACGCACCGTGGGCCTCTCCGGGCGCTCCACCGCTCGCATCGACGGGCAGGTCGCGACCGTCGAACGCCTGCAGCAACTCGCCGCGCGCCTCGTCGATATCCATGGCCAGTCCGAACAGCTCGCGATCCTTCGCCCGGCCGTGCAACTGTCGGTCCTCGACGAATTCGCCGGCCTCCACGACCAACGCGAAAAGGTTGCCGCGCTCGTCCGGGAGCTCCGCGACGTTCGCCGCAATCTCCAGGGCCTCTCGACCGATGCTCGCGAGCGGGAGCGCCTGCTCGACCAGCTTCGCTTCGAAGTGGACGAAATCCAGGCCGCCGCGCTCGAACCCGGCGAAGATGAACGCCTCCGCAACGAACAGGCCCGGCTTGCGAACACCAGCCGCCTCATCGCCGAGGCTGTCGCGGCGCTCGAAGCCCTCGATGCCGATCCCCTCGCGGTTGCCATCCAGTCGGTCAACAACATCGTCGAGCGCGATTCGTCCGCTACAGAACTCGCCGATCTCGCCGCCCTGCTCGAAACCGCCGCCGCCGACCTCTCGCAGAGCCTTCGCCACTACCGCGATTCGCTCGAAGAAGACCCCGAACGCCTCGCCGAGATCGATGCGCGCCTCGACCTCATCGCTCGCCTTCGTCGCAAGTACGGCGAGACCATCGACGACATCCTCGCCTACGGCCGCGAGGCCGAAGCGCGGCTCAACGCGCTCGCCTCAGTCGATGTCTCCCTCGACGAACTGCGCGCCCGCGAGCAAGACTTGCTCGGTCGCCTCGCCGAGGCCGCTGGCGCTCTCTCCGCGGCCCGGCGTGCCGCCGCCGGCGAACTCGTTCGGGCCATCGCCGCCGAACTCGAACACCTCGGGATGGGCGCCGCAAGCCTCTCGATCGGCTTCGCCTGCGAGGACGACCCGGATGGCATCCCGGTCGCCCTCCCGGACTACGAAGTCATCGCTCCTGCGTCTCCTCCGGCCGGAGAGGGCGAGCTCCTGCCCCGCGCCTTCACCGAATCGGGCGTCGACCGCGTCGAATTCCTCGCCTCCTTCAACCCGGGCGAGACGCCCCGCCCCCTGTCTGCCGTCGCGTCCGGCGGCGAGACGTCACGCTTCATGCTCGCCCTCACCACGGTCCTCGGCTCGAACAGCGAACCTCGCCTCGTCGTCTTCGACGAAGTGGACGAAGGTGTCGGGGGCCGCGCAGGTGCGTTGGTCGGCGAAGCCCTGCGCCGGCTTGCCGCGCGCCACCAGGTGCTCTGCATCACACACCTTCCCCAGGTGGCCGCGTTCGGCGAACGCCACTTCGTCGTCACGAAGGAGACCGATGGAGCCCGCAGCTGGTCGCAGGTCCAGTCCATCGACGGTGACGAACGCGTTCGCGAACTCGCATCCATGCTTGGCGGCGACGGCGACGCCACGCGACAGGCCGCTCGGGAGATGCTTGCCGCAGCGAACTGACGTTTGTTCGCGACTCCTCGCGCCTTTACGCTCCGCCTGTATGGATGAATCCACCGTGCTTGTGAAGCTCCTCCGGCCGGGCGCGCGCCTCCCCGAGCGCGCCACGCCCGGGTCGTCGGGGTTCGACCTCTACGCCTGCCTCGAAAACGACGTCGAGGTGACCCAGCAGCCCGTGCTCATCCCGACCGGCCTCGCTATGCAGGTGCCTGCCGGCTTCGACGCGCAGATTCGTCCGCGTAGTGGCCTCGCCCGCAAGGGAGTCATCGCGTCCTTCGGCACCCTCGACTCCGACTACCGCGGCGAGCTGATGGTCACGCTGTACACCACCGCCCCGGGCCTCACGCACGTGGTCCGTCATGGCGACCGCATCGCACAGCTTGTCATAACACGCCTCGCGCCGGTTCGCTTCGAAGCCAGCGATGCCCTCGACGACACCGAGCGCGGGGCCGGCGGCCACGGGAGCACTGGCCGGTGACCTACGCCTGGATCGTCGCGGGGGCTGCGCTGGGTGCACCCCTGCGCTATTTCGTCCAGTCGCGCATCCAGCCGCTCGCGGGCGAAGGCTTCCCTACCGGCACGCTCGTCGTGAACGTTTCCGGCTGCATCGCAATTGGGCTTCTGCTTACGCTCGCCGAACAGCGCTCGTGGCTCACCGGCGAAACACGGCTGATGCTCGTGACCGGCTTTCTCGGCGGCTACACCACGTTCAGCGCCTTCGGCTGGGAGACGTATCAGCTCCTCCGCGACGACGCCATCCTCCAGGCCGGTGCGTACGTCTTTGCCAGCGTCGTCGCTGGCCTGTTGGGCGTCTGGCTGGGTGTCATAATCGCCCGGATCGCGGGGGGCTAGCGGGCCATTAATGACAACATCTGCGCCGCCATCCAAAATCTGCCCGACGGAACAAGGGGGACCGCCATGAATACACGAGTCGTGACCATCGCCCGCCAGGTCGGCTCGTCCGGGGAAGAAGTCGCCGTCGCGGCAGCCAAACGGCTCGGGTTCCGCGTCATCGACTACCAGGTAATCCAGGCTGCCGCCGAGGAAGCCGGCGTCTCGCCCGAAACGGTCAGCGAGGCGGAACACACGCCGTCCCTCATGACGCGCCTCCTCGAAGCAATGGCTCGCAATCCGAGCATGCCCGTCGCTGCCTGGGCCGACCCGTTGCCGCTCACCAGCAGCGCCATGTTCACCTCGGCCGACTACCGCAAGTTCGTCGAAGACGTCATCCGCGATATCGCCGAACAGGGCGAATGCGTCATTGTGGGGCACGCGGCCCAGGTCATCCTCCGCGGCCGCTTCGACACGTTAAACGTCCTTGTCACCGGCTCGCCACAATTCCGCTCGCGGCGCATCATGGCCGCCATGGGCGTCGACGAAAAGACCGCCCTGAAGACCGTCGAGCGCACGGACAACGAGCGCCTCGACTACTTCCGCCGCTTCTACGACACGGGCTGGCTTTCGCCCTGGGTGTACGACCTTTGCATAAACACAGACCATCTCAACCCCGAACAGGCTGGCGAGCTCATCGCGCAGGCGGCATTGCTGCGATAGCGCTCGCCCTGGTCCTTGTCATCGGCGTCGCCGCGGTCATCGCCTGGCGATTCGGCGGCGGCGATTCGGACGAGGACCCGGCGCCGTCTGCCGACGCGCGCGTCGTTACCACGCCTGCGAAGGACCTCGTCCCCGACCTCTCCTCCCTCGGCTATCGCCTGGTCGATGAGTTCTCCATGCCATTCGACATCCCCGGCCAGGACCAGTTCCGCCGCGCGTTCGCCCGCCCCGAGGCCCCAGGCCGTCTCGCGGTCGTGGACGTCACCGTGCACGAGACGCTCGAAGCGGCGACCACGGCCTACGCGCTCGCCGCCGAGCAGTGGGGCAATCCACCGCCCGGCGTCTTCACCGGCATCGAACGCTTCGAAGAAACCGAGTCGCCGGGTGTGGGCGACCAGCAGCAGAGCTACGTCAGCACGAACGTCGATGGCGCCGGCAACCGAGCCTGGACCGACGTCTACCGTGCAGGCAACGTTGTTGTCATCGTGCAGGTGCTCGACGAGGGCAACACCGACCAGCTCGAGCTCCGCACCGAGATCGCGCGGCGCACCATCGAAAACATCGGCTAGCACCCACTGCGCGCCGTCGTCGCGTGCCGTAGGATTCGCTCCCAAACACAGTTGGGGGCATGCCGTGCAATTCTGCCGCTACGAAAAGAAGGGCCACGTCGCCTACGTCACCATCACGCGCCCGGAAGTGCTCAACGCGCTCCATGCGCCTGCCAACGAAGAACTCGCGAAGGTGTGGGACGACTTCGCCGCTGATGACGACGCCTGGGTCGCCGTCCTCACCGGCGAGGGCGACCGCGCCTTCAGTGCCGGCAACGACCTCAAGTACACCGCTGAGATGTCGCGCCTTCCCGCCGATCAGCGCCCGCGCATGGGCTTCCCCGAGAGCGGCTTCGGTGGCCTCACCCATCGCTACGACCTGTTCAAGCCCATCATTGCGCGGGTGAACGGCTTCGCCCTCGGTGGCGGTCTCGAACTCGCGCTCGCCTGCGACATCATCGTCGCTGCCGAACACGCGGAAGTTGGCCTCCCCGAGCCGCGTCGTGGGCTGATTGCCGGCGCGATGGGCGTCCACCGCCTGCCGCGGCAGATGCCGCTCAAGGCAGCGATGGGGTACATGCTTACCGGGCGCCACATCCCGGCGAAGCGCGCCTACGAACTCGGCCTCATCAACGAAGTCGTCCCTCTCTCCGAGCTCGACGCCGCCGTCGATAGCTGGGTCCAGGACATCCTCCGCTGCGCGCCGCTCTCCGTTCGCGCCACCAAGGAAGCCGCCATGCGCGGTCTCGCCTGGCCGCTCGAAGAGGCAGGGAAGCAGCACTACGAATGGGAAGCGCTTCGTCGCAAGAGCGAAGACGCCATCGAAGGCCCCCGTGCCTTCGCCGAGAAGCGCGAGCCCAACTGGAAAGGCCGCTAGTTCACGAGATTAGGCGGGCCCGGCGCAGCGCCGCCGTCACTTCGGCGCCCAGTGCCGGGTCCGCAACGGCCCCTCCTTCGCCCATGGCGTCCTCGCGCCACGCCATTACCTGTGCGATGGCGTCTTCCACCGTTCCGGGCGCTTTTCGCGCGCCAAGGGGCCGAAGCAACAACTCGAACATCTTGTCGAGCTCTTCGTGCACGAGCCGCTGGTCCCCGGTCAGCACCTTGCTCCCAAGCCACAACACCCAGTCCCAGGAGTGCGTCTCTATCGCGCTCGGGCTGTCCCGCGCCAGGTCCCACGCTGCGCGTCGCACTACGGGCGCCTCCGGAAAGATGAAGTCGACCCGCACGGCGCCCGGCAGGATCAGCATGTAGGTCGCGTCTCGCGGAAACGGATCCCACTGCGCCGCGAGCACCGGCCCCATATGCGGCAGCCCCTCGATCGCGTCCATCGCCGCCTCGAGGTCGTCGGTTTCGACGACGAAATCCCAGTCCGATAGCTCGTTTGCAGTTCCCGTCGCCCGGGAGCCTACCAGCCGAACCGACCGCACCCCCGGGAGCCGCCGAACTGCTGCCGCCCATTCCTCGGGCGTGCGCACCGTTACCCGCCGCCCAGCGCCCTCAGCCGCGCGACGATGTCCGGCAGCACCGTGAGCACTCGTTCGATGTCCTCGTCGGTGTTCCCCTTCCCCACGGTCAGCCGCAGCGACGCGTGCGCAAGGTCCCGGTCGATGCCCATCGCCGTCAACACGTGCGACGGCTCCAGCGCACCCGTCGTGCACGCACTCCCCGAACTCGCGGCGATGTCCGCCATATCGAGCGCGAGCAGCACACTTTCGCCCTCGACGTTCCGGAAGCAACAGCTGAAGTTGTTCGGGAGGCGCCGTTCCGGGTCCGTGGGACCCGTTATCACCGTGTCCGGGATGCGTTCCGGCAGTCCGAAGAGCAACCGGTCTCGCAGCCGCCGGTAGTGTGCAACTCGCTCTTCCCGTTCCTCCCAGGCCAGCTGCATCGCCGTGGCGAGGCCGACCGCTCCCGCCACGTTCTCCGTGCCGGCGCGCCGCTCTTTCTCCTGGCTTCCGCCCACGATCATCGCCTGCCAGGGTGTCCGGGCCTTGATGTACAGCAGCCCAATCCCCTTCGGCCCATAGAGCTTGTGACCTGCGAGGCTCAGCAAATCGACCCCGAGCGCCCTCGGCGAGATGTCGATCGCCCCCGCTGCCTGCACCGCGTCGGTGTGCACCACAACCTTCGGGTTCTTCGCCTTCGCGATCCGCGAAACCTCGGCAATCGGCTGGATCGTCCCGACCTCGTTGTTCGCGGTCATCACGCTGACGACGGTCGTCTCGGGCGTCACCGCCTCCTCGAGCGCCCGCAGGTCCACCACGCCTTCGCTATCGACAGGTAGGTAGGTGGCACGGAAGCCCTCACGCTCAAGTTGCTCGACCGTGTGCAACACCGCGTGGTGCTCGATCTGCGTGGTCACGATGTGGTTGCCGCGGCCGCGAGCCCGCTGGGCGAAGGCGGCGCCGCGAATCGCCGCGTTGTCTGATTCGGTACCGCCGCTCGTGAACACAATCTCCTTCGGCTGCACACCCAACAGGTCTGCACACCGTTTGCGCGCGTCATCGAGCACCCGGTGTGCTTCCTGCCCTTCGAGGTAAATGCTCGAAGGATTGCCCCAGTGCGTTGTGTACACCGGCCACATTGCCTCCAGTACCCTCGGGTCCGGAGGCGTCGTCGCGGCATGATCGAGGTAAACGCGGCCCATGGCACTAGCGTAGCGCCTCCGCCCGCCCCCTTGCCGAAAATTTCTGTCGGTAGACGACCCTTCTCTCACGCAGCTATACTTTCAATAGCGCCCGTAACCGGGCGACCACGCCGCACCCGCACGACGGAGGGACTTACCGAATGACCCAGATCCAGGACACCCTGGTTACCATCACCGACCGGGCCGCCGAGAAGGCGAAGGCGCTGCTCGAAGCCCGCGAACTGCCCGACGGCGCACTCCGCGTGTTCGTCGCCGGCGGTGGCTGCTCCGGTTTCCAGTACGGCATGGCGCTTGCCCGCTCTGCCGAGGAAGACGACCTCGTCCTCGAACAGCAGGGCGTCAAGATCGTCGTTGACCCCGAAAGTGCCCAGTACCTCAAGGGCGCCGAAATTGACTACGTCGACGACATCATGAAGAGCGGATTCAGCATCTATAACCCGAATGCCGTCCGAAGCTGTGCCTGTGGCTCCAGCTTCCAGACCGCCGACGGCTCAGGCACGCCGCGCGCCTGCTGCTAACGTTCCTTTCCCTGGACTTTCCTGTAGCGAGGGGCCGAAAGGCCTCTCGCTTCTTATTGCGTTGCACCCTCCACGTCGGTACTGCTGCTCCTAGATCGCCTGTCTTCTCACCACCAGGCGTCCGCCCTGGCCCCGAAAGTCCGCGTGTGTTCGATTGTCGAAATTGCCCGTCTCTATTTGTTCCTGGCTAATCGTTAGGGTGGTCAACAGCACGTTGAACAACCTATTACCGCTATGGAAGTCACGGGCACCATTGAGAGTGCAACTTGCGTTACTTAGCATCACCAAAAGTGTTTTGCCTTGAGAGGATTTCTCCTATAGCCTCATTCTACTTAGCTTGGCCCCTGCCATGGCTTTTGGCTATGGTCGCGGGCCCGGGCTGTGTGGAGGGGATTATCGATGAATCGGGAGAACTATTGGAGTCGATTCAATAACCGGCGGCTGAACCGCCGGCGGCTCCTCGGTACTGCTGGCATCGCTGGTAGCGGCCTCGCTGCCCTCGCCATTGTTGGTTGTGGTGGCGACGACGATGACGACGTTTCGATTAGCGAACGAACGCCGCAGCCTACGCCAGCGCAGGCTGGTGTAGCCACCGGTACTGCTACAGAGGATCCCGAAGCGGTTCGAGGCGGAACGCTTCGCACTGGTACCTACCTCAACACGATCAACATCGATCCTCACATCGAGACATCAGCTGGCCTCACTATTACGAACAAGGTCTACGGATTTCTCGGTGCGTTCAACACGATCGACTCGACGTTCCACCCACTCGTCGCTGAAAGCGTCGAGCAGGTTAGCGATACCGAGTACATCTTCAAGATCCGACCGGGCGTAAAGTTCCACGATATTGCCCCGGTGAACGGCCGCGAAGTCACCGCTGAAGACGTCGTCTACAGCTACGAGCGATTCCGCGATCTCCCGAATGCGCTCAACAACGACTTCTTCAAGCAGTACGTCGATAAGATGGAGGCGGTCGACCCGCAGACCTTCCGCCTCACGACGAAGGTGCCCTATGCCGACACCTTCTTCTCGCTCGGCGGCAGCAACGGGTTCGGCGTCCAGGCCGCGATCGTCGCCCGGGAAGACGTCGAGGCCCGTGGCGACCTGAGCACCGGCGGCATCGGCTCCGGCCCCTTCATCATCGACACCTACGTGAAGGGCGAGCGCGCCATCCTCAAGCGCAACCCCAACTACTGGGATCCCCGGCTGCCCTACCTCGACGAATGGACCCAGCAGGTCATCCTCGACCAGCAGACCCTGCTCCAGGCCTACAAGAGCGGCCAACTCGACATCCAGGGCGCCACGATCACCAAGCTCGACTTCGCCGATCTCGAGCGCAACGACGACTTCGTCAACCTGCGCATGCCGGCCATGTACCACGCCTCGTTCGGCATGAACGTGAGCGTGCCGCCGTTCAACGACCCGCGCGTCCGCGAGGCCATGTACATCGGCATCGACCGCAAGCAGTTCATCGACAAGGTCTTCCAGGGCGAAGCCGAGCCGATGGGCATCTTCGCGACCGGCCTCTCGTTCTGGGCTCTTCCGCCCGAAGAGATCGAGCCCTACGTCACGACCGACGTGCAGCGCGCGAAGGAACTCCTCGCGGCCGCCGGCTACCCCGATGGCTTCGACCTCGAGCTCGAAACCTCGAACGGCGTCAAGCTCTACGTCGACCACGCCGAGATCATGGTGTCCGAACTCAAGAAGCTTGGCATCAACGCCACCATCAAGCTCACCGAGCTCGGCGCCTTCCTCAGCGAGAAGCTCTACAAGGGCAACTTCGTCGCCACCGTCTTCGCCCACACGCCGAACGAGTTCATCAAGCGCCCCATCCTCATGTACCACCGCGATGGGGTCGGCACCGGCAGCTGGTGGCATTACGACAACCCCGAGGTCACCGATCTCATCGACCGGCAGGCGCAGGAGCTCGACGTGCACGAGCGCCAGAAGCTCGTCCACGAGATGCAGCGCGTCGCACTCGCCGACTGGGCGCCGATGCTCAACTTCTGCACCCCGACCCAGTTCGTGTCCTACCGCAAGAACGTCGGTGGGTACGACCCGACCCTTCGGGGCTTCCAGGCACTGCGCTACACCGAGTACATCAAGCCGGAGTAGCCGTTCCTCGCATCCCCCGGCGCCCGTCAGGCGCGCCGGGGGACGCTCCCGTTTCCCTCAGGGAGGAACCTGCCCATGAGGACCTACGCAATCCGCCGATTGTTGTTGATGGTCCCCGTCATCATCCTTGTCACCATCGCCGTGGCAGGGCTGATGCGACTCGTCCCCGGCGATCCCGCAACCCTCGCCCTCGGCCAGAACGCGACCGAAGAAGACCGCGCACGGTTCCGCGAGGCATATCACCTCGACGACCCGTTCTTCGTCCAGTACCTGCGCTGGTGGGGTGACGTATTCAAGGGCGACCTCGGTCAGTCCGTTGTCCAGCGCACGAATGTGACCGAGGAGCTGAAGGACCGCCTGCCCAGCACGCTCGAACTGCTCATCCTGAGCGGCATCCTCACCGCTGTTATCGGCATCCCGTTCGGCGTGATTTCGGCCGTCAAGCAGAACACACCGCTGGACTACCTCATTCGATCGTTCAGTATCTTCGGTCTTTCGATTCCAAACTTCTGGCTGGGCACCCTGTTGTTGCTGTTGCCGGCCATCTGGTGGGATTACCTTCCGCCGCTTTCCGACGTTTCGTTCTTCGACGATCCGCTCGGGAATCTCGAAAAGTACTGGCTTCCAGCCCTCACGCTGGCCACCGGTACTTCGGCCACGGTGATGCGCCTCATGCGCTCCTCCGTGGTCGAAATCATGCGCGACGACTACGTCCGCACTGCTCGCGCCAAGGGCCTCGTCGAACGCACGGTCATCATGCGGCACGTCCTCAAGAACGCGCTCATCCCCGTGGTGACCATCATGGGCCTCCAACTCGCCACGCTCGTCGGCGGCTCCGTCATCATCGAGCAGATCTTCAACATCCCGGGCATCGGGCTCTTCCTCATCAACTCCATTTACGCCCGCGACTACCCGAGCATCCAGGGCCTCGTCCTCTTCCTGGCCGTGGTCTTCATGCTCCTCAACCTCCTCGTCGACCTCTCGTACGGCTTCCTTGACCCGAGGATTCGCTACTCATGAGCGCCTTGAACGAACAGGCTGTCGCTGTCTTTACGCCCACCGCTACCCGTCGCGGACCGGGCCGCATGAAGAGACTCGCCCGCATCGCCCGCCAGCAACCGATGGGCGTGTTCGGGGCGATCATCATCCTCCTGCTCATCGTCACGGCGCTCCTCGCACCGGTCATCGCCCCGTACGACCCGACGAGCATCGAATTTTCGAGCCTCCAGTCGCCGAACGCCTCGCACTTCTTCGGCACCGACGACAAGGGCCGCGACGTCTTCAGCCGCGTGGTCTACGGCAGCCGCATCTCCCTCCAGGTCGGCATCATCGCCACCATGATCGGCATCGTCGGGGGCGCCATCGTCGGACTCGTGTCCGGCTACTTCGGTGGCGTCGTCGACATGCTCATCCAGCGCGTGATGGACGCGATGCTCGCCTTCCCGTTCATCGTTCTCGCGCTAATCATGGTCGCCGTCTTCGGGAACTCGATGGCGCGCCTGATGATCGTGCTGGGCGTCGCCATCATCCCAAGCGTCGGCCGGCTGATGCGCGGCGTCGTGCTCTCCGAAAAGGAGCTCCTCTACGTCCAGGCCGCGCAATCGGTCGGCGTTTCCACGCCGCGGATTCTCTTTCGCCACATCTTCCCGAACGTAGCGTCCTCGCTCATCGTGCTCGCCACGTCGCTGCTGGGCACCGCCATCCTGGTCGAGGCCTCGCTCGGCTACCTAGGTATGGGTACGCCACCCCCGACCCCGGCCTGGGGTGCCGACCTCAGCGGCAACGCCCGGGTGTACTTCACGCATGCGCCCTGGATGGCCATCTTCCCCGGCCTCGCGCTCAGCCTCACGGTGCTCGGGTTCAACCTGCTTGGCGACGCGCTCCGCGACGTCCTCGACCCGAGGCTCCGGAACCGCTAACCCACAGTTCGGCGGATCAACGAAACGGGGAGCATCATTCGATGCTCCCCGTTCTTGATCGGTTCGAACCGGCAGGGGCCGCTCTCCCCCGCCGGCGAATTACGCGTCGATGCGCTCGATGATGGTGGCGGTGCCCATACCGCCGCCGGTGCACATCGCGATCAGCGCCGTCGACTTGTTGCGCCGCTCCAACTCGTCCAGCGCCGTCTGGATCAGCATGCCGCCCGTCGCGCCGATCGGGTGGCCCAGCGCGATCGCACCACCATTCACGTTCAGCTTCTCGTCGTCGAGGCCGAAGTCCTTCTTGAACTTCAGGATGACCGACGCAAACGCCTCGTTGATTTCGTACAGGTCGATGTCGTCCTTGCTCATGCCCGCCTTCTTCAGGACGAGCTGTGCCGCCGGCGCCGGCGCCGTCAGCATGATGACCGGCTCCGTACCCGCCGTTGCCGTCGCCACGATGCGGGCCCGCGGCTTCAGGCCGTGCGCCTTCGCGTACTCCGGCGAAGCGAGCAGCAGCGCGCTTGCGCCATCGACCACACCCGACGAGTTGCCCGCGTGGTGTACGTGGTTCACCTTCTCGATCTGCGGGTACACGTCCTTGCAGATCTCGTCGTAGGTTCGCGTGTCGTTCGGCGGCGTCGACGCGCCCATCTTCTCGAACGCCGGGTTCAGCTTCGCCAGGCTCTCCATCGTCGTGCCCGGCCGCGGGTGCTCGTCGTGATCCAGCGCCAGCGTGCCGTCATCGTTGTAGATCGGCACCACGCTCCGCTTGAACCGGCCATCCGCAATCGCCTCCGCCGCGCGCTGCTGGCTCAACACGCCGACCGCGTCGCAGTCCTCGCGCGTGAAGCCCTCGACCGTCGCGATCAGGTCTGCCGAGATACCCTGCGGCACCAGCGGGTACTGCTGATACAGGTGTGCGTTATTCGCCGTAAAGCCGTCCACGTGCAGCGGCGCGAACCGCGACATCGACTCCACACCGCCGGCCACCAGCAGTTCGTTCTGGCCCGACATGATGCCCATGGCCGCCATGTTGACCGCCTGCTGCGCCGAACCACAGAAGCGGTTCAGCGTCACGCCCGGCACGGTGATCGGCCAGCCCGCGTCCAGCGTCGCCATCCGCGCGATGTCCTGCGCGTGGTCGCCGACACCCGAGCCGTTCCCCATAATCACGTCTTCCACGTCGGCCGGGTCGAACCCCACACGGTCCTTCAGGTGGTTCAGCACCTGCGCGAGGATCCGCTGCGGGTGAATGTGGCTCAGCTTCCCGACACCCGGCTTACCTTCGCCACGCGGCGACCGCACACCATCGATGATCCAGGCTTCTCTCATACCTTCTGACACTCCAAACGCTTTCGATGCGCGGCGAAGCACGCCGCAGCTCACGAAACCCGCACCACCGGCCCGGGTTCATTCGTACGGTAAATAGACAGCCCTCCCAGTCAAGGCTCTCAAGTCCCTGGCGCTCCCGTCACCCGGACGAATCTCGCGCTCTCAGGTGCCGACACCCGCGCACCTCCGCCTTCGGCCGGGTCGGAGCGGACGGCGAACCCGGCAGCCGATACCCGAAAGCCGATAGCCGCCGGCCCCCAACATGCCGCACCATGGACCGAATTGCTCAGAAAGGCGGCGCTGCAATGACGGTCACGCGAATGGACAACGTCGGCATTGTGGTGGAATCCCTCGACAACGCTATCTCGTTCTTCTCCGAGCTCGGCCTCGAACTGGAAGGACGAGCAGAAATCGAAGGCGAATGGGCCGGGCGCGTCACCGGCCTCCCTGGCCAGCGCGTCGAAGTCGCCATGATGCGCACGCCCGACGGCCACAACAGGCTCGAACTCTCCCGCTTCCTCACTCCCGCCGTCATCGCCGACCACCGCAACGACCCGGTCAACGCCCTCGGCTACCTGCGCGCCATGTTCACCGTGGACGACATCGACGACACGGTCCGTCGCCTCCGAAACCGCGGCGCACAGCTCGTCGGCGAAGTCGTCCAGTTCGAAGACACCTACCGGCTCTGCTACATGCGCGGCCCCGGCGGCCTCCTCATCGGCCTCGCCGAAGAACTCGGCTAACGGCGCGGTCGCACAACCAGTCTCCCGCCCAGGCGGGAGAAAGGGCGTGAGCGCGCACTCGCACCAAAAGGAAAGCCGCGTCCCCTCGGAACGCGGCTTGCGGTGTTCGCAGAAGTGGCTCCCCGACCTGGATTCGAACCAGGAACACCGCGGTTAACAGCCGCGTGCTCTACCGTTGAGCTATCGGGGAGTGTGTCTCCATCATCGGCAGACCGCGCCAAATGCGCAAGAGAATCAGCCCCGCACGGCCAGCAACTTACCGTCCGGTTGACTCCGCTCCCGGCTCCCTTAGTATATCCCGACATCGCCCACATCCGAATCTCATTCGGGCGACCAAAGGAGCGAGTCACGCATGGCCGAACTCAAGGAAACGGCAGAACAGTTCGCCAAAGACCTGATGAATCAGAACATCGCCGGCCTCATGATGGCCTTCACTCCGGAGGGCATGAGCAAGGCCATGGCGCTCCAGGCGCAGCAGCAGGCCGCCGGACCGCAGCCCCCCACCACCGGCGTAGAAGTCCAGGTGCTCGGCCAGGAGGGCGACGACCACCTCGTCGACATCATCCTGAAGAACGACCAGGGCCAGGGGGTCATCGCCACGAAGTGGCGCGATGTGGCCGGCGCCTGGAAAGTCAACGACATGGCGCTCAAGCAGTAGGAGCACCGGCGCCTCGGTACCGAAGGGCCGGGCCTGTCTCGGCCCTTTCCGCATCCCGCTTGGCGGCCCGGCTACGATTTGAGTGATGTCCGAACTCGCGCTTCGCCCCCTGCCGATTCACCGCCGCCTCTTCCGGTTCCTTCTCGTCGGCTGGAACTTCCTGGTTATCTACCTGGCCTACAAGCGGGTCCAGCGGAGCTCACTCACAGGCCCCGAACGCGACGCCGCCTACTCAGAAGTCCATCGGAAAAGCGCTGAGCGCATCTACCGCCTTGCCGCGCGCATGGAAGGTCTGCTCATCAAGACCTGCCAGTTCATCTCCAGCCGCGCCGACGTCGCCCCACCGGAATACATCGCCGTCCTGAGCCGCCTGCAGGACCGCGTGCCGCCCCGGCCGTTCGCCGAAGTGGAGGCCCAGGTCGAACGCGAACTCGGTGCCCGCCCCGACGAGCTCTTCGCCGCGTTCGCACGCCGCCCCGTCGCCTCTGCCTCCCTCGCACAGGTGCATCGCGCTCGAACGAAAGACGGCCGCGACGTCGCCGTAAAGGTCCAGTACCCCGGCATCGAGCGCGTCGTCGAAACCGACCTCCGCAACCTCGCCATCCTTGTGCGAATCCTCGCCCGCCTCGAACCGAACTTCGACTTCCGCGTTCTTATGGACGAGGTTCGCAAGTACACGCCGCGCGAACTCGACTTCGTGCGCGAAGGGCACAACGCCGAACGCGTTGCCCGCAACCTCGCCCACCGCTCCGACGTGGCTGTTCCCGCGGTTCTCTGGGAATACACCGCCCGCCGTGTGCTCACCACGGAGTTCGTCGAGGCCACCAAGATTTCCGATATCCCTGCGCTCCTCGAACAGGGCATCGACCCCAACCACGTCGCTCTCATCATGACCGAGGCCTACTGCGAGCAGATCCTCGTACACGGCTTCTTCCACGCCGACCCTCATCCCGGCAACTTGCTCGTGCTGCCCGGGCCCGTCGTGGTCTTCATCGACTTCGGGCTCTGCAAAGACCTTCCCGAAGATTTCCGCGTGAACTACGCGCGCCTGACGGTCGCCATCATGCAGCAGGACGACGCAGCGATGGCCGAAGCCTTCCGCGCTCTCGGGTTCGAAACCAGGTCCCAGGACCCCGGCTCGCTTATCGCACTCGGCCACGCGTTCTTCGACTCCCTCGGCCCCGAACAGCGCCCCTACGTCGACGCCGACGTGATGCCTGAAGTCAATGAACGCCTCGCCCGCATCCTGGACGCGAACCCGGTCCAGCGCATCCCGCCCGACATCCTGATGATCTTCCGCGTGCTCGGCCTCATGAGCGGGCTGCAGCGGCGGCTCGATAGCCAGGTCAACATGTTCGAAACCATCGCGCCCTACGCCCGCCGCGAGGCCCGTCCGCTCTCGAACCTTGCGGGGGAGGCCGCCGGCTAGAGCACTCCCGCCACAAGCGAAAGCGCGTCCGAAATCTCCTCGCGGCCGAGGTAGAGCAGCGCAGCCGCCTGTACGGCCACGATCAGCCCCAGCGCGCCAACGATCGCACGCTGGGCCCACTCCCGCCGCCGGACCTTGCGTTCCAGCTCGCGCCGCGCTTCCTCCCGCTCCTTTGCGAGAAACACCGCGTCGTATGCCCGGCGGAGTTCCGGCCGCGAGAGCACGCTGTACGCCTCGTTGACCAGCGCCAGCGCCGCCTTGCACTCCTCGTCCACGTCACCGAGCGTGGCCAGCTCGTCGGAAATCCTCGCGTACGCGTTCTCGATTCCCGCGAGGTCAGCGTCGTGGGGCAGGTTCAGGGCTGCGTAGTAATCGACCAGCTTCGCGTCGGCCACGTGTGTCTCCCTGCCCCTAACTACGGCCGGGATTGGTGGCTACGACGTGACTCGTGTGTTACGAACGCGCGGCAAGCCCTGCGAGGTAGAAGCGAACCTGCGAAAGCGGCGTGTCCCGGTGGATCTCCGCACCCCCGAACACATGCGCGAGGATGAACATGTTCAGGATTCCCGTGATCGCCGTCGCACACTCGATCACGTTCGCTTCGACGAACTCGCCGGTCTCCATGCCGTGCCGGAGGATGTCGTCGAGCGGCTGCCGCACCCGCTGTCCCAGCGTCTGTGCGAACGTCGCCATGGGCACTCCACCAAGTCCAAAGACCTCGCGCAGCACCAGCGCGATGATCTCCTCCTTCGCGAGGAAGTGGTCCAGGTACCGTTCGCAGTACGCCATCGCCTGCTCCGAGGCGGGCGCCTCCCCCGGCAGGTGGTAGCGGATCGACTCCGCCATCTCCTCCAGGATCTCGCGGATGATGCTCCCGTAGAGCCCCTCTTTCGAGCCGAAGTAGTAGTAAATCATCGGCTTCGTCGTCTGTGCGTCTTCCGAAACCTCGCGCAGCGACGTCGCCGCAAAACCCTTCTGGCTGAAGTGGCGCAGCGCGCTCTCGAAGATGCGTGCGCGCACATCCCCTTCGCGGTTGGTCGGCGGTTCAGAAGGTGTTGCCAAGTACGGCTCTCCGATGGGGCTGGCGAAAGTGCACGCTCGTAGGCCCGAGTATACCGAGCAGAAAATTAGACGAAATCCGTTGCTGTTCGAACAGGTGTGCGCTACCTTGATTTGAGACCCTTTAAGGCAGTCCCGTGAGGCTGACAAGGGAGGAGGCGCCGGACCATGCCCGGCTCGTGTCTTATCTTGTTGCGTTGCGCCTGCCCACCCCTGGGGAGGCGTTTTCTGTGAGCAGGGAACAACTCCTCGGTCCCGCTGAAATCGCCCGCACTATCCGGCGGCTCGCGCACGAAATCGTCGAGAACAACCGCGGTACCGAGAACCTCGTCCTCGTTGGCCTCCTCTCGCGCGGCTACCCACTCGCCCAGCGCCTCGCGGCCGCCATCAAAGACTTCGAGGGTGTCTCCGTCCCCGTTGGACGCCTCGATATCGGCCTCTACCGCGACGACCTCGACCGCCGCGGCACTGCACCCATCCTTCGCCCCAGCGAAATGCCGACCGACATCGACGGCGCAACCGTCGTCCTCGTCGACGACGTGCTTTTCACCGGCCGGAGCATCCGCGCCGCGCTCGATGCCCTGCTCGATTTCGGCCGGCCCGCCCGCGTCCGCCTCGCGATCCTCGTCGATCGCGGCCACCGCGAACTTCCCATCCGTCCCGACTTCGTCGGCAAGAACATCCCCACCGCGGTCTTCCAGTCTGTCCACGTCCGCCTCACCGAAGTCGATGGCGAGGACAGCGTCTATGTCACCGGGGCGGAGGTGCCCGATGCTTGAGACCGAACTTCGCGAACTCTCCTCCGAGCAGACGCTGCCCGCGTGGCGCCGCAAGGACCTGCTTGATACCGACACCCTCACCCCGGCGGAGATTGACCTTATCATGGAAACCGCCGAGGCCATGCGAGAGGTCCGCTCGCGGCCCGTCGGTAAAGTTGCCACCCTCCGCGGCGAAACCGTCGTTACCCTGTTCTACGAACAGTCGACTCGCACCCGCGCCAGCTTCGAAGTCGCCGCGAAGGCACTCGGCGCCGATGTCGTGAACCTTTCCGCGACCGGCAGTTCGGTCGAAAAGGGCGAGTCGCTCATCGACACCGTTCGAACGCTCGAAGCTATCGGCGCCGATATGGTCGTGATGCGCCACAAGAGTTCCGGCGCGCCCTACATCGCCGCCCGCCACACCCGGACGAGCGTCATCAACGGCGGAGACGGCACCCATGAGCACCCCACGCAGGCGCTGCTCGACCTGTTCACCATGCGGCAGCACCTCGGCAGCCTCGCCGGCCGCAAGGTCGTCATCGTCGGCGATGTCCTCCACAGCCGCGTCGCCCGTTCGAATCTCTGGACCTTGCTCGCAAGCGGCGCGAACGTCGTGCTCTGCGGGCCGCCGACGCTCCTGCCCCGCACCCTCGCCGTCCGCACTGAAACGGGGAGCTGCGAGGTTACGCCCAACTTCGACGAGGCAATTACCGGCGCCGACGTAGTCATGACCCTGCGGATCCAGAAGGAGCGGCAGGCGAGCGGGCTCATCCCCTCCCTGCGCGAATACATCCGCGGCTACCAGCTCAACGCCGCCCGCCTCGATCGTGCCCGCCCCGGCGCGCTCGTCATGCACCCCGGCCCCATGAACGAGGGCATCGAAATCGCGCCGGATATCGCCCACGGCCTCGCCTCCGTTATCGAGGAGCAGGTCACCAACGGCGTCGCCGTGCGCATGGCCATCCTCTACCTCGTCGCAACTGCGAGGCGCAAGTGACAGACATCCTCATCCGCGGTGGACGCGTCATCGACCCGGAGTCGAACCTCGATGCCGACCTCGATGTGCTGCTCGTCGACGGGCGCGTCGCCGAGATCCGCGCCGGCATCGAAGCTCCCAACGCACGCGTTGTCGACGCCACGAACTGCATCGTCGCGCCCGGCTTCGTTGACCTGCACACGCACCTGCGCGAGCCCGGCTTCGAACACAAGGGCACCATCGCCACCGAGACTCGCGCGGCCCTCCGCGGCGGCTTCACCACCGTCTGCGCGATGCCGAACACCGAACCCGCCCCCGACTCCGCGCCCGTCGTGCAGGCCCTCTGGGAGCGAATCGAACGCGACGCCGCGGTCAACGTCTTCCCGATCGGTTCCGTCACGCGGCGCCGCCAGGGGAAGGAACTCGCCGACCTTTCTGAACTTGCCGAAGCCGGTGTTGTCGCTTTCAGCGACGACGGCAGCCCCGTCGCGGATGCCACGCTGATGCGCTACGCGCTCCATCTCACCGCGGCGCTTGGCCTTCCGCTTTCCGAACATTCCGACGACCCCGTGTTGAACGCCGGCGGCGTCGTGAACGAAGGCGCGCTCAGCGAGCGGCTCGGGCTCAAAGGCCAGCCGCCCGCCGCCGAAGTCACCGCCATCGCCCGGAATATCGAACTCTGCGAGCTCACCGGCGGCCGGCTGCACATCGCGCACATCTCCACGGCTCGCGGCGTCGAACTCGTGGCCGACGCGAAGGCGCGGGGGCTGCCCGTTACCGCCGAGGTGACACCCAGCCACCTCTTCCTTACAGAGGACGCCGTCTTCGGTCCCGGCCCCGAACCGGCCTACGACACGAACGCGCGGATCAACCCGCCGCTTCGCACCGAAGCCGACCGCCGCGCGCTTCTACAGGGTGTCAACGACGGCGTGATCGACGTCATCGCAACCGACCACGCCCCGCACGCCCAGGAAGACAAGCTCTGTGAGTTCGACCTTGCCGCGCCCGGCATCAGCTGCCTTGAGACCGCGCTCGGGTCGGTTTTGCTGCTTGTCGCCCGCGGCGAGCTCGATTTCCACCGCGCCATGGCCGCGCTCACGATCAACCCCGTTCGCGCCTTCGCGCTCGAGCGCCGCGCCACTGGCATCGGCACGCTCCAGCCCGGCGCGACCGACATCGTCGTCTTCGAACCCGCTGCACGCTGGACAGTCGACCCCGCGGCCTTCGCGTCGAAGGGACGGAACACGCCCCTCGCCGGGACGGAGCTCGTCGGACGCGTTCGCGCCGTCCACGTGAAGGGACAGCTACACATCATCGAGGAGGCCGCCCATGCCTGATGCGCTGCTCGTCCTCGCCGACGGTTCAGTCTTTCGCGGCGCATCTATCGGCGTCGAAGGCCACGCCGACGGCGAGGTGGTCTTCAGCACGTCGATGACCGGCTACCAGGAGATGCTTACCGACCCCTCGTTCGCCGGGCAGCTCCTGGTCTTCACCTACCCCATGATCGGCAACTACGGCACCGACCCGGTTGTGGAGGAATCCGCGCGGGTACAGGTTGCCGGCGCCATCGTTCGCGAGGCCGCGCGCTACGCCAGCCACAACCTCTCGTCCGGGACGTTCGACGCGTACCTCAAGGCGAAGAACGTCGTGGGTATCTCTGGCGTCGACACGCGCGCGATCACGCGTCGAATCCGGCGCCATGGCGTGATGCTCGGCACCATCACTACGCACGAAACGCCCGAGCAGGCGCTCGACCGCATCCGCTCGCTTCCCGGCTACGACGAGATCAACTGGGTAACACGCGTAACCACGCCGCGACCATACTCGTACGCCTCGATGCGGCCGTTCGACTACATCCGCAGCGCTCCCGGTTCGATGGCACAGCCCACCGCCGACGGGCCCTCGCGCAGGGTCGCGCTCATCGACGGCGGCGTGAAGCGCAGCATCCTCGATACGCTCGTGCGCCGCGGCTGCACCGTCCAGGTGTTCCCGGTCGAAACCCCGGCCGACGACATCCTCGCCTGGAAACCCGATGGCATCGTGCTCTCTCCCGGGCCCGGTGACCCGCGCCTCCTCGACCACGTGGTTCGCGAGACCCGCAAGCTCATCGGGAAGGCGCCCATCCTCGGGATCTGCCTCGGGCACCAGCTCACCGCCCGTGCGCTCGGCGCCGGCACGTTCAAGCTGCCGTTCGGCCATCGCGGCGGTAACCACCCCGTCCGCGATCTCGTGACCGGCAAAGTCACGATCACTGCCCAGAACCACGGCTACGCAGTCGACCCCGACGGCCTGGTGCCCGACGCCTACGTGAGTCACATCAATCTGAACGACCAGACGGTCGAAGGTATCGCGCTTCGCAGCGAACCCGTGATTACCATTCAATACCACTCGGAGGCCTGCCCGGGCCCCCTCGACAATGACGGCATCTTCGACCGCTTCGTCGGGATGATGGGGGCAGCCCCAGGAGGAGAGCAGTGAGTCACATCATCGAGACCAAAGTGGCGACCGCCGAGGACGCCGGCGCAATCGCCGACATTGTGCGCGGTCTCGCCGGCGAAAACGTCGGCCTGCCCGACAACTTCACCGAGCCGGAACGGGTCGCCGAGTGGCTCAACCGCCTCGGCGAAAGCGGCTATGTCCTCCTCGCGTTTGTGGGCAGCATCCCCGTCGCGTTCGCCGCGCTCGACTACAACACGATGGAACCCGAAACCGCGACTATCGGCGTCTGGGTCCTGCCCGAACACCGCCGCCGCGGTCTCGCCACCATGCTCGCCGATGGCCTGCTCGAAGCCGCTCGCGAACGCGGGTACCGGCGCATTCGCGGCCGCCTTCCCGAAGGAAACGAACCGGCCCTCAGCTTCCTCTCGTCCATTGGCGCGATGGTCCCCCTCCGCAATCCAAACATGACCTTCGAGTTGCCGCTGTAGATGGTTTCGAAGAGCCGCCAGCACGACGCGCGAATCGTCCGCCGGAACCCCGGCCGTCGCGACAACGCGCCCGTGCGAAAGCGCAAACCCCCGAGCACCGTTCCGGATGTGCTGTTCGCACTCGGCGCCGTTGCGTGGACCATGGCGTTCATCTTCTTCGTTGCGTCGCTCTTCGATCCCGAAGTCACCGCCGGCGACGCCGGGCAGGTCCTCGCCCGGATCTTCGCCGGGGCCCTCTTTGTGTCCGGTCTGTTCATCATCCTTCTCGGGGCCGCCCTGCTCGGCGAAAACCGCGGCAGCCTCGACCAGTACGTCATACCCGTCTGTCTCGGTATGACCGTTGGTGCGCTCGAGTCCTATCTCTTCCTGCTGCCCGCGGGCGAATGGCTCTGGGCGCCCCCACTCCTGCTCATCTTTGCCCTCCGGCCTGTCCGGCGTCTCTTCGGACGTTGGGTGCGTCCGGCTGCGGCGAGGTAACACACCATGCGCTCTCCTCTACCACCACGCCGCACCCACACCGTGCCGGCAGTCTCTTTCTGTGACGAATCGAAGGGAGGTTCCAGGTGAAACCAGCGAGCGTGCTGATCATTGGGTCCGGGCCGATCGTGATCGGGCAGGCCGCTGAGTTCGATTACGCCGGCACGCAGGCGTGCAAGGCCGTTCGCGAAGAAGGGGTTCGCAGCATCCTCGTGAACTCCAACCCCGCGACCATCATGACGGACCTCAACGTCGCCGACGCCGTCTACATCGAACCCCTCACCGTCCCCGTGCTCGAACGCATCATCGAGCGCGAGCGCCCTGAAGCGCTCCTCCCCACGCTCGGCGGACAGACCGGCCTCAACCTCGCCGTGGACCTCCACCGCGCCGGCATCCTCGACAAGTACAACGTCCGCCTCATCGGCACCCCGCTCGATGCCATTCGCCGCGCCGAAGACCGCGAACTCTTCCGCGAAATGCTCGCCAAGCTCGGCGAGCCCGTGCTCGAAAGCGAAATCTGCCACACGGTCGACGAGTGCGTCGCCGCCGCCGAAGCCATCGGTCTCCCGGTCGTCGTCCGCCCTGCCTACACCCTCGGCGGCACCGGTGGCGGTATGGCGTTCACGATGGACCAGCTCCGCCAGGTCGCCGCGAGCGGCCTCGCCGCCAGCCCCATCCACCAGGTGCTCGTCGAAAAGAACCTCATCGGCTGGAAGGAAATCGAATACGAGGTGATGCGCGATGGCGCCGGCAACTGCATCACCATCTGCAACATGGAAAACATGGACCCGATGGGCGTCCACACGGGCGACTCCATCGTGGTCGCCCCGTCGCAAACGCTGAGTGACAAGGACTATCAGATGCTGCGCTCGGCCGCCCTCCGCATCATCAGCGAGCTCGGCATCGAAGGCGGCTGCAACGTCCAGTTCGCCCTCGCACCGCGCAAGGACGTGCGCGACTGGAAGGGCGAGGCGGATTATTCGCTTCCCTACTACGTCATCGAGGTGAACCCTCGCGTCTCGCGGTCGTCGGCCCTCGCATCGAAGGCCACCGGCTACCCGATCGCCCGCGTCGCCGCCAAGATCGCCTGTGGCAAGACCCTGGACGAAATCCCCAACGCCGTCACCCAGCGCACCACTGCTGCGTTCGAACCGACGCTCGACTACTGCGTCGTCAAGATCCCGCGCTGGCCCTTCGACAAGTTCTCCCTCGCCGACCGCACGCTCGGCACCCAGATGAAGGCCACCGGCGAAGTCATGGCCATCGACCGTAGCTTCGAAGCCGCCCTCAACAAGGCAGTGCGCTCCCTCGAAGTGGGCGGACGCTCGCTGCTCTGGGAGCGCCCCGAATGGCGCGCCGGCGGGGAGTTCCCGCTCACGGCCACCGACGAACGCCTCTGGGCACTCATGACCGCCATCCGCCGCGGCGCGGACATCATGGACATCGCACGCCAGACCGGCGTCGACCCCTGGTTCCTCGAGCGCCTCCAGAACATCGTGAACATGGAACGGCGCCTCCTGAACGAGCCGCTCCATCCCGACCTCCTCCGCGAGGCGAAGCGTCTCGGCTTCAGCGACGAGATGGTCGGCCAGCTCGCCGACCGCCTCCCCGAGCAGATCCGCGCTGCCCGCCACGAGTGGGGCATTCGGCCCGTCTACAAAATGGTCGACACCTGCGCGGCCGAGTTCGACGCCACCAGCGCCTATTTCTACAGCACCTACGAAGACGAAAACGAGGCCGAGCCCCAGCCCGGAGCCGCCGCCGTCGTCATCGGCGGCGGCCCCAACCGCATCGGCCAGGGCATCGAGTTCGACTATGCGAGCGTCCACGCCGCCTGGGCCCTCCAGGAGGCCGGGCTGCGCTCCATCATGGTCAACTCGAACCCCGAAACCGTCTCCACCGACTTCGACACCTCCGACCGCCTCTACTTCGAACCCCTCGACGAGGAATCCGTCCGCGACATCCTCGAGAACGAACAGGGCGAAGAAGACGAGCCGCCGGCGTCCATCGTGCAGTTCGGGGGACAGACCGCCATCGGCCTTGCCGACCCGTTGCGCCGCGCGGGCATGCCGATCATCGGATCCGACGCCGACACCATCGATACCGCCGAGGACCGCCACCTGTTCGAGCGCTTCCTCGCCGAGCTCGGCGTTCCCCAGCCGCCCGGCGCGGCCGTCCTCACCCTCGAAGAAGCGCTCAAGACCGCCCAGACGATCGGGTACCCGGTGCTCGTTCGCCCCTCGTTCGTTCTCGGCGGGCGCGCGATGGAGGTGGTCCAGAACCCCGCGGAACTCGCGCAGTTCGCCGCCCAGGCGTTCGAAGCCGCCCAGGGCAAGCCGGTCCTCATCGATAAGTTCCTCGAAGGCCGGGAGGTTGAGGTCGACGCCATCTGCGACGGCGAGCAAGTCCTGATCCCCGGCATCATGGAGCACATCGAACGCGCCGGCGTCCACTCCGGCGACTCCATGGCCGTCTACCCGCCTCGCAACCTCGACGACGACGAGCGCGAGGTCATCCGCGACTACACCGAGCGCATCGTGCTCGGCCTGCGCGCGATCGGCCTCACGAACATCCAGTACGTCGTCCTGCCCCGCGAACCCGGCGAACCGCCGCGCGTCTTCGTGCTCGAAGTGAACCCCCGCGCCAGCCGCACCGTCCCGTTCCTGTCGAAGGTGACAGGTGTGCCGATGGTTCGGCTGGCCGTGAACGCGATGCTCGGGAAGAAGCTCGCCGATTCGGGCTATCCCGGTGGCCTCTGGCCCGAACGGAACCTGGTCGCCATCAAGGCCCCGGTCTTCTCTATGTCCAAGCTGACTGGCGTCGACACCTACCTCGGCCCCGAAATGAAGAGCACCGGCGAGGTCATGGGCATCGACCGCACGTTCGAAGGCGCCCTCGTGAAGGCGCTCATGTCCTCCGACATGGCACTCCCCCCGAACGCCTCGGTCCTCCTGAGCCTCAGCGACCAGACCAAGACCGATGCCCTTCCCCTCATCCGCCAGCTCGTCGAAGCGGGCTACAACCTCTATGCCACCGAAGGCACCAGCGCGGTCATCAGCGCCCTCGGCCTTCCCGTCACTACCGTCACCAAGATCCTTGCCGGCCACCCGAACGTGGTTGACGTAATCCAGGACGGGACCGTCCAGTGCGTCATCAACACGCCCGAAGGACGGTTCACCGGGTCCCTGCGCGACGGGTTCTACATCCGCCGCGCCGCCGCCGAAGCCCGGATTCCTTGCTTCACCTCGCTCGATACGGCCCGCGCTGCCATCCAGGCCCTCAGCCACAAGCAGCCGTACGAAGTCGCGACACTCAGGGAGTACCTGGAGCAGTGAACATCGCCACCGCCACCGTGCTGTCGAATGAACCCGCCTGGGAAGGCGCCTACATCGCCTGGTTCCACGCCCCGGAACTCACCCGCAGCGTCGATCCCGGGCAGTTCGTCATGGTTCACTGCAGCACCGAAGGCCTCGACCCGATGTTCGCTCGCGCCTTCAGCTACTACAAAATCGACGGCGACCGCTTCGCTCTGCTCTACGCCGTCGTCGGACGCGGCACGCAGTGGCTCAGCGAACGCCAGCGTGGCGACCAGGTCCGCATGTACGGGCCGCTGGGCCGCGGCCTCAGCCTCCCCGCCGATACGGCCAACCTGTTGCTCATCGGCGGCGGCGTTGGCATCGCACCCCTTGTCGATACCGCCCGGCGGGCCGTGGACCGGGGTCATCACGTCGTCGCCATGATGGGCGCCCGGACTTCCCGGCACCTTCTCCCTGCCTCCGAGTGGCCCCGCGAAGTCGAATACGTCGTCGTGACCGAAGACGGCTCCGCTGGCGCCAGGGGGTTCGTCACCGACCACCTCGGCGAGTACCAGGAGTGGGCCAGCAAGATTTACGCCTGCGGCCCGAACCCCATGTTCGAAAGCCTCGCCCGCGTCCTGCGGCAGAAGAGCCGTCGCCAACACCCCGAGATCCTCATGGAAGAGAACATGCCCTGTGGCTGGGGCATGTGCTACGGCTGCGCCATCTTCACCCGCCACGGCGTCCGCCTCTGCTGCAAAGACGGCCCCCGCTTCAACCTCTTCGACGTCTTCTGATAACCCCGGCGCACGACGCGCTCCCGACGCGAGAGCGGACCCGCCTGCCAGGGCCAGCCGCGGGCACAGAAAAACGCACCGCCTGGTGGCGGTGCGTTCGTGTTTGTCCGTGTCGCGCGCGGGCTATCCCGCGACCGCGTGCCCCGGTCCGTCGAACTGCAGGGCCTGGGAAATGCGCATGATCACGCCGAGCGGGATTCCCAGCATCGCAGTCAGGATCGCCGTCGGCCCCAGCATCGTGGTGATGGGCGGCTTCTCCTTGAGTTGCACCCCGAGGTAACCGGACGGGTGAATCGTGCACGTCAGCTGCCCGTTGTCCGAGGGCGCGTCAATCTCCGCTACCTCGCCGGGCTGCAGCGTCACCCCCGCGATCTGGTGGGGCACATAGTCGTTGTTGCGAACCAACAGGTACCCGCCCGAGAGCAGCTGAATCGAGTTCGGCACGAAAGCCGGTTGGCCGTTGGCGATCGCCTCGGCAGTCCCCGGCTCGATCACGAATTCCGTAACTTCAGGCGGCGGATCTGGCCGTAGCAATCCCCACCAGATCAGGTTCAGCCCAAGGGAAAGCGCGAACGCTCCCAGGATGCTGTAGACCCATGGCCGGGGGCTCGAGCCAAAGATCCGCTGCACAGCAGTCATTTACGACACCAGGTAGAGCGCCGGGTAGAAGAACACCCAGACAACGTCAACGAAGTGCCAGTACATCACCGTGGCAGTAACGCCCCAGTGGTCGCCCGGGCCGAACGACCCTCGCCGGAGTTGCCACCACGCAAGCGTCAGGAACACCACACCGCTCATCACGTGGAACGCGTGCATTCCCGTCATCGCGAAGAACATCGTCCCGTAGATCTGGGACCGCGAGAAATGAGCGGTGCTCCATTCGAAGGCGACGCCGCCGGCGAACACCAACCCCATCGCGATCGTGGCCAGCAGCATCCAGTTCGCCAGCCTTCGATTCCCGTGCTCGATCGCCGTCTCGCCCAGGTACGCGGTGATCGAACTCACCAGCAGGATGATGGTGACCGCGAGCCCCAGCTCCTGGTCCACGTGTTCCCGGTCGATGCCCGCCAGGTAGAACCGCGCCGAGAGCAGGAGACCAAAGATCAGGCTCTCCGAAAAGAAGAACAGCCAGAGCCCGACCCGGTTCATCTGCAGCCGCTTCGCGGGGCTTTCGTGCGCGTGGTGCGCGGCCGCCGGGGCCGTAGTCGATGCTGTTACGTTTACTGCCACCCCTCAGCCTCCTCCCGGCGAAACATCTTCATGAAGTGCATGAAGTACTGGACGATGAGTATTGCCTTGCCAATCGACGTCACGGTCAGTCCAACGAACCGGACCACGTCGTCTTCGACCGACACAGCGAAGAAGTATTCGAGCAGGGTCAGGACGGCGAGGATCAACGCCACCACCAGACCCGTACGTACCGCTTTCTTCACGCCCTTCCCCCAATCTGTCCGGGTTCTCGAATCGTCACGCTACTGGCCTCCACCACCGCCGCCCGCAGGCGCTGCGCCAGGGAGTGCACCTGGCATGGCACCGCCGAACGCGCTGTGCTTCGAACCCGGCACGCCGTAGTCGTACGGATGGCCCGTGACCACCGGCGGCTCGTGGAAGTTCTCGACCGGGGGCGGAGAGCTCGTCTGCCACTCCAGCGTCCGTGCCCGCCACGGGTTCGCTTCTGCGGCCGGGCCGCGGAACCACGACCAGACCATGTTGAACACGAACACCACGAAGCTCGCACCCAGGAAGAACGCCGCCAGGCTCACCGCCAGGTTCATCGGCTCCAGCGAGTCCGGGTAGTCCGCGACGCGCCGGTTCATGCCCTGGATGCCCGGGAGGTGCATCAGCAGGAACGTCACGTTGAACCCGATGAACATCCACCAGAAGTGCAGCTTCGCGAGCTTCTCGTTGTACTGGCGCCCCGTCATCTTCGGGAACCAGTAGTAGATGCCAGCGAACATCGCGAAGATTTCGCCGCCCAGGATCGTGTAGTGGAAGTGCGCCACCACGAAGTACGTGTCGTGCAGGTGAATGTCCGTCGGCACGTCGGCAAGGAAGATGCCCGTCACACCACCGAGCGCGAAGTTGAACAGCACGCCCAGCGCGAAGAGCATCGGCGGCCGCAGCTGCAGCTTGCCCATCCAGATCGTTCCCAGCGCCGAGAGGAACACCAGCCCGGTCGGAATCGAGATGAGCTCCGTCGCCACCAGGAACGGGCCGTGCAGGAAGTTCGGCATACCCGACGTGAACATGTGGTGCGCCCACACGCCACCGCTCAGGCCGAGAATCCCAAGGAACCCGCCAACCGCGTACTTGTAGGCGAACAGCGGCTTCCGCGACATGTGCGACAGCACTTCGAGCAGGATGCCGAAGCCCGGGAGCACCATGATGTACACCGCCGGGTGCGAGTAGAACCAGAAGATGTGCTGGTACAGCAGCGGGTCGCCGCCGTTCTCAACGTTGAAGAACGACATCCCCGCGATGCGGTCCATCGTCACCATGAACAGCGCCACCGCGAAGCCCTGCGTGTAGAGCAGTGCGATCCACGCCGTCGCGAACATCGACCATACGAAGATCGGCAGTCGGCCCCACGTCATGCCGGGCGCCCGCATGAAGATGATCGTGACGATGAAGTTCAGCCCACCGAGGATGGACGAAAGACCGAAGGTGATAACGCCGAGGTTGAACGAAAGCTGTGCCGTCTCGGCCACCGTCGAAAGCGGCGGATACGCCGTCCAGCCCGTTTCGATGCCGCCGAGGAACGGCGTCATCAGGAGCATCAGCGCCGACGGCGGCACCAGCCAGTAGCTCAGCGCATTCAGCCGCGGGAACGCCATGTCCGGCGCGCCGATCATCAGCGGCACGAAATAGTTCCCGAAGCCACCGAACACCGCCGCGACGGCAACCGCAACCATCAGGATGCCGTGCAGGCCCATGAGCGCGTTGAACTGGTCGTGCGTGAAGATCTGCATCCCGCTCAGCGCCAGTTCAGCGCGCATCAGCATCGCCATCAGCCCCGCGAGCAGGAAGACCACCGCGAGCGTCACCAGGTACTGGATGCCGATGACCTTGTGGTCCGTGCTGAACGTGAAGTACCGCTGCCAGCCCTCGGGCTTGCGCTGGTACGTCTTCAGACCGAACCACTCACGGCCCCAGATGCCCCAGCCGCCGATACCCATGATCCAGCCGAACAGGCCGAACACGTACCCGACGGCGATGCTGAGCTCCTTCTCCCACGCATCGAGCCCGAACGCCAGCCGCACCAGCGCCGTCACGCCGATGCCGATATAGAACCCGATGAGGCCAGTCCCGAGCCCGCCGATTAACGTCGCTGCCGCGTACACCTACCGATCCTCCTTCTGGCTCGCGATCCACGCGTCGAACTCATCGCGCTCCACAATCCGCACCGGGAACGACATCACCGAATGGTCCATCCCACACAGTTCCGCGCACTGAACCCGGAACGACTGGTCCTCGTCATAACTCCCCGTCTTCGTGGGCGTCACCGTCATGAAGGTCGTGCGGCCCGGGATGGCGTCGATCTTCATGCGGAACGCCGGGATCCAGAACGAGTGCACCACGTCGAGCGACGAAACCTCGAACTTCACCCGCGTGTCGACCGGGAGAACCAGTTCCTTCCCCGTACCGAGGATCTCCACCCCCGATTCCGGGTACTCAAATGCCCAGGAGTACCGGAAGGCCTCCACCTTTACCAGGAGCTCGCCTTCCGTATCGCCCCAGCCGTAGCCGCCCCGGTCCGACTGCAGCTCCGCCAGGCCCGTGAGGCCGGGGAAGATCATCGTCAGGACCGCAAGCCCGCCCGTGATTCCGAGCCACACCCGCGGAATCGCGCCGTGGCCGTAAATCGGCGGGCCATCCTCCTGGTCGTCGTTCTTCCGTGCCCGGAACTCGAAGAACGAGTACCCGACCACGGCGAAGACGAACGTAAGGACGGGCATGCCCATCGCCATCAGGATCCGGAAGATGCGGTCGAAGTGATTCGCCTCTTCTGCCCCGACTGTTGGGAACATGTCTGCGAAGACCAGCAGTTCCCCAAGTGCCGTGAGCACAACCCAGAAAAACGCTGCTGCTATGAAGTGTTTCTTCACCGGCCCCCTCTCATCCGCGCCAGGCAAGGACCACGTCCATATCGGTTACAGGACGCATGTGCTTTCGAGAATTGGTCGGACCGGAGCTATGGAGAACAGACCAATGGGCCCCCCTTCCTTCCCCATTGGTCCTTTCAGCAGAGAGGGGTCGCCGACGGGCTCGAAATCCCCTGCGCGGCGTGAATGATAGCTATCGAAAACGCGCAAATAAGGCAAGCCGGCGAAGCTTCGCGGAGGCCTCCGCAGCTTCGAAAACGACAGGTGGTCATGTCGTACACCGGGAAAGTCCATGTGGCCTGGGGACGGCCGTTCGGCAGCGGAACGGCCGGTCGACCGTCCGTTCGTCCCACGGGTGGAGCGCCACTTTGCCGACCCGTCCAGCTTCTGGCACATCCGCGGTGCCACGTGGACCTTCGTTCAACGCACCGACGACCCGGTGGCGAACCCGCTCTCTGACCCTTCGGCCCAAGCCCCTACATCGCGGCCGGACCACCCCGGATCGCCGGTAGCCGAAGGTGGTCCCGCCCCTGGGAAGGGCTTTCATGGGCACCACGAAAAAATCACCCGGCCCCCCGGGGCGGGTTGATGTTTGGGTTCGTTGGTTTTCGTTGGCCGGGCAAACCGCGGGCCAACGCCACTTCTGCGAGTTCGCGGCGAGCTCGCTACTACGCCTCGTGCATCGTCTGCCATTCGATGAGCCGCCCGAGCGCCCGCGCCGCGCGCGCAATGCTCGGGTACGTCGCGATCCCGTTCCGGTAGCACAGCTCCAGGAACTGTCCCGTCTGCTCGAAGCCCTCTTCCGTCGTGGGCTCACGCACCGCCACCACGATCGGCTTGCCCGACTCCTCCTGCAGCCGCCCGAGCGATTCCGCCTGCTTCCGCACCCGCCGGTACGGGTCGCCGATGCGCGCCGATGGCCCCATCCCAAACGCCGTGTGCATCAGCACAACGTCCGCGTTCGGAGCCTCGACGCAGGCCCGCATGCTCGCCTCGAACCCCTCGTCCTCCCACAGGCTCGTGGTGTCGATCGGGTTCCGGATGCTGGTGCCCGCCTCGTGGGTCACCTTGGCGAGCGCCTCCTGCGTTTCCGGCAGCAGTGGCGGGACCTGTAGCCCGGCAGCCGCCAGGTCGTCCGCGGCAAGCACGCTGGCGCCGCCGCCACCGCCGATTACGACGACATTCGGCCCCTTGAGCCGCTTGACGAACTGGAACGTCACCGCGACGTCTACCAGCTCCTCGAGGCTCTCGACCCGCAGCGCACCCGCCTGCTTGCACAGGCCATCGAACACCTGCAGCGACCCCGCCAGCGACGCCGTGTGCGAGTTCGCTGCCCGCGAACCGGCCTCTGTGCGACCGCTCTTCAGGATCGCCATCGGCTTCTTCGCACCCGCGTGCCGAATCGCCCGAGCCAGCCGCGGCCCGTCCTGGATGCCCTCCAGGTATGCGACGATGATCTCGGTCTTCGGGTCGTCCGCCAGGTACTCGAAGAAGTCCGCCGCCTTCAGGTCCGAGCCGTTCCCGAAGCTGATCACCTTCGAGCAGCGGACGCCGCGCGGCAGTGCGTATCGCACGAACTCGCCCGCGTTCATGCCCGACTGCGACACCATGCCCACCGGGCCCGGTTCGGGGATCTGGCCCTGCATCATCGCCAGCCTCGATTCCGGGACGTACAGGCCCATGCAGTTCGGCCCGATGATGCGGATGCCCGCCTCCCGCGCCCGCGCGACGACGGCCTGCTCCATCTTCGCCCGTTCCTCGTCGCCCGTTTCCGTGAACCCTGCGGTGAACAGGTGCAGGACCTTCACGTTCTTGGCGATGCAGTCTTCGAGCAGCTGGGGCACGAAGCGCGCCGGGACGGAAGAGATGACATAATCTACGTCGTCCGGGACATCAGTCAGCCGCGGATAGCATTTCAGGCCACGGATCGCAGGCGCCGTGGGGTGGATGAGATAGATGGGACCGCGAAACCCGATTTCCTGGAGCGACGTCACGAACCCGCCGCCGCCGAACGCAGCCCCTTCCTTCGCAGAAACACCCGCAATCGCGATCGACCGCGGGTGGAATATGAAGTCGAGTTCGGGCGTCGATTCGGCCAGTGCAGTCACGAAACAGTCTCCTCCGCCAGGCGCGGTACCAGTGTCTTCATATAGAAAAAGCCTAGCAGGCACAGACCTTAAGCACTCGTTCCCGCGTTTGACACTCCACGCCACCGGTTCCACGATGACCACACCGTCACTGAAGGCGGCCAACCTCCGATGACCGTCCTTTCACGCCTGGGCGCCGCGCTCTTCGTCGTCGCCATCCCGCTGCTGCTCGTCACCTCCAACGTGCGGTTCTTCGCCGGGGAGGTGCGCTTCTACGAGCGTGGATTCCGTGAATTCAACGCCGACGAAGCCACCGGCCTCCCTCTCGAAGAGCTCGATCGCGCCGCCCGCGAGATCATCGATTACTTCGAAAACGACACCGAAACCCTTCGCATCCTCGTGACGCACGCCGGCGAAGAGGAGTCGCTCTTCAACAGCCGCGAAACCCAGCACATGCAGGACGTTAAGCAAGTGATGCGCGTTGTGTTCCGCATCAACGAAATCACCCTTGCCTACGTCCTCACCTACATCGTCGGCGTCTATCTCTGGGCCGGCGAACGTCCGCTCCGAAGCCTCGCGCGCCTCTCGCTTCTCGGCGTGGGCCTCGGTGTCCTCGTCACGGGCGCAATCGGCGCGTTCGCCGTCGCCGGCTTCGACCAGGCCTGGACCACCTTCCACGAGATCCTGTTCCGGAACGACCTCTGGCAGCTCGATCCCGACACCGATCGCCTCATCCAGATGTTCCCCGAACCGTTCTGGGAGGAAACCACCTACATCATCGGGATCATGACCTTCGCCGAGGCCACAGCCATCGTCATCCTGGCGACGGCCTACCTGCTCGCCTCACGCCAGTCCGCGAACGCCGCCGCGCAGCGCAGCGAACAGGAGCCGGAGCGCATCGAGCGGCTCCGGCCCGCGCCCGAACCCGTGTCTCAGCCCGGGCCCGAGGACTAGTTCAGGTTCGCTGCACAGGCGCAGCCACCGCCGCCGCAGCACCCACCGCCACCGCCGACCTCGACCGTGTCCGTCGCGGCCCCTCGCGGCGCGGCGAACATCGAGAGCGTCCGTTCGGCGGTGTGGCCCTCACGGCAGCGGGCGGGAGCGGTCGCCTGCGACATCGGGCGCCGCTCCTCGAATCTCTCCTTGCAGGTCGGGCAGTAGTACTCGTAGATGGCCATGCCCGAAGTATAGCCGTATCACGCAGCGCGGCCGGTCGTTACCTGCTCCTCCCTCGCAGGCGTGGTGTTCTCGGCGTTCGCTGCTTCGCTCTGCGGTTCGGCCACCGGCGGGTGTGTGGCCATCGTCGCCTCCGGCGCCACGGTCGAGGTCGTGGGCGTCGGTGCTGGGCTCGAAGTCGCGGGCTGCATCGCTGGCGGGGGCGCAACAGCCTCGGCGGGGACCGACATCGCGGCTTCGAGCGGCTCGTAGATACTTCGTGTCACAGCGTTACTCGGCCGGACCCAGCCCTCGTCGTCTTTCTCCTGCGAGAGGACCGCACGAGTGCGGGATCGCAACCGCTCCCAAATAGTAGCCATAACGGCTAGACAATAACGCGTCGCCCGCCCGCGAGCAACTCGTTAGCGTTCCGCCTGCTCCGCCCGGGCCAGGAAATCCCACACGATCCGGTTCCATTCGTCCGCGCGCTCGAAGTATGCCGAGTGCCCTGCACCCGGCAGCACGCGGTACAGCGAACCCGGGACCAGGTTCGCCGCCTCCCGCACCATTTCCGGCGACGTGATCATGTCGTGCTCGCCCACCAGGTACAGCACCGGCACGCCCAGCCGTGAAAGCACCGGGTGCATGCTGCCGCGATAGTTCGCCGGCGGCCGGCCGAGGAATCCCCGCGGCCGGGGCGGGTTCAGCGCGTTGATCTGCCGGTACAGCATCGCCAGCGCTGGCTGTTCGGCCTCGAACGATGGCGCCAGCGCATGTTCGCGCAGCCCACCGTCCCCGCGCGCGTCCCGGAGCTCGTCCTGCAATTCGCGAATCCGGTCGTTCGTCGCGCCGGCAGTCGTCCCGCACAGCACCAGCGATCGGATCCGTTCCGGCGCCAGCCGCGCGATCCCGGCGACCGCACGGCCGCCCATCGATTGCGCCACGATGTGCGCCCGCTCGATCCCCAGCCGCTCCATGAGCGCGACTGCGTCGGTGCCCAGGACGTACCTGCCCACGGCCAGCCGGCCCTTCGAGAGCCCCCAGCCGCGCGCATCGAACACCGTGCACCGGTAGGCCTTCGCGAACACCGGCAGCTGTTGCCACCACGACAGGTGGTTTCCCCCGGCGCCATGCAGAAAAAGCAGATCCGGCCCGTCGCCGTGTCGTTCGTAGTACAGGCGGGCCCCGTTCACCTCGGCGTATGGCACGCGCCGAGTCTACCCGCCACCGTCCACAAGCAACCAGCGGATCACCTCCCGAAGCTGCTACAGTGACTGCCACTCGGAAAGTGGAGAGCGAACTTGCGGACAGGCTGGAGTGCAGTAATGCGAATCGGAATCGGTATTGAAGTTGGCGCGAACCTCGACGAGACCCTCGAGAACTTCCGCAGAGCCGAAGCCGACGGCTTCCAGTCGGCGTGGCTCTCGAACATCTTCGGCTTCGACGCCATTACCCTCTCGGCCCTCGGCGCGCGGGTCACCGAAAGCATCGAAATCGGCACCTTCGTCGTCCCTACCTATCCCCGGCACCCGGTCGCGATCGCCCAGCAGGCGCTCACGACCTCCGCTGCCGCCGGGCCCGGCCGCTTTACGCTTGGCATCGGCCTCAGCCATAAGGTCGTGATAGAAGACATGTTCGGCCTCGACTATTCGAAGCCGATCCGCCACATGCGCGAATACCTGTCCGTGCTGAACCCCTTGCTCGCCGGCGAATCCGCGTCGTTCCGCGGCGAGGAATACCGGGTCAACGCAAGGCTCGATGTCCCGGGCGCCACGAAGCCCTCGCTCGTAGTCGCCGCGCTCGGGCCCCAGATGCTCAAACTCGCCGGACGCATGGCCGATGGCACCGCGACATGGATGGGTGGTCCGAAGTACCTCGCCGAAACCGCCATCCCCACCATCCGCACTGCTGCTGCTGAAGCCGGCCGGCCCGAGCCTCGCATCGTCTCGGGCTTCCCTGTCGCCGTCACCAACAACGTAGAAGCAGCCCGCGAGTCGGCCGCGCACGTCTTCCAGGTCTACGGCCAGCTCCCGTCCTACCGCGCCGTCCTCGACGTTGAAGGCGCCGCGAATCCTGCCGATATCGCCATCGTCGGGAACGAAGACGAGGTCGTTCGCCAGCTCCGCCAGCTCGCCGAGATTGGCGTCACCGACCTCCACGCATCCGTCTTCCGCGTCCGCGAAGACCCTGGTGCCGCCCACCGAACCCGGAAGCTGCTCTCTGAGCTCGCGAAGTCCGGGGTGTAAGGAGAACCGCAATGTCCGATGACAACCGCTCGTTCGGCGACCGCGTGAAGTACTACTGGCACGAGAGCCTCGCCCGGCACGTCACCTTCCGTAAGGGCGATCGAACGGCCCTCGATCTGCCGCTCCTCGTCGTCATCATCGCCGCGATCGTCGCACCGTGGCTCGCTGCTGGTGCCGTCGTCGTCGCCCTCATCGTCGGCTACGAAATCAGGATGCGCCGCGACGAGGAGCCTGCCGCCGAACACGCTGCGGCCAGCGAGACCGCAACCGCGGCAACGGGCGCCGGAGCCACCCCACCGGCTGCCGGACAACCTGCTCCGGAAACGCAGCAGGTTCCTGCAACACCGTCCGAATCCGACCTTGTTGCCGGGAGCGACGTCCCGCCGGGCGCACCCGACGAGCCACCTGCTCCACAGGCCTGAGAGCAACGGAGCCGCCCGACGGGCGGCTCCTCCATTTCCGCTACTCCGTGCGGCCGCGCTGCATCCGCTGGATCATCTCCGGCGGCAACTCGACGCCTGCGTCCTGGAATGCTTTCCCGACTGCCGCGGCTGCCGGCGCGAAGATCGTGGTTCGGTGGTCCGAGACCCACTGCCAGTTCTGCTGCTTCGGCTCGATCTGTCCCTGGAACCGCGGCATCACATACCGCGCCATCAGTTCATAGCTCCGCCAGATCTTCTCCCGGCTCGTCCATTCGTGCGCAAGCCCGAGGAAGCACCCGAACCCACCGGACAGCTCGAACAGCCGCTCGATCGCCTCGATCGCATCGTCCGGTGTGCCGACGATGACCTCGCCGCGCTCTGCCGCCGCCTCGATCGAATTCCCGCCCGGGTTCGGCTGCGTCCCGAGCGCCTCCTGGTAGTACTTCCGGTAGAAGTACTCGCGGCCTTCCCCGATGTCCTTCATCGCCTCCGCTTTCGAGTCGGCGAGGTGGAACGGCAGCAGCAGCCGCCAGTCATCACGGCGAATCGTCTGCCCGTGTTCGGCCGCAGCTTCTTCGGCCCATTGCCACGACCGTGCGATCGACAGCAACCCGCCCGGCTGCGATGTCGTGACCGAAAGGATGCCGACACCGTGCTTCCCCGCGGCTTTCGGCCCCGCCGGCGAGAAGGTGCTCGCTACCGCCACCGGCATGTGCGGGTAGGTATACGGCGCCAGCTGCAGGCGCGCTTCCCGGAGCGTGAACCAGTCGGTCTCCATCGACACCACTTCGCCGCGAAACAGCTTCATGATCGCCGTCAGCGACTCGTCCATCCTCGCCCGCTGCGTTAGCGGGTCGATGCCGAGCTGGTACGCGTCCGACGTCAGCGCGCCGGGGCCGACGCCGAACATTGCCCGCCCCCGCGTCATGTGGTCGAGCTGCACCATCCGGTCCGCGAGGATGAACGGGTGATGGTACGGCAGGCTGCTCACGCCGGTGCCCAGCTTGATCCACCTCGTCCGCTGGGCCGCAGCCGCGATCATGAGCTCCGGGCTCGCGATCGTTTCCCAGCCGGCGCTGTGGTGCTCTCCGAACCACGCCTCGTCGTACCCCAGCCGATCGAGGTGTTCGACAAGTTCGAGGTCCCGTTCGAAGGAGAGTGTTGGGTTCTCCTCGGTCCGGTGGAACGGCGCCATGAAGATCCCGAACCGTAGCCGTGGCGGTCGATAGACCATCGTCCTATCCCCCTGCTCGATCTTTCGCGGGAAACTAACGGATTTGCACCCGGAAGGCCACTCCCCCGCCGCGCTGCTCTGATCGGCATTTGCAACATCGCGATCACTTCCCGGGTCGATTTCCGGGGCAGGCCCCCGTATCCTGTCGCGACGTTGGGGGCGCAGCGCACTGTTATGAACCGGGTTCGCATCGCGCAGGTGGCCGTGGCCCACCCGGCACACCGCATCTCTCAGGACGAGGCAGCCGACCGCATCTCGCGCGTGCTCGCACGTTCGCGCTTCCCCGCCGGAACCCGCGGCCTTGCACGTCTCGCCGGCCTCGACCGGCGGGTTCGCGCGCTCGCACGTGGCTCGCACACCCGGCAGCGTGCGCTTGTCCTCCCGCCCGGCGAACTCGAATCCATCGGCGCCATCGAGGCCCGAAACGCCGTCTACCGCCGCCACGCAGGTGCACTCGCCCGCGAGGCCGTCGAGGCGCTCGATGCCTCGCCCGCGGCCGTTCGCGCGCTCGTGACGTCGTCCTGCACCGGGTACCACCTCCCCGGCTGGGCCGCCGACCTCGTCGAAGACCTTGGGCTCCCGTGCGACACGATGCGCCTCCCCATCACCGAAGCCGGTTGCGCCGGCGGCGCAGTCGCTCTCGCGCGCACCGTCGACTTCCTGCGCACCCACCCGGGCGCCGCGCTCACCGTCGCTTGCGAACTCTGCTCGCTCGCCTTCCACGCCGACCCCGACGAGGGGAACCTCACCGCCTCGCTCATCTTCGGCGACGGCGCTGGTGCCGCACTGCTCAATACCCTGCCCGGTCCGGGTCTCGAAGTTGTCGACAGCGCGAGCGTGCTCATTCCCCGCTCCCGCGACGCCCTCGGCTTCGAACTCCGCGACGCCGGCTTCTACCCCATCCTCGACCGCCGCCTTGTCGACCTGTTGCCGCCCGCGACGGAGCGCGCGGCCGCGGCACTCCTGCACCGCCACGGCCTCACGCTCGATGCCGTCGGCGCGTGGCTCGTCCATCCCGGCGGCGCCCGCATCCTCGAACGGCTCGCTGCCGGACTGGGCCTTGGCGAAGGCGCGCTCCGCTGGTCGTGGGACTCCCTTCGCGACTACGGCAATACCTCGTCCGCCGCCATCTTCGATGTCCTCCGCCGTTACCTGGACGAACCGCGCCCGGACGAATGGGGCATCGTCGTCGCGTTCGGTCCTGGCGTGTCGATCGAACTGCTGCTGGTGCGCCGTACATGCTGATTCGGCTCCTTGTGTGCGGTGCGATGGGCGGCGCTCGCCTGCTCGAGGCCGTGTATTCTCGCCGGAACATCGCTTCCTCCGGTCCCACATTCGAAGGCCCCTGGACCCGCCGAACCTACCCGCTCATCGTCATGCTGCACGCCGCGACCATCGTGCTCACTGCCGTTCGCGGCAGCAGCAAGCCCGCGTGGCCCTTCCTCGCCCTCCTGCTCGCCGTGCAGCCATTGCGCGTTTGGGTCATTCGCACGCTCGGCTCGCGCTGGAACATCCGCGCCGCCGTTCCCGGTTCGATGTGCGTCGAAACTGGCGGACCCTATCGGTACGTGCGCCATCCCAACTACACCGTCGTGGCGATCGAACTGGCTGCGCTCCCACTTGCGTTCCGGCTCCCGGGCCTCGCCATCGCCGCTTCGCTCGCGAACGCCGCGCTCCTGTCGCTGCGAATCCCCGAAGAAGAACGGCTGCTCGAACGCCTCCCCGGCTACCGCGACCACTTCGAGCACAGGCCGCGCTTCCTTCCCGGCCTGTTCTAAGCGCCGAATAGCAGCGCTACAGCGTCCCGCGGCCCCAGTGAACCGAGCCCCGCCGCCCCGGTGTTCACCGCCACCAGCCGCGCGAACGTGTCAGGTTGCCGGCCGAGGTTCCGCACCGCGAACTCCGCGACAGGTGGCCACTTCGCCAGCGCCAGGGTCAATCGTCCCAGCATGTCCGAGTTTCGGGTCAGCGCACGTCGCTCCCGCTCGTACCTGCGGAAGGGCTCGTACGAACCGGTCGCCAGGTACCGGTCGAGTGCCCGCGCCACCTTCTCCGCCCCAAGCAGCGCCACCGACATCCCCTCGCCGGTGATGCCATCGAAGAACCCAGCCGCGTCCCCGGCGAGCACCATGTTCGCCCGCCACGCCCGCGAGCACCTCCGCGGGAACGGCCCCGCCGCCAGCGGCGCATCGACGAGGTCGAACCCGCTCCCGAGCGCAGGGTGCTGTCTCGCCAGTGCGGCGAACCTTCCCGCCACGTCCCCCGCCATCGAGCGCATTACGTCCCGGCGCGTGAGCAGCGCAACGTTCGCTTCGCGCGTTCCCAGCGGCGTCACGTACACCTCGAACCCGCGATCGAACCACACCTGCACAACGGGCGGCAGTTCACCTCCTACCCGCACGTGTGCCGACACGCCGTATCGCCCGCCCGCCGCCCCGCCGTCGAGGCCCGCAGCCCGTCGCAACCTCGACCCCAGCCCGTCCGCGGCGACGAAGGAGCGCCCCTCGATATGTCCCGCCGACGTCTCCAGGGCGACCGCGATGCCACCCCGCGTGACCAGCCCCCGGACGGTTACGCCCGTACAGAACTCGACGCCCTCTCGGGCCGCCGCAGCGCGCAGCGCAGCCTCGAGCTCTCCTCGCCGGACGCTTAGCGCTGTCCCGCCCCGGAACGGCGCGTCAGCACAGGCATCGCCCGCGAGGAACCGCACGCCGCGGAGTTCGACGCCACCGACGTCCTCAACGGCCACCCCGAGGCTCCGCAGTGCCGCGACACCGCCCGGGAACAGGCCTTCGCCGCACGACTTCCGCGCCGCTGAACCCGACCGGTCGATGACCACGACGTCCCGGCCCCGCCGCGCCAGGTGGATGGCCGCCGCGCACCCGGCGGGCCCGCCGCCCGCCACCACCACGTCTCGCATGCGCGCAGCCTACTCCCGTGGGCGGCCGGGCGCCGAGTGTGATGCGGATCTCGCTCTGGCTCGGCCAACTCGCGTATTGTTTAGTAAAGGTCCTGCGCGAAGGGCTACCCGGATGTACCTGCCAGGTGATCCCGTAGAGGCGATCCTGCTGGCGGGGCTGGCTGTAACGACCTTCTGGCTGTTGCGACCGGTCGCCGGCTTCGGTTATGCCGCGGTGGTTTCGGCCGCCGGGGTGGCAGGTTTCGCCGTCATTGGGCACGAAGGGTTTCCGCTGGCGCTCACGCTGTTCGCGGCGTGGGCCTGGGCCTCTGTGCGCTTTCGTCGCATACGCCCGCCGCAGCCATCGTGGCCTGGACTCGTGGCCCAACTCGTCGTGATCCTGACCGCGCTATCGCTCTACGTCGGCGCGCGCATGCTGATCGAAGGCGAATACTACGATGCGCACGATAACGCGATGCGCATCCTGGATCTCGAAGCGGCGCTCGGCTTGCAGTTCGAGCAGCGCATCCAGTCATTCGCGCTCCGCAATCTCGACTTCACCCGCTTCCTCGACACCATCTACTCGTACTACTACCTGCCGTTCATCGGGGTCACGTTGCTCTGGCTCCACCTGTTCAATCCCCGCGAGTACCGGCTGATGCGGAACGCCCTCGGGATCTCGATCGTGTTCGCGGTCGTGACCATTGCGCTGTTCCCGGTCGCGCCGCCGCGGCTTGTCCCCGAATCCGGCATGATCGATACGATCGTGTTCTCCGGCCGCGAGCACTCGTTCTCCAACGAGTTCGCTGCTGTGCCGAGCTTTCATGTCGGCTGGACCACGCTTGCGGGCTACGCACTGGCTCTGACTATGCGCTCACGGCTCCGCTACGTCGTCGCTGTCGCACCCGGGCTCGCCATGCTCTTCGTCGTCATGGCGACCGGAAACCACTACTGGCTGGATGGTGCGATTGGGGTCGCCTTCGCGGTTGGCCCGGCAATGGCGCTCCACCACGGCACGGGTCGCACGCGGCTCGCTCCCGTCTACCGCATGGTCGCACGCACGGCCTCTGCCGCTCACACCACGTTCGTGGGCACGGTGGAGACACTTCCGCAATCGCCGCGCGCACGGTTCACGGCGCTTTCGCTGGGTGCGCTCCTCGCGTTTCTCGTTGTCGGGCAGATTCTCTCGCCGGGATTCACCGATTTCTGGGGCTACCTGGTCGCCCAGATGCTCATCACCATGGTGCTGCTACTGGTCGGCGAGTGGCTTTTCCGCGACCAGAACGGCCTTTCGTGGCAGACGCACTTCATCATCGTCGCCTGCGGCTACGCCGATACCCTCGGGACCGCCGGCGACCTCTACGCGAACATCTCCGAATACGACAAGCTCACGCACTTCGCCGGCGTCGCGGCGGTCACCGCCGGCGCATACGACTGCCTCCGCGCGCTTGCCCGGCGCGGGAACACCTCCTCCTGGGTCCAGTCGCGCTTCCTCACCGCGATCGCCATCGGTGTGGCCGCCGGGATTGGCTGGGAGGTCTACGAAGCCGTCGCCGACGACATCTTCGCCACCAAGCGGGTCCAGGGCCGCCTCGACACCACGTACGACCTTATCTTCGATACCCTCGGCGCCATCGTCGCCGCGGTCATCGTTCGCTGGGCCGAGCGCCGCGAACATGCCGAAGAGCCCGCATGGGGCACTGAACGCATTCCCTGACATCCGCCGCCTTGCCAGCCTCCGTAGACTCCCGTGTAGCGAGTCGGAGGCGGCAGCGTGTGAATCTCTTCGAAGCACAGCCCGGCGTCTCACGTCAGCGTGAACCCGGTGGAGCCGACCAGCGTGCGCTCGACGACGTCGCGCTCATGGCGCGCATCCGCAAGCGCGACGAGGGCGCTCTGCTCGAACTCTACGATCGCTACCAGCGCCTGCTCATGGCGCTTGCACTCCGTATCGTCGGTGATCGCGAAACCGCCGAGGAGGTTCTGCAGGACGTGTTCGTACGCGCATGGGAGCAGAGCGAAACGTTCGATAGCAGGAAGGGCAACGTTTCTGCCTGGCTCTTCGGCATCACGCGGAACCGCAGCATCGATGTGCTTCGCTCTTCGCAGCACCGCGCCCGTACCCGTGAGCGCGAAGCCCTCCCCGAACACCGCGGCGATGGCGACGACATGGCCGAGTTCGCGACCACCCGCGTGATGGTTCGCCAGGCCCTCGAGAACCTCTCGCCTGAGCGCCGCCGTCCGCTCGAACTCGTGTACTTCGGCGGAATGACCCACCGCGAAGCCGCCGAGGCGCTCGGGACCCCGCTTGGCACCACCAAGGGGCGCATCCGCGCCGCGATGGACCAGCTCCGCGCCATACTCGCCTCGGGCAGGGGAGACGCGCCATGACCACTTCCCGCCTACCCCTCACCTGCGACGAAGTGCGCGACATACTGGCGGTCCAGGCGCTCGAAGGGCACCTCGCCCGGCCCGATGAGCGGGTCGAAGCTCACTGCCGCGAGTGCGAAGACTGCCAGGCTGCCCGGCGCGACTACGAAGACATAACCGGACTGCTCGCCTTCGGCCTCCCCGAAGCTCCCGCCAGCCCCGCCGCCCGCGAGCGCCTGCGTGCTCGCATCGCATCCTCGCGCACGAAGCGCCGGCGCCGCTGGACGTGGCCTGCGGCCGTCGCCGCCGCCTGCGCGCTGAGCCTGGCGCTCGGCGTCCTTATCGGCGCGCTGGCCTGGGATCGCGGCGACGATGACCCGCCACCCCTCGAGCCAGCACCCACCGCCCGCGTCGTGCTCGAACGTGCCTACGACGACCCCGCCGACGACGCCTGGGCCGAAGTCCTCGTGAACAGCCAGTCAGGCGTGGCCACGCTTCTCGCGTACGACCTGCCGGAATTGCCCGCCGGCAGCGTCTACCAGTTCTGGTTCGTCCTGCCCAATGGCGAGCGCCTCCCCGCCGACGTGCTCACACCCGACGAACGAGGCAGCGCGAAGCACGTCGTCGCCCTCCCCCGGGACTGGCCCGAGATTCGCGGCATGTGCATCACACGCGAACCGGCCCCCGGGAGCCAGGAGCCCCAGGGGCCGTACGTACTTGTCGCCTGGTGGTAGCTGTTCGCCCTACAGGTTCGCGAGTCGCTCCCGCAGACCGGCAGCGCGCGTCTCCGCGTCCGCCAGGTTCGATTCCATGCCCTTGACCACGTGCTCCGGCGCCTTCGTGCGGAACTGCTCGTTCGCGAGCTGCTTCTGCAGCCGTTCGATGTACGCCGTCACTTCCGCGAGGTCCTTCTCGAGTCGCGCGCGTTCTTCGGCGGTGTCGACCTTCGGCAGTTCGAGCGCCACCTCGGTGTCCGAGATCCGTGCGAAGGCGAACTCGCCCGCTGGCAGTTCGTCGTCCAGCCCAACCACCACGGGGTCGACCCGCGACGTGAACGCGGTCGCCGGTGCCGTCTGTTCGAGCGCCTCGCGGTAGTCCCGAGCCCGCAGGAAGACCCGTGGCCGCACGCTCATCTCGATCTTCTTCTCCGCACGGATGTTCCGGATCGCGCGGTTCACCTCGATGACGTGCTCCATGGCCGCATCCGCCCGCTCGTCTTTCCAGTTCCCGCCGCTCTTCGGGTACCACGCCACGATGAGTGCCGGCGCCATGTCGTCATCGATGTGGTCGCGAAGCGACTGCCAGAGCTCCTCGGTAACGAACGGCATGAACGGGTGCAGCAACCGGAGCCCACGGTCGAGCACATGCGCGAGCACCTGCTGCG
>CAZWBW010000007.1:22965-52370 GCA_964632355.1 uncultured Anaerolineaceae bacterium | reverse complement strand
CGGTTCGAGGGCTGGCGATTGCCGCCGAACCTGGAGGACATCACGTATCTCGCGGGGTATGGGCCCGGCAAGCAGCCAGAAGCGGTCTGGACGCCGGCGCCACTCGACCAGCGGTCGGCCCAGTTCCTGCCGCGATCGCCGGGGCAGTACACGCTGCACGTCCGAGCGCTGGTGCGCCGTGGCGGGCAGTACGCACGCGCAGCGTACGAGGGCATGCGCACGTGGCTGGTGGTATAGGGGGAAGCGTGGAGCGGGCGGCGGGAATCGAACCCGCACCTCAACCTTGGAAGGGTCGCGTTCTACCACTAAACCACGCCCGCGTACCTTTCAGTGTACGGCACTCAGGGCTTCGAGACAGCGCCAATCGCACAAGAAGAAGCGGCGCCGGGCACTGTACCCGGCGCCGCCTGTGCGGTGGGATGTTCGAAGGCTAGACGGGTGCAGACTCGTGGATGCCCTCGGCAATCTCCTCGAGTGTCTTCTCGATGAACGCGGGGATATCACCCGGGTTGCGGCTCGTAACAAGCCCCCGGTCGACCACGACCTCCTGGTCGACCCACTCGGCGCCCGCGTTGCGCAGGTCGGTCTTGAGCGACGGATACGACGTGACCTTCCGCCCGCGGGCAACATCGGCTTCGACGAGCATCCAGGGGGCGTGGCAGATCGCGGAGACGGGCTTCTGTGCTTCGAAGAAGGAGCGCACGAAGCGTACGGCCCGTTCGTCCTTCCTGAGATGGTCGGGGTTCATCACGCCACCCGGGAGCAGGAGTGCGTCGTACTCGTCCGGGTTTGCCTGGTCGAGTGTGCGGTCGACGGGGATATTGTCGCCCCAATCGGTGTGGTTCCAGGCACGGATTTCGCCACTTTTTGGCGCGATCACTTCGGTCAAGGCGCCGGCTTCCTCCAGCGCCTTCTGGGGTTCGATCAGTTCTACCTGCTCGACGCCATCCGTAGCGAGAATGGCGATGCGCTTGCCGTCCAGTTGTTGAGTCATGTCGTCCTCCTGTGTCGGCTTCCATTCCACCTTCGAGGACGACGGCGAACAGGGGTGAAATCCCGCTCCGCGCAGGGATTCCAAAGGGATCGCAGTCGGGAGGTGCACCCTCCCGCGCTTTACTGCGCGGGAGGGTGGCTATATGACGCCCTCGCCGGCGAGGGCCTCGCGGAGGCGGCCGGCGGAGTCGTGCAGGGCATCGCGGGCGCGGTCGATGGCCGCGAACATGTTGTAGAAGCCGTGGATCAGCCCGTCGTAGCGGACGTGCTCCACCGGTACGCCCGCGGCGCGGAGGCGCTCCGCGTAGGCTTCGCCTTCGTCGCGTAGGGGGTCGAACTCGGCGGTCATGATGAACGCCGGGGGCAGCCCGGAGAGGTCCGCGGCGCGAAGCGGTGATGCGAGCGGGTCCTGGCCATCGGAGTCGTCGCGAAGGTAGTGCTTCCAGAACCACCGCATCATGTCGCGGGTCAGCAGATAGCCGTCGGCGTTCTCCGTGTAGGACGGCGTGTCGAAACTGTGGTTCGTCACGGGGTAGACCAGTAGCTGGAAAGCGATCTGAGGATCGCCTGCGTCGCGAGCCTTGAGGGTGACCGCGGCGGCGAGATTCCCTCCGGCACTGTCGCCGCCAACGGCGATGCGGCGCTGATCGATGCCGAGTTCGCCGGTGTTCGCCGCGACCCAGTTGAGCGCGGCGAAACAGTCATCCACCGGGATGGGGAACTTGTGCTCGGGTGCGAGGCGGTAGTCGACGCTGACCACAACTACGTCCGCGAGGTTCGTGACGTGACGGCAGGCCTGGTCGCAGCCGTCGAGGTCGCCGATGACCCAGCCGCCACCGTGGTAGTAGACGAGCGCGGGGTGGGTTCCGCCGGTCTTCGGCCAGTAGATGCGAACCGGGATGTCGCCGTGTGGGCCGGGAATAGTGCGGTTTTCGACGCGGCCGACGGGCTCGGGTTCGACCGGGACGCGCATCGCGGCGGAGGCGGCGCGCGCTTCGGCCGGTTCGAGCTCGGTGATGGAGCCAAAGGCCTGCATCGCCTGGAGGATGGGTTCGCACTGGGGATCGAGGGGCATCGTAGTCTCCTTCGATGGGCAGGTCAGGCGAGCACGGGAGAGCCGCGCAGTTCGAAGCCTTCGTAGCCGTTGGCGGCTACCTCGTCGCAGCGTTCCCGGTAGCGGTCGAGGCCGCCGATGTAGGGCATGAACTGGCGCACCTTGCCGGGCACGTTCGCGCCGAGGTACCAGGAGTTACAGCTCGGGGCGACGTACATCGTGCCCTGCGCGACGTTGTTCACTTCGTCGACCCAGGCGTCTTCGGCTTCCTGCGTCGGCTCGATCGTCACGAGGCCTTTCGACGTCATGTAGCCGAGGCAATCGGTAATCCAGTCGACGTGCTGTTCGATGGAGACGAGCATGTTGCTCAGCACCGAGGGGCTGCCGGGGCCGGTGATCGTGAACATGTTCGGGAAGCCAACCGTCATCAGCCCGAGATAGTTTCGCGGGCCATGCGCCCACTTCTGGTGGAGCGGGAGCCCGCGGCGGCCGCGCGGATCGATCTTCAGGAGCGCGCCAGTCATCGCGTCGAAGCCCGTGGCGTAGACGATGACGTCGAACTCGTACTCCTTCTCGGAGGTGCGGATGCCGCGCTCGGTCACGGCGGCGATGGGTTCCCTCCGGAGGTCGACGATGTCGACGTGGGGGAGGTTGAAGGTCTCGAAGTAGCCGGAGTCGATGACCGGGCGCTTACAGCCGAGCGGGTAGTCGGTTGGCGTGAGCGCCTCGGCCTTGCGCGGGTCCTTGACGATCTTGCGGAGGTGCATGCCGTAGAGCTTTCGAGCGATCTCGTTCGCCTCCATGCTGGTGGGCACGTCGGCGAAGACACGAGTCACGCCAAAGCCGTACTCTTCGAGCGCCGCCAGCCGCTCTTCTTCGGTCAGGTCGAGGATGTTCTGGGTCGGCGGCTCGAGGAGGGCACCGCCGAAGCGGCCAACGATACCGAGCGGCGAGTTCCGCTGCTGTTCACGGAGCTCGTCGTAGTGGGCCTTGATCTCGGCCATCTCCTCGGGCGTGATGGGGCGGTTCTGGGCCGGCCACGTATAGGCGGGCGTTCGCTGGAAGACGATGAGTTGGGAGGCCACCTTGGCGATTTCGGGGATGGCCTGCACCGCGGACGAGCCGGTGCCGATGACGGCGACGCGTTTTCCTCCGAGTTCCACGCCTTCCTTCGGCCAAAGACTCGTCTGAACCGAGACGCCCTTGAAGTCGTCCATTCCCGGGATGTCGGGCCGAAGCGGCTGAGACAGGCAGCCCGTGGCCATGACACAGAAGCGTGCGGAGACGCTGTCGCCCTGGTCGGTTTCGATGCGCCAGGTGTCGGAGGACTCGTCCCAGGCGGCGGAGGTGACGCGCGTAGAGAAGACGATGTCGCGGCGGAGGTCGAACTTGTCCGCGACGTAGTTCATGTAGGCCTCGATCTCGGGTTGCGAGGCCATGAGCTCGGACCAGTTCCACTCCTGCTCGAGTTCCTTCGAGAAGCTGAAGGAGTACTCGACGCTTGTGACGTCGCAGCGTGCGCCGGGGTAGCGGTTCCAGTACCAGGTTCCGCCGACACCATCAGCTGCTTCGAAGACGACAGTGCGAAGGCCGATACCCCTGAGGCGGTGCAGCATGTACATGCCCGCGACGCCGGCCCCCACCACGATGACGTCGTACTCGCCGCTCAACGCTGGCCTGTTGGTGGTCGCTCCCATTGACTACGCTCCGGTGTTGCATATACGGCACGAATAGTGCGTGGCCGAACCCTACACGCTCGGAAACCGCGTTTCCAGCGGGTTGCTATGGAACGGCGAGAGATTTTCAAAGCTGCCGAAGGGGCTGAAGGGCCCGGAAAGGGAGGGATACCCGGCGCGCACACGATGCCGGGGGGGTCGGTGCTGACCCGCCGCTTCCTGTGCTGTTGGTTGGGTGCGAAGAGGTCAGGCGGCCTTGCCGGCGGCCTCAACTGCCTTCTCGGCGGCTTCGCCGAGTTCCTTCGCGCGGATGACCGGGATCCCGGACTCCTCGAGGAGTTTTTCGCCTTCGGCGAGGTTGGTGCCGACGAGCCGCATAACGATCGGCACGTCGATCTTCATCTGCTTGTGGGCTTCAATGACGCCCTCAGCGATGATGTCGACCCGCGCCATGCCGCCGAAGATATTCACGAGGATCGCCTTTACGGACGGGTCCTCGAGGATGACCTTGAGGGCGTTCACGACGCGCTGCGGGTCGTTGACGGTGCCGATATCGAGGAAGTTGGCCGGTTCGCCGCCCGCGAGCTTGATGGTGTCCATCGTGGCCATGGCGAGGCCGGCGCCGTTGACGACGCAGCCGATGTTGCCATCGAGCTTGATGAAGTTGGCCACGCCGAGTTCCTGGGCCATGACCTCGAGCGGGTCCTCTTCGTCCTTGTCGCGAAGGGCTTCGAGCTCCTTCTGGCGGAAGAGCGCGTTGTCGTCGATCGTCACCTTGGCGTCGAGGGCGAGGACGCGCCCATCGGTAGTGAGGACGAGCGGGTTGACCTCGACGAGGCTCGCGTCGGAGGCGACGAAGGCGTTGTAGAGCCCTTCGAGCAGGGTGGCGAACTGGTTCGCCTGGTCGCCGGTGAACCCGAGGCGCGCGGCGAGCGTGCGAGCGACGTAGGGCTCGAAGCCGGCCGCGGGATTCACGGGCAGCTTGACGATGGCATCCGGGTTGTTCGCCGCGACGACTTCGATCTCCTGGCCGCCTTCGGTGGAGGCCATGATCAGCGGAGCTGCCTCGGCGCCATCGATGATGATCGCGAGGTAGTACTCCTTCTCGACGTCGGTCTGTTCGGCGACGAGGACGTTCTTGACGAGCTTGCCCTCGGGGCCGGTCTGGATGGAGACGAGGTGCTTGCCAAGGATGGCGGCAGCGGCCTGCTCGGCCTCCTCGGCGGTATCGGCGAGGCGCACGCCGCCGACGCGCTCGCCCTTCACCTGGCCTGAATGGTTGGCCGGGTCGGAGACGAGCTTCTGGTACATGTCGGCCGTTTCGTTGGCCTCGACGAGGCGGCCCTTGCCGCGGCCGCCGGCGTGAATCTGGGCCTTGACGACGACCCGGCCACCGAGCTCTTCGGCGATAGCGCGAGCTTCGGCGGGGGTGGAAGCCACGCGGCCGCGCGGCACGGGCACGCCGTGCGAAGCGAGAAGGTCGCGTGCCTGGTACTCATGCAACTTCACTGGTGGTGCTCCCGAACGATGTCCGGGTCGAAGCGTACCAGCGATAGCAGGCACGAGCGAGAACGTGCGGAAATGGAAGGGGGAGGTACAACAAACGGAGATGGTGCCCCCGGAAGGATTCGAACCTTCGGCCACCCGCTTAGGAGGCGGATGCTCTATCCCCTGAGCTACGGAGGCCCCTGAGCAAAGGCTATCGAGCAGCCCTGCCCTTGTCTATGTATTGTCGGCAGGGGCGCGAACGGCGATGCGGGAGTACGATTCGCACATGTTGACCGAAGCACAGCTCATGATCAGGGACATGGCCCGGCGGTTCGCCCAGGAGCGGCTGGCGCCGACAGCCGCCGAGCGGGACAAGACACACAAGCCACCGCTGGACCTGCTTGCCGAGATGGGCGAGCTCGGCCTGATGGGCATGACGGTACCGGAGGAGTGGGGCGGCTCCGGGACGGACTTTGTCTCGTACGTGCTTGCGCTCGAAGAGATCGCGGCGGGCGACGGGGCGGTCTCGACCATCATGTCGGTGAACAACTCGCTGGTCTGCTCGGGCATCCTCAAGTTCGGGACCGATGAGCAGAAGGAGCGCTACCTGAAGCCGCTGGCCGCGGGGAAGGCGCTCGGCGCGTTCGCACTGACGGAACCGCAGGCGGGTTCGGACGCGGCGGCCATCGAGACCCGGGCTATCGACAAGGGTGACCACTTCTTGATCTCGGGGACGAAGCAGTTCATCACCTCGGGGTCGATCGCCACGCACGCGCTGGTGTTCGCCGTAACCGACCCGGAACTCGGGAAGCGCGGCATGGCCTGCTTCATCGTCGAAACCGACAACCCGGGCTACGAGGTCACGCGCATCGAAGACAAGCTCGGCCAGCACTGCTCAGACACTGCGCAGATTGTGTTCAACGAGGCGCGCGTCGAGCCGGACCAGATGCTCGGCGCGCGGGGTGAGGGGTACAAGATCGCGCTTTCGAACCTGGAGGCGGGGCGCATCGGTATTGCGGCGCAAGCGGTGGGCATGGCGCGGTCGGCGCTCGATGCGGCGGTTTCGTACGCCCAGCACCGCGAGACGTTCGGAAAGCCGATCATCCAGCACCAGGCAGTGGCATTCCGGCTGGCGGACATGGCGACGCGGCTCGAAGCATCGCACCAGCTCGTCCTGCACGCCGCAAGGATGAAGGACGCAGGCCAGCCTTGCCTGAAAGAGGCCAGCATGGCGAAGCTGTTCGCGTCCGAAGCCGCGGAACAGATCTGCTCGGACGCGATCCAGGTGCACGGCGGCTACGGCTATGTGACCGATTTCCCGGTCGAGCGGATCTACCGCGACGTGCGCATCTGCCAGATCTACGAAGGCACGAGCGACGTGCAGAAGATGGTCATCAGCCGCGCACTCGGCGCGAGCTGATGACCGGTTCGGCTAGCGGAAGCGCTCGATAACCTCGTCGCGGAAGCGGTCCATCGCTTCTCGTTTCGCATCGACCGTGCGCCCGATGGTGAAGTCGGGGACGACCAGTTCGTGCACGCCCGCGTCGATGTACTCCTGGACGGTGGCGCGCACTTCGTCGGCGGTACCGCCGAGCACCGGACGGCCGCTGAGGCGCACGCGATCGACGAACGCGGGGTCGTCGGAGAGGGCGAGCAGAGCGATGGCCGAGCGCTGGATCTCGCGGGGGTCGCGGCCGATCTCTTCGCAGTAGCGGTCGAGGATCGCCATCTTGTGGCGAAGCAGCGCGGGGTCGCCCCAGATGTTCCACTCCTGCGCGTAGCGCGCGGCGATGCGGAGGGTGATCTGTTCGCCACCGCCGCCAATGAGCAGCGGGATCGGCTGCTGAATCGGTTTCGGCGAAAGCGGTGCGTTCCGGAGCTGGTAGTACTTGCCTTCGAAGTCGGAGTGTTCGTTCTTGAACAGGCGAGTGATGACCTCGCAGGCTTCTTCGAGCCGGCGGAGGCGGCCACCAGTGGTGTGGAACGGAATCCCGTAGGCGACGTGCTCGTTCTCCTGCCATCCGGCGCCCAGCCCCAGTACGAGCCGACCGCCGCTGATGTGGTCCACGTTCGCCGCCATCTTCGCGAGGACGGCCGGGTGCCTGTAGGTGTTACCGGTGACCAGCGGACCGATTCGCACGCGCGGCACAACGGCTGCGAGTGCGGCGATGGTCGTCCAGCACTCGCTGGTGGGGCCGGTGTTGTCCGGCGCGTTGGGCATGAAGTGGTCTGCGTACCAGATGCCATCCCAGCCGGTGCGCTCGGCGTGTTGGGCGAGCGCGAGGGTATCGGCCCAGCTGTTCCCGGGCCCGGGCCAGAAGCTGAATCGCATGTACGAACCTCGTGTGTGGTGGGGGAAGTCTAGGGCCAGCGTCCAGAAGCGGCACCTCTGGATTGAACGTATGCGCCATACTTGGCGCCATGCCGGGGCCATCCATCGATGACGTACGCAAGGTGCCGTACTTCGCGCCGCTGAGCGACGAGCAGGCACGCCGCTTCGCGCAGCAACTCGTTCTTCGCCGGTTCAAACCGCGGGAGATGATCCTGCGGGAAGGCGACAAGTGCGAGGGCTTCTACCTGATGCGGGAGGGCCGCGGCCGCATCTTCCGGACCGGGGCCGACGGGCGGGAGCAGATCCTGCGGCTCGTCGGGCCGGGCGAAACATTCGGGGAAGTGCCGGTGTTCGACGGTCTGCCGAACCCGGCGAGCGTGGAAACGCTCGATGCCGCGGAGGTGGTGGTGTTCCCGACGCGGGCGGTGCACGCGCTGCTCGACGAAGAGCCGCGGGTGGCGCGGCTGATGCTGCAACACTTCGGCCGGCGGCTGCGGGCGTTCACCGAGTTAGTCCAGCAGATCAGCCTCCAGACCGTCCAGAACCGGCTGGCCCGCTACCTGTACCTCACGGCACGGGAGCGGGGCACCGAGACCGAGGACGGTGTGGTGTTCGCCCGCGACATGACCCAACACGACCTCGCGGCGCTCCTCGGGACCGTCCGCGAGGTGGTCGCGCGAACGCTCCACGTGTTCGAAGAAGAGGGCATCATCGAGGTTCGGCGGAAGGAATTCGTGGTCCGCGATATGGACGCGCTTCGGCGGCTACTTTAGCGCGCGGCGCGAATCAGCCCGAGGCGGGCGAGCGCCTGGGGATCGGCCATCGCCGGGTTCCACGGCGGCTCGGTGACCAGTTCGAGCTCGACGGAGTGCTCCGGATAGCTGTACTGCAGCGCGCGCTCGACCATGTCGAGGATGGCGCCGCCCATCGGGCAGGTGGGCGAGGTGGTGGTGAGGCGAACACGGATGCGTTCGTCGTCGGCTTCGATGCCGTAGATCAGCCCGAGCGTCACGATGTCGATGCCCAGTTCCGGGTCGGGAACGTGCCGGAGAATGTGGACGATGTGGCGGATGTTCATTGCGCGGGCACCCTGGTAAACGGCGTCTCGGTGACGCGAGGGGAGTGGGGCGCAAGGACGATGTGCCCGAGCGTCAGCGCATGGAGGAGACCGGCGACCGCGAGCACTGCGCCGCCTGCGCGAACGACTTCGAGTTGCCCCGTGAGGGCGCCGGCGGCAATGGTCACCGCAGCGAGGCCGTGGGCCGCGAGGACAGCATGCGCCCAGCGATCGTTGTAGATGTCCGCGATAACGGGGACGGGCCCACGCCCGATGCGCGGGCGGTACCGGTGGTACCAGGTAAGGAACGACAGGATCTTGTAGCTGTTGCCGACGAGGGTGAGGCCGAACCACCCAATGATCCCCAGCGCGGCGTAGGCGAGCAGCCAGCGTGCCGGCTCGCCGTCGGTGGTGAACGGCGTCCCGATGGCGGCGAACAGCCCGACGACGATGGCGCCGAACAGGAACGCCAGCGAACTGAACGTCGCATGACCCTGCACGTCGAGCTGGCGGCGCGCCCGGGAGCGAAGCATGCGCAGGACATCGAGGCCCCAGGCCGCAGGGCCGGCGGCGAGCGCGAGGGCCAACACGAGGCGGACGACCGGAGCGGGGTCGGTCATCATCGCGATGGCGAAGATGGCGGCGGAGCCGGCAGTCCATGCGAGGGCGGGAAAGCCGACGCGGGTGCCCTTCCGGGTGATGAGGTTGAACATCGGCACGAGCTGATACGAGGTGCCCATCACGGCGAGGGCGAGCCAGCCCACCAGCCCGAGGTGTGCGTGGCCGGAAAGCCGGCCGAGCGTGATGGGGAACCAGAGATGTTCGAGGTCGCCGACGAAGGTGATACCGAGCCCGGCCGCGCCAATGACCGCGATGAGCGCGACCGAAAGGTAGGCGCGGGGGAGCGTCCAGCCGCTCCGGGCTCCCCAGACGGCCGGGAAGGCGTTCACCAGGAACAGGACGAACGAGAGGACGACGGCCGATCCGGCAGCCCCCATCCAGTGGAGGCGCCAGCCCGCGAGAGACCAGACGAACAGGGGCACCGCAATCACGTGGACCACGAACTGGATTCGAGCGAGCCGCTCGGAGACGAGACGGCCGCCGAGGACCGCGGGCCCGAGCTGGTACACGGCGCCCATGATGGCGGTTGTGAGCCAGCCGATGACTGCGGCATGGGTAATGGCAACGGTTCGGGGTTCGTTGATGGCTACGAAGACAGCGTCGTTCGTGGTGGCAAGCAGGAGACCCGCCAGCGCCAGCGAGAGCGGCGCCACCAGGAAGAACGGCGCAATCAGTGAGAGCGCCGGGCTTCGCGTGGGGGCGACCTGCATGGCCATTACGACTCCGCCCGCTGGATCGTCAGGAGGTACGCACCGTCCTCACCGTCTTCGAAGGTCCAGGCGAATCCGCGCCGTTCGAGCTCGGGATAGAGCAGGAGCGGCTCGCGGTCCATCACAGCAACGACACGGTCGCCGTTTTCGATGGACTCGATCGCTTCGAGGATGCGAAGCATTGGCTCAGGCGGTTGGAGGCCCCGGTTGTCAATACGAATCGTCACCATGCTTCGAATATGTGAAGCGGGTGGCGCATGCGCTGCGACTAAAGTCACGAGCTATTGGGTCGCGTCTACTTCGTACCGTCCGATGCGAGAAGCTCCCGGGCGCGGGCGAAGACGGCGTCGAGCATTTCGGTGGTGAGCCTGCCGGTGAAGGTGTTCTGCTGGCTGGGGTGGTACGAACAGATGATGGTGTGCCCGGATGGAGTGCGGACTTCGACCCCGTGGACGAACGCCGGGCGAGGGCGCAGACCGGTGAGCTTCGCCGCGGCGGAGTAGGCGAAGCCGCCGAGCGCGACCAGCACCCGCGGTTTCAGCAGCGCGAACTCGCGCTCGAGGTAGGGGCGGCAGTTTTCGGTCTCCTCCGGCGTTGGGCGGTTCGCTGGCGGCGCACACCGGACGGCTGCCGCGACGTAGGCATCGCGCAGTTCGAGGCCATCGTCGATGTGAACACTCTCCGGCTGGTTCGCGAAGCCGGTCCGGTAGAGCGAGGCGAACAGCCAGTCGCCCGACCGGTCGCCCGTGAACACGCGGCCGGTGCGGTTGCCGCCATGGGCGGCCGGCGCGAGCCCGACGATCATCAGACGGGCGTGCGGATCGCCGAACCCGGGGACGGGCCGCCCCCAATAGTCCCAGTCGCGGAAGGCCGCGCGCTTCTCGCGGGCGACCTGTTCGCGCCACTCGACGAGGCGGGGACATCGTCGGCAGTCGATCACCTCTGCCCTGACCTTTTCGAGGCTGTCCACGCCGTTAGGATGCCCTATTCAGTTCGTGCAGGACTTCGTGGGCGGCCATCACGGTGGTGTCGATCTCCGCTTCCGTGTGGGCGGACGAGACGAACCACGTCTCGAACTGGGACGGCGGCAGCATGATCCCCCGTTCGAGCATCCCGCGGTGGAACGCCGCGAACGCTTCGGTGTCGGATTCGCGGGCTTCGGCGTAGTTGCGGGGAGGCTCGGCCCGGAAGAAGAGTGTGACCATCGAACCTTCGCGGACCACGCTGGCCGGCACCTCCGCGCGGCGGACGGCGGCACGAAGCCCATTCTCAAGGTGGCCGGCGAGTTCGGCGGCGCGGCGGTAGGGCTTCCCGTCGGCGAGGGTGTCGAGCATCGCAGCGCCGGCAGCCATGACAAGCGGGTTCCCGCTGAGGGTGCCGGCCTGGTACACGGGGCCTTCGGGCGCGAGCAGAGACATGAGCCCGGCGCGGCCACCGAACGCACCGACCGGGAGTCCGCCACCAATGATCTTGCCGAGACAGACGAGGTCGGCGGCGGGAAGGCGATCGGAAAGGCCGTAGCGAAGGCGGAAGCCGGTGATCACTTCGTCGGCGATAAGCATCGCCCCGTGCGCACGAGGGATCTCCTGGAGCGCCGCGAGGAAGTCGCCGTCCGGGAGCACGAGGCCCATGTTCCCGGGGATCGATTCGACGATGACCGCGGCCGTTTCGCTGCCGTGTTCGTCGAACCAGGTGCGCAGGGCATCGATGTCGTTGTAGGGAAGGACGGCGGTGAGCCCGGCGATGGCTCCGGGGACGCCGGCTGAGTCGCTCATGCCGAGAGTGGCCACGCCGGAGCCGGCCCGGACGAGCAGCCCATCGTTATGTCCGTGGTAGCAGCCGTCGAATTTCACGATGAGTTCGCGGCCAGTTGCTGCGCGCGCCAGGCGAATGGCGGTCATCGTGGCCTCGGTCCCGGAGTTCACGAACCGGATGCGTTCGAGACCGGTCGCTGCGGTGATGCGCTGACCGAGTTCCACTTCGCCCGGGGACAGCGCGCCGAACGCGGTACCGCTTTCCGCGGCCTTCTGAACCGCGTCGACAATTGCCGGGTGGGCGTGCCCGAGGATCAGCGGTCCGAAGGCGGCGATGTAGTCGATGTAGCGGCGGTCTTCCGCGTCCCAGACGAACGGCCCGGAAGCGCGCGCGATGGGAACCGGGTTGCCGCCGACTGAACGAAAGGACCGGACCGGGCTGTTCACGCCGCCCGGGAAGAGGCTGCGGCCGGCGTCGCGGAGTTCGCTATTGCTCACGTGGACCTCCATAGCGCGCCCGCAGGTAGGCTTCGCGAATCTCGTTGCCGGGCACGTCGAAGGCGGCGAAGGCGACGGTAGGGTCGGCCTCGGCGGGGTCGGGCGGGTCATCCTGCCAGAGGGCGGCTTCACGGCAGAGCGCCACGAGCACACTGCAGGGCTCGGGGCAGGGGATGGTGGTGTCGCCAGGGATGGCCACGGCCGCTTCGTCCTGCCAGACGGGGCGCTTCACGCAACGGCCGCAGAGGACGGCGCTCGCGAGCTGGCGACTGGTCTCGTCGGCTTTGGCGGCGACTTCGTAGCGGCCCGACTGCCGAGAAAGGACCTCGTCGAGGCCAACGATGCGCAGGTGGCCTTCCTGCCACGCCGTCGTGTGTTCGAAGGCGAGGGGGTACACCTCGGACATCGCGTCGGTGAAGGCGGCGAGCGACGGGAAGCTCACCTGCCAGTTCGAGCGCATAGTCCGCGCGCCCGGGAGCGGGCGATACCGGCCGAGATCGTCGACGCGGGTCCAGTCGCGGAGCCCGGCCGGGTCGGAGGGGGCAACGGGCGAATCCGGCGAGGAGTTCGGACCGAACACGCGGATCTCCTCCGCGGTGATGTGAACGCGCAACTCGCCCAGCTCGGTCCAGAGGTCGAGGTTTTCTATGTCCACTGCGCAGCCTCTTCGGCGAGCTCGAGGATGACATCGGTGACAGCCGGGTGGGTGCCGACGGCGCCCGCATACCGAAGGCGGCGCCCATCGCGACGGGTTTCGACGCCATCGATCGCCATGTCCTCGGGGATGGTTTCGCCCACATGCCAGCCATCAGCGATGAACAGGGGCACCATGACGACAGATTCGGCGCGGACGAGATCGAACAGGTCGCGCATGTTCGGATGCTGGTCGATGAAGACGGTGGTCACTTCGCGGCCCGGCTCAAGCGCGCGCACGTACTCGGCCTGGGCGAAGACGTTCCGCTCGGACTGTGGGTTGCGCGGTGTGCCATGGCCGAGCACTGCGAGCGCGTGGTCGGGGCCGGCGCCGGCCTCAGCGGCGCGCTGGAGCACGACCCGGGCGAGCGCCGGGTGGGCGCCGATCGGATCCGAATAGCGAACGACTTTGCCCTCGACTTCGCTCAGGCGACCCGAGAGGCGCATCTCGCGCGGGATCACCTGCTGCGTGAAGTAGCCGGTCGAAATAAAGAGGGGAACCACGGTGACATCGTCGGACTCCACGCCATCGAGCGCCCGTGCGAGCGACGGCTCCTCCTTCCAGAAGCCGACCTGCACCTCGTCGAAGGCGCCGGATGCGCGCAGGCGGTCGGCATGGTCGTACGCCGGGGCGCTTGAGTTCCCGTTCAAGTGCGAACCGTGACCGACGAGCAGGAGTGCGCGGGACATGCTCACGACCCTGCGTCCTCCTTAGAGGTGGCGCGGGCGGAGCGCTCCTGGCGGGCTGCAGCTACCTTCTCGGCCCAACCATCGCCAAGCGCCCGTGCAACTCGATCGCGGAGGTCGCGGGCGAGCGTGGGGGACGCGCCGCCGGTCGAAACGCCGATGGTCAGGTCACCATCGCGGTGCACCGCGGGCGTGAAGAAGGTGCTCTCCGACTGGGCATCGGAGACGAGGACGGGGATGCGGGCGCGGCGCGCGAGTTCGCCGACGAGCCGGTTGGTTTCGCGGTCTGTGGTGCAGGCGAAGACGAGCGCGTACGGGGCGTCGGAGGGGAGGTCAGCGGGCTCGAAGGGGGCTGCGACGAACGTCACGGATTCGTGTGCGCGGATCTCGGGTGCGATGTTGGGCGCGATGACGGTCACCGCGAACCCGCCTTCTACGAGGTTCTGGACCTTGCGGGCGGCCACGGCGCCTCCCCCAACGACGAGCGCCGGCCCGACCGACGGCAACAGTTCGAGCATGACACTCACTCCAGCACCTCGCAGAGCGCCTCTACCAGCGCATCGAGCGAAGGTTCGGCGGCTTCGTGGTCGACGCGGCCAAAGTGCTCGATCACGGCCTTCGACGTCTGCTCGCCGATGCTCACCAGCCGCGCGGAGGCAGGAAGTTCGCGGCCTCCGAGTGCCTCGTGGAGGTAGCGTGCGGTCGAGGCGCTGGTGAAGGTGACAGCATCAGCTTCGGCAACCTCGCGGAGCCGCGCGGCGTCGAGGGGCTGCGGGATGGTTTCATATGCGGCGACCTGGTTCACCTTCGCGCCGCGGCGACGAAGCGCGGAGGCAAGCCGGGTATCGGTCAGATTCGAGACAGGGAGGAAAACGCGCGCGCCGTTGACGCGGGGGAGTTCCTCGGCGAGGACCGTGGAGGTGGCGCGTGAGGGGATGAAGTCGGCGCGGATGCCGCGGGCCCGCAGCGCCTGTTCGGTCGCGTCGCCGATGGCAGCGATCTGCGTGCCGTGGAGGGCACGGGAATCGATGCCGGCCGAATCGAGCGCCAGGAAGAACGCCTCGACGCCGTTGGCACTGGTGAAGATGAGCCAGTCCCAGCACCCGGCGACGCAGTGCGTGTCGATGTTCTCCGGGAGGGGACGGGTGGCGATGACCGGCGCTTCGACCACGTAGGCACCGAGCGCTCCGAGGCGGGCGGCAAGTTCGCTGGCCTGTGCGCGGGCGCGGGGGACGACGACGCGGCGGCCAGCGAGGGGCCCCGGCTCGAACCAGGAGAGTTCGTGCGCGAGCAGGGCGACTTCGCCGACGACGGTGACAACGGGGGACTCCAGTCCGCGTTCTTCGACGATTCGGGCGATGGTAGCGACGGTGCCGGTCACGACCTCCTGGTCGGGGCGGGTGCCCCAGCGCACGCAGGCGACGGGCGTGTCGGGGTCGCGGCCTGCGGCGAGCAGCCGTTGCATGTTTGCCGCGAGCGTTCGGAGGCCCATGAGGATGACGAGCGTCTCGGCCTTCGCGGCGTGGTCCCAGTCGACGGAGGCGGCATCGTCGTTCGCTTCGTTGCCGGTAATCACGGTGAAGCTGCTCGCGAGACCGCGGTGGGTGACCGGAATCCCGGCGTAGGCGGGCGCACCGATAGCGGACGTAATGCCAGGAACCACGGTGAACGGGACACCAGCAGCCCTGCAGGCGAGCGCCTCTTCGGAGCCGCGGCCGAAGACGAAGGGATCGCCGCCCTTCAGCCGGACGACGCGCTGCCCGGCGAGCGCCCGTTCGACCATCATCTGCTCGATTTCGTCCTGCCGGTGGGCATGGTCTCCGGCACGCTTGCCGACGAACACGAACCTGGCACTCGGAGGGGCGTGGCGGAGCAGGGCGGCCGGAGCCAGCGCATCGTAGAAGACCAGGTCGGCCGATTCGAGGGCACGCAGCCCCGCGAGCGTGATGAGTTGCGGGTCACCGGGGCCCGCACCAACGATGTAGACGTGGCCAGCCCTCATGACGTTAGCGCATTTCCTCCGGGTCGATGTCACGCGAGCGGCACCATTCGCGATAGGCCTGCGGCAGGATCTCGGACGGCTTGATCTCGCTGCGACCGCCCCAGAACACGTTCGTATAGCTTACCGGGATGCCGGCCTCGGCAAGGTGCCGGTCGATGGCGGCCTTGTGGGCGAGCACGGTTTCCTTCTCGGTGCCGTGGGCAACGCCCATGATGTTCACGTTCGCGAACTCGGGGCCACCTTCGCGCCAGTACGCGTGAGTCATGACGTGGTGGCGACCCACTTCCCGGCCGGCATCGATTTCGCGCCCGGGCGGCACAGCCCAGTGGAAGAGCGCGTTGTACCGGGTGACGCGCTCACCGGTGGAGAGCTGCTTCACGTGCTCGAGAAACGTAGAGAAACGGCCGATGACGCCGCGGTCGTGAAGCGACTGTGCGACCTCGTAGAAACGTTCGAGCGACACACCGGCTTCGGCGGCGCGCCCGCGCCAGATATCGGGGACGATTTCGTCCGGGCGGAACTCGCGTTTGAGCGCGCCCAGCACCTGCCATTCTTCGTCGCTGAGGTGAACGATTTCGGTGTCTTTCGCTTCGGCGAGGACTTCGGCGCGGCTCCCCGGCTCGAGGTCCCGGCGGCGGGTATGGCCAACGCCAAGCACGAAGAGCCGCTTCGCGGGCATAAGCCGAAAGCTTTCGGCGCCGACCACGGACGCGAGATAGCGCGCGTGCTTTTCCAGCGAGTAGCCCTGCGGCACCTTCAGAGTGGTCCAGAGCCGGTACTTCGACCCCGGCGTGCCGGCGTCCGTCGACCGGATGACGACATGCCCGGAGAACGGGTCCTCGCGGAACATGAAGTCGAAGGCGTCGTCGAGGCGCTCGGGCGGGACCTGCCAGGCAGCGAGGGCGCCCTCAGCGAGGTTCGTCGCCATGAGTGTCTGGCGGACGCGGCGAATGGTGCCGGCTTCGAGCATCGCCCGGATGCGTTCGACGACAACGGGGAGTTCGACGCCCGAACGGCGGGAGATTTCGCCCAGCGGGTCGGGCTGGAAGCCCTGCAGCCGGTCCTCGGAGATCGAGAGGATGGCAACGTTGACGGGATCGTGAATGGATACGGGTGCTGCGGGAGCAGTCAAGACGCTTCCTCCGTGGCCCCATCGCTAACGAACAGCGCGGCCAGTTCGCGGGCGAGCTCGGTATCGCCGAGCTGGCGCAGGCGTTCGGACGGGGTGTGGAACACGCGGTTCAGGAGCGACCGCGTGATGACTTCGATGGTCTCGCGAGGGATCTCGGGGTGGTGCGCAGCGATGCGCTCGGCTTCGCGGCGGCGCTGGCGCTCAACCTCGGCGCGAAGGAGCCGCAGGCCCGTGCGGTCCTCGGTCTCCGCTGCTTCGAGACGGGCATCGACCAATTCGCGGACTCGGCTGGCCATTGCCGCCCGCCACGACGCTTCCGCCGAATCTCCCGTCTCCGCCGCGAGGAGGGTTGCGATATCGACGCGCGGAAGGGTCCCCGGCGAGAAGTTGCGCGGCGTGCCGAGGTCGACGAGGCCACCCGTGGGCGGGAGGTCACGCTCCGGTACGAGCTCGGCGGCGTCGCCACCGAGGCACCCGGCGGCAACCGCCACGGCCGGCAACTCCCGAACACGGTCGAGCGGCTGCCAGGCGAGCCGGCTATCGCCGAACCACGAACTCGAGGGCCGCTGACGCGACGCGACGACAACCTTTTCGAACCCGAGCGCAAGCCCGCGACGGGCCACCAGCCGGCCCATGTGACCCGAACCGAGCACGAGCAGCACTCCCCGGGGGGCGAGCCCAAGGTAGCGCAGCGCACGATCGAGGACGTGCCCGGCGTCGGATTCGAATTCGAGCGTGCGGCGGAACTGGCGGGCGCTGGCCATCGCGACTTCGCCGGGGCCGCGGAAGGCCGGCGGCGCGGAGAGGATGGCGTACCGCACCTGCCCGAGAACCTGTTCCTCCCCGGGGACGACGGCATGGAGGCCTGCGGCCACCTCCGTGAGGTGGTAGAGCGCTTCGCGGCCGGCCAGGTGAACGTCGCACCGGCACTCACAGGCGCCGAAGTGGTAGGCCTCGAGCCGCTGGCAGGTGACGAGGAGCATCGCGCCACCGTCGGCTGCGTGGCTTTCAGCAGCGGCTTGGGCTTCAGCGAAGGCTGGTGCTGGCAGTGAGGCGATCTGCCAGGTGCAGGCGTGGAAACTTTCCAATTCTCTCGAAATTTCGTATTTCACGATGCCTCACGCGCTATTTCGAGGGCTTTTGGGAGAATCGCACAGGTTAGCCGCTATGTGCAACGGACCGCCCCCTGCCTCACGCCAGTTGGGAGACGATGGTGGCCGGGTCGGCCTTTGCGCAGGTGAACATCGGGGTATCGCGCTGGGTGTAGAGGCTCGCCTCGGTGTAACGGAGCCGCCCGACGAGGTCGACGAACTCCTGTGGGTAGTCGGAGTCGAAGGCGACCACGAACTCCTGGTCGTCGATGCCGTAGGAGTAGCTGGTGTTGAGCCGGACGCCCTTGAAGGGGCTGGAGGCGTAGATGTGTTCGTCCATCATCCCCTGCCGCGCGTGGGGTGTGAGCGCGTACCACGCCCGGGTTTTCACGAACGGGTAGACGAACAGGTACTTCCCCTGTCCCGGCAGGAGTTCGATGCCTTCGCCCGAACCTTCGACACGGTTCACGTACTGGGAGCGCTTCTGCAGAGAAAGGAAGTTGTACGGCTGCGTGAGCCACGCACCGAGCGCCGACCGGTTGATCTCGGTCTGCATCCGCTGGAAACAGCCGATATCGGTCGAGATGCGCCAGAGCATGAAGTCGCTATCGGCGCGAAGGCCGACGAGCGAGTACGTGCGCAGAATCATGTCGTCGACGTTCGACCAGCGCTCGAGGAGTTCGCGGAACTGCTCGAGGGCAGCCTTCCGCTCCTCGACCGGGAGACGGCGAAAAGCCGGGTCGAGCTTGAAGAAGGCGTAGTTCAGGAACTGGCGCGGCTGCCGATCGGGTTCGCGCAGACTGATCTGGCCGCTGGGGTCGAGGTCGACCATCGGGCCGCGGCGAGCGGGACGTTCGCCCTGTGGTGGGTGTGGGTGCTGGCTCATCTCTGCTCCTAGACGATGGACTCTTCGCGCAGTGGGAGGCCGAAGTTGGCGGCGTGCAGTTCCTGGACTCGCCGGTACTCCTCGCCGGTGAAGGGCCGGGCCTCGCCGACGCGCGCGTACTCTTCGAGACCAGCAAGGTCGTAGATGTTCGGCAGGACAGAGGCGACGGAGGGTTCGTGGAGGATGAACTGGATGGCGGCCTGGCCAAGCGTGCGGCCTTCGCAGAGGAAGCCGAGCTGTTTGACCTTCTCCAGGCCGTCTTCGAGCCAGGCCTTTCGGCGCTCGTTCGTGGTGAGCCGCCAGTTGCGGTGATCGCCTGGGGCGAAGTTCGTGTCCTCGGTGAGGTTGCCTTCGAGCAGGCCGGAGGCGTGGGGCACGCGGGTGATGACCGAGACGCCCTCTTCGCGGGCGACGGGGAAGATGGGCTTTCCGATGCCCTGTTCGAGCAGGCTGTAGATGATCTGCGGGGGCGCCTTGCGAAGCCGGATGCTGGCAATGCCTTCATCGACCTGCCGGAGGTTGAACGCAGGGCCGAGCGCGGTGCCGTAGGCACGGATGAGCCCTTCCTGGCGCGCCTTCTCGAGTTCTTCCCACAGGTCGTCACGTTCGATGGCATCGAGCCGCGGATTGTGGAGCTGGTAGTAGTCGATGTAGTCGGTGCCGAGGCGCTTGAGCGAGTGTTCGAGCGCCTTGCGCATGTAGGCGGGCGACCAGTCGTGCGGCCGTTCCTGCTGGCCGGGGCGTTCGGGGTGGTTGTAGATGTCGTACCCGAACTTGGTGCCGATCACGATGTCGGAGCGGCGGTCGCCGAGCGCCTCGGCGAGGATGGTCTCCGCTTCGCCGTTGGCGTAGGTGTCGCCGGTATCGAAGAAGGTGATGCCGAGGTCGAAGGCGCGCTGCAGGAGCTTGATGCCCTCGGCGCGGTCCCTGACGCCCCACCATGTTGTGCCGACAGTCCAGACGCCGAACCCGACGACGGAGACAGTGAGACCGGTGCCACGAAGTTCGCGAAATTCCACTCAATCCTCCTAATCTCAAACGGACCGTGAGATTTTAGAGAGGATCTGGCTAGAAATGGTAGACTTCCGCGTGAAGGTTCGAAAAAGGCCTGCGGGGAGCAACGAGGGCGGCACGACGTGGGCCTGGGCCGGGGGCGGAGAACGCGGTTTGATTTCTTCCGTCAAGCGGTGGGTACCGCTAAGCTTGCTGTGTTGTGTGTGTTTCGGCGGCGCCTGGCTCCGCGTGAGTCAAATCTATGCGTCGCAGTATTGGAGGACCCACTGGTTACGCCCGTCAGCATGAAGCAGCTCCTGGAGGCCGGTGTTCATTTCGGCCACCAGACGCGCCGTTGGAATCCGAAGATGAAGCAGTTCATCTTCACGGAGCGCAACGGCATTCACATCATCGATCTGCAGCAGACGGTCACGCGGCTCGACGAGGCAATCAACTTCGTTCGGGACACGGTTGCCAGCGGCGGTGAGGTGCTGATCATCGGCACCAAGAAGCAGGCACGGGACACGGTGGAGGCGGAGGCGACCCGCGCTGGTCTGCCCTATGTGAACAACCGCTGGCTTGGCGGTACGCTCACGAACTTCCGGACGATCCAGAGCCGGATCCGGCATCTGCAAAACCTCGAGGCTTCGCTCGAGCGTGGCGAATTCAGCCGGCTGACGAAGAAGGAACAGCTCGATATCCAGAACGAGATCGAGCGGCTGAACCGCTACTTCGGCGGCATCAAGTACATGGACCGCCTGCCGGCGGCTGTGTTCATCATCGACACCGTGAAGGAAGCCATTGCGGTCGCCGAGTGTGAGCGGCTGAACATCCCGATCGTTTCGCTGGTCGACACGAACTGCGACCCGGACCCGATCGCGTATCCGATCCCGAGCAACGACGACGCCATCCGGGCGATCAAGCTGATCCTCGGCAAGATTGCCGACGCGGCGCTCGAAGGGCGGGCGGCGCGCGAATCGGGCGTTGGCGCGGGCGTGCATGCGGACGAACTCGCCCGGGCGGCGGAGGCCGAAGCGGGTGTGGAGAGCGGCAGCTTTAGCGCGTCGCCGGAAGAGGAGCAGTCGGGCGGCGGCGAGACATCGGTGACGCGGATTTCGACGGAGCAGCAGGCCGCTGCCGAGGCCGGCACCAACCCAGCACCCCAGGAGTAACCGAGCAGTGGCGGAAATCACCACCAGCCTTATCAAGGAGCTTCGCGAGGCCACGGGCGCGGGCGTTATGGACGCCAAGCGCGCGCTCGAAGAGGCCAACGGCGACATGGCGAAGGCGCGGGAAATCATCCGCGAGAAGGGCATCCTGGCGGCGGCAAAGCGGGCCGAGCGCGAAACGAGCCAGGGCGTCGTCGAGTCGTACATCCACGCGGGCGGCCGCATTGGCGTGCTCGTGGAACTGAACTGCGAAACCGACTTCGTTGCGAATACGGACGACTTCCGGTCGCTCGCGCGGGAGATCGCGATGCAAATTGCGGCGATGAACCCGCTCGTGGTTTCGAAGGAAGACCGGACGCCGGAGATCGAAGGGCCGGACAGCGAAGTGGTGCTGATGGAACAGCCGTTCATTCGCGACGCGAGCCGAACGATCGGCGACCTGGTCCGGGAAGTCGTGGCGAAGACGGGTGAGAACATCCGCATTCGGCGCTTCGTCCGGTACGAACTCGGCCGCTAAGAGGACACCGAGGTGGGCACTCCCTACCGTCGAGCGCTGGTGAAGCTCAGCGGCGAAGCGCTGATGGGCTCGCGCTCGTTCGGTATCGAAGCGGTCACCGTCAATAACCTGGCGCGCCAGATGGCGCGGGCTGTGGAAGAAGGGACGGAAGTTGCCGTCGTCGTTGGCGGCGGCAACTTCTGGCGCGGCGCCACGGTCGCGGAAACCGGCATGGACCGCGCCACGGCCGATTACGCAGGCATGCTGGCGACGGTGATGAATGCGCTGGCGCTACAGGACGCACTGGAGAAGCTCGGGATGGTGGTTCGCACACAGACGGCGCTCACCATCTCGTCGGTGGCCGAACCGTACATTCGGCGCCGGGCGATCCGCCACCTGGAAAAGGGGCGGGTCGTTATTTTTGCGGCCGGGACGGGCAACCCGTTCATGACCACCGACACGGCCGCCGCGCTCCGGGCGATTGAAACGGATTGCGAGGTGCTGCTGATGGCGAAGAACGGGGTCGACGGGGTGTACGATTCGGACCCGGCGAAGAACCCGGACGCGCGGCGCTTCGACCAGCTGACACACCTCGAAGCGATTCAGCGGCGGCTCCAGGTGATGGACAGCACAGCGCTCAGCCTGTGCATGGAGAACCACCTGCCGATCGTAGTGTTCGATGTTGCGGCGCCGGACAGCGTGTACCGGGCGCTGCGCGGCGAGCCGATCGGAACGATGGTCACGGCGGAAGCCAGCGCCGACGGAGCGGGGACGCTGTAGACTCTTTTCCAAAGGGAGGACGTCATGGCCGATCCGGAGGAAATCCTCCTTACTGCAGACGAGAAGATGGACGGCGCGGTGGCGGCATTGCGCCGAGAACTGACGGGGGTGCGCACGGGCCGCGCGCATCCGAGCCTGATCGAATCACTTCCGGTCGACTACTACGGCGCGATCACTCCGCTGAAGCAGCTCGGCTCCATCAATGCGCCGGAAGCACGGCTGCTCACCATCCAGGTCTGGGACCGGGGGGCAGTGAACGCCATCGCGAAGGCGATCCAGTCGTCGGAGCTGGGGCTCAACCCGAACATCGATGGCCAGACCATCCGCCTTCCCATCCCGCCGCTCACGGAGCAGCGCCGGAAGGAGATGGTGAAGCTGGTGCATGCGAAAGCCGAGGAGGCGCGCGTAGCCGTTCGGAATGTTCGCCGCCACGCGAACGACGAACTGCGCAAGGCGGAGAAGGACGGCAGCTTCGGGCAGGACGACTTGAAGCGGCACGAAGAAGAGCTGCAAAAGATCACAGACCGCCACATCGCCGTAATAGATTCAGAGGCCAAGAAAAAGGAGGCCGAGCTCCTTGAGGTCTGAGCCCGGCACGGGCACCCAGGCGGCACAGCCGTCGAACCACCAGGCAGCGCTTGGGGACCTCATCTCGCCCATATCGGGAGGCCGTGTCCCGCGGCACGTCGCCATCATCATGGACGGCAACGGGCGGTGGGCAACGGAGCGCGGCCTCCGCCGGGCGGCCGGCCATCGCGCAGGCGTCGAAAACATCCGGCGCGTCATCGAACGGTTCGCCGACCATGGGATCCAGTACCTCACGCTCTACGCGTTCAGCACCGAGAACTGGAGCCGTCCGCAGCCCGAGGTGCGGGCGCTCATCCGGCTTCTGCGCTACTTCCTGAAGCGGGAGCTGGACAACCTGCACCGGAACAACATCCGGCTGCAGCTGCTGGGGCATATCGAAACGCTGCCCGAGTGGCTCCAGAAACAGGTGGCCGACGCCATCGAACGGACCCGCAACAACACCGGCATGACGCTGAACATCTGCTTCAGCTACGGCGGGCGGGACGACATTGTGATGGCGGTGCGCGAAATCGTCCGGGAAGGCATCCCCGCGGACCAGATCACCGAAGCGACGATCTCGGAGCGGCTGTACACGAAGGGCGCGCCCGACCCGGACCTGATGATCCGCACGGCCGGCGAGCAACGCATCTCGAACTTCCTGCTGTGGCAGTGCGCATACGCGGAGTTCTATTTCACCGACACGTACTGGCCGGACTTCGGGCGCGAAGACATCGACATCGCGCTTGCGGAGTATGGCCGCCGGAAGCGAAAGTTCGGCGGGCTGTTGCCCGAAGACATCGAGGCCCTGCGCTAGGTTGAGTTCGCAATCACATCTGCCAGAGCCGGAACTGGCCGCGGGACCTGGCGGCCTCGGAGCGGGGGGGCTTTCGAACCTGCAACTGCGGCTGATTACCGCCGCGGTGGGTATCCCGCTCCTGTGCATCGTCATCTGGATCGGCGGGCCCTTCTACGCCATCGTTGCCGGCGTGATCGCGGTACTTGCCGCGGCCGAGTTCACCCACGGGTGGCTCATCCCGTCGCTCCCGATCCGGGCGGTCATGCCGCAGGCGCCGGTGTTTGGCGTCGCGGGCATCGTGGTCGCCGGGACGCACTGGGACGACCGGTTCCCGGTCGCGGGGCTCCTGCTGGCGGCGCTGCTGGCGATCGCGGGGTACAGCCCCACGAACATGTTCGGTCCGCGGAAGCCGTACCGGGTGCAGGCGTGGAACCTGCTCTACGTCGGCGTGCTGATGTCGACGCTGGTGCTCACACGGGACGTCGAAGACGGGCGTAAGTGGGTGTTCCTCGGGATCCTCTCGACGTTCGCGGTGGACACGGGCGCGTACGCCATCGGGCGCCTATTCGGGCGGCACAAGATGGCGCCGCGCATCAGCCCGAAGAAGACGTGGGAGGGTGCGGCCGGCGGGTACGTGGCGGGCGTCGCGGTGGCGTTCGCGCTGAATGCGCTGTTCGAGACCGGCGTGGATTGGATGACGTTCTCGCACTTCGCGTTCGCGATGCCGGTAGCCGCGATGATCGGCGACCTGGTGGAGAGCTGGATTAAACGGCGGATGGGCGTGAAGGATGCGTCCGGGCTGCTGCCGGGCCACGGCGGCTTCCTCGATCGGCTCGATTCGGTGCTGTTCGTATTCCCGCTGCTCTGGGTGTTCCTGCAGGTACGCGTGTTCTAGAGCGGGTGTGACACGAAGGTCGCGATGCTGCCGTGAGCGCGGGGGCCGCACGTATGTTCCTGAAGCCCGGCGCCCTCTGCTAGGCTGATTGCCTGCCAGACCGAGGTGATCCGATGCCGCCCGTTACTCTTCCTGACGATCTGAAGCACGAATACGCGGACATCAACGGCATCCGCATGCATTATGTCGAGGCCGGGCAGGGCGACGACATCATCCTGTTCCTGCACGGCTTCCCGGAGAGCTGGTATTCGTGGCGCCACCAGATTGCGCACTTCGCGGACCGGTACCGGGTGGTGGCGCCGGACCAGCGCGGCTACAACGAAACGGAAGGCGTCGGGCCATATGACACGACGACGCTGCAGGCCGACGTTCTGGAGCTGATTCAGCACCTTGGAGTGGAACGGGTGCACCTGGTGGCGCACGACTGGGGCGCACTCATCGCATGGCTGCTCGCGATCAACCACCCGGAAGCGCTGAAGTCGCTGACCATCTGCAACGTGCCACACCCGGCGGTGTTCGCGAAGGAGATTCGCCGAAACCCGAGGCAGATGCTGCGGAGCTGGTACGTGCTCTTCTTCCAGATCCCGTGGCTGCCGGAGAAAGCACTGGCGGCACAGGGGTACCACCGGCTGGCGCGCATGATCATTCGCGACACCCGTCCCGGCACCTTCACCCGCGACGACGTGAAGCAGATGCTCGAATCGTGGCGACGACAGGGACTGGGTGGCGGGATCAACTGGTACCGTGCGGCGTTCCGCGGCCGCGGCATGCGCCTGCCAGACCCGGTGCCGCTGATCATGACGCCGACGATCATGATCTGGGGCGAGGATGACATCGCGCTTGGGAAAGAACTCACGTACGGCACGGACGAATACGTGCACGACCTAGCGGTCCATTACCTCCCGAATACGTCACACTGGGTCCAGCAGGAGGAGCCGGAAGCGGTGAACCGCTTCATCGAAGAGCACCTCCGCCGTGTGGAGCAACGTGTCCCGGCCTGAACAGATTCCTCCCCGTGAGCGTTTTGCGCTTCCCTCGATGGACCAGTTCGTCTACGCGGGGGAGGAGACGCCGCTGCTGCTGCGAAAGCGGGTAGTCGCTTCGCTGGTGGTGGCGTTCCTGGCGCTGGCCGGCGCATACCTGGCGGCTACCGCCCTGTTCGACCTGCCCACCGAATTCGACGCCGATCCGTTCCGGGAGTGGGTGGAGGCACGGGGCGCCTGGGGGCCGGTGGTGTTCATCCTGGTGATGGCGCTCTCAGTGCTGTTTGCACCTGTGCCGAACGTACCGATCTTCATGGCCGCCGGGCTCGCTTGGGGAACGATCCTGGGGACGGCGTACTCGCTCGTCGGGTTGATGCTTGGTTCGGTCGCGGCGTTTTATGTGAGCCGCATTCTTGGGCGGCGGCATCTTCCGCGGCTCATCGGGCGGAAGGCGGCGGCGCGACTCGACGACCTGGTCGATACGTTCGGCGGCCGGGTGGTGTTTTGGGCGCGCATGCTGCCGGTTGTGAACTTCGACTGGATCAGCTTCCTCGCGGGGATGACGTCGATCCGGTTCTGGCCGTTCTTCCTGTACAGCCTCGCCGGGATGCTCTTCCCGACGTTTATCGGCGTGGCGGCCGGCGACGGGCTCGGACGGGATATCCGAATCACGATTGCGCTCGGCGGCTTCTGGGTATTCGGGATCGCGGTCAGCGCCGCGTTCTTCTGGCGGCGACAGCGGAACCAGAAGCGCAAGAATTCGCAGGCGCCCGCGCCTTCGGGTATCGACCAGTAGGTCTCGGGGTATGTGACCTGCCTATATCGGGGAGCCACCGGTCTTCGGTGTGCCGTTTGTCCCGCAGAATGATTGCCGGACACGACACACGCATGGCTACCACGACATTTCCCGGCAACGTAGTTCCTTTCCCCCGGCAGGGGACGCTCGCGCTGGAGCCGTCGATCGAGCAGGAACCGGCGCTTCCTTTGCTTGAGCGCGATGAGCTGCTCGACCGTCTCGCAGAGATGGGCGAGCTTGCACCAAGGGCGCCGCTTTCGTTCCTGCTGGTTCGCGTCTGCGGGCGGGAGAACCGCGGGGGCGTTCGCCGGCTGGAACGTCACGTGCTCGACGCGCTGGGCACGCGGGCAGGCTCACTGCTGCGGCCCGTCGATGCAATCGGCCGTTGGGGGCGCGCATCACTCGGAGTGGCGCTCCAGGGCGCGGGGTCGAGGTCGGCGGCGGCGACGGCCGCGCGGCTTTCGCTGCACCTGAACAGCCTCCTGCAAACGGCGCGGCTCGACATGGAAGTGCGCGTTTTCGCGGCCAGCGGCTACGGCGTAAACGCGCTGACCCTGCCGGTCGCGGCGGACGATAGCGAAGAGCTCGATTAAGACGGCTCGACGAGCGGGACGCTGAGGTCGGCCGATTCGCGAAGGTCGAGGACGACCGCGACTTCCTTGCAGTTCGTGAAGAAGGGGCAGCGGACGCATTCGCCCCAGACCTTCTGGGGGAACTCCATCACATTCGCAATGCGGAACCCCTGGCGTTCGAAGAAGCCTGGCTTGTAGGTGAGGGCGAAGACGCGTTCGAGGCCGAACTGGCGCGCGTCTTCGACGCAGGCGGCCACAATGGCAGCACCCACGCCCTTTGCCTGTGCGTCTTCGCGGACAGCGAGGGAGCGGATTTCGGCGAGGTCGGTGCCCATGATGCGCAACGAGCCGCAGCCAACGAAACGGTCTTCGACACGCGCGACTTTGAAGTCGCGGATGGCTTCGAAGATCTCGTTGATCGAGCGATGCAGCATCTCGCCGCGATCGGCCCAATAGGTAACAAGCTCGTGGATGGCCTCGACGTCAGCTAGCCGAGCCGGTTCAACGCGAATCACGGGAAAACTCCTGCGGGGTAGTGCGCGAAGGGGTGACGGCTAGGGGCCGCGGCGCGCAGGGGCGACGTGCATCGCGTCGCCCCGTTCCATCCCTGTACCATCCACGTGCATCTCTGGCTCAGTCTACGGTACCGGCGGGGATGCGCACAGGTTGAGGAGGTTAGCGATGCGGGTTTCGATAATCGGGCAGGCAGCTTTCGGCGAGGCGGTGTTCCAGCGCCTTCGTGACGAAGGGCACGAAATCGTCGGAGTGAGCGCGCCCGCACCCGTCGAAGGAGGGAAGCCCGATCCGCTCTGGGCGGCGGCGGAGGCAGCGAGCCTGCCGGTTATCCCCACGGCGGAACTGAAGGACGAAGCGAAGTTTGCAGCGTGGCGCGACCTGCAGGCCGAGCTCTGCGTGATGGCGTTCGTCACGGACATCCTGCCGGACGAAGTGTTCGGGCTGCCGACACACGGCACCATCCAGTACCACCCGAGCCTGTTGCCGCTGCACCGCGGCAACTCTGCGATGGCGTGGGCGATCATCAACGGCGACAGCGAGACGGGGCTCACGATCTTCTGGCCGGACAAGGGCATCGATACCGGGCCAATCCTGCTCCAGAAGCGGTGCGAGATCGGGCCGGAGGACACGGTCGGGAGCCTCTACTTCGAACGGCTGTTCCCGATGGGCGTCGATGCGATGGCGGAAGCGGTAGAGTTGGTCGCGAAGGGCGAGGCACCGCGCGACGAGCAGGACCACGCGATCGCGACCTATGAGCCGCCGATCCGGGACCCGCACGCCGAGATTCGCTGGTACGAACCGGCCGACCGCGTGCATCGCATCATCCGTGGGTGCAACCCGCAGCCGGGCGCGTGGACGATGTTCAACGGCGAGAAGCTGCGCATCTTCGACTGCCGCCTCACCGGTCAGCAGGAACCGGGGATGCCGGGCCGGGTGCTGCGCGTCGATGACGAAGGGTTCGATGTACGGCTGAACGGCGGCGTGCTGCGCATCCTGCGCGTGCAGCCGGCGGGCCAGAAGAAGACGCCGGCCGGCGAGTGGGCCGCGAGCGTCGGACTGAAGCCCGGGTTCCGGTTCCGGTGAAGTCAGACGTCCCCGCGTTCGATTCGTTCCAGAAGGCCGGGAAGCTCGTGCAGCGTTTCGATGCGGTAGCTCCCGGCCGGATGGTCGTAATCGAAGGGGACGCGATCCAGCCAGATGGCCGTGAGGCCCGCCTCGGAAGCCCCCATGAGGTCGTTGTCGTAGCTGTCGCCGACGTAGACGGTGTCCTGCGGCGCAATGCCCAGCAGCGAGCACGCGCGCTCGAACGCACGAGGGTGGGGCTTCCAGTAGTCATCTTCGGCCGAGATCACGCGTTCGAAGCGGTCGGCGATGCCGTTGCGTTCGAGGGCGCGGGCGGCATAGGGGTTGTTCGAAAGCACGGCAAGCCGAAACGCGCCCTTGAGCGCATCGAGGGTGGGAATGACATCGTCGAAGAGCGTGGGGCGAACGTGCTGGCGAAACTCATGCGCGATGACGTGAACCTCGTCGGCGGGGACGCCCGATAGCACGCGCTGCCAGGCATCCTCGGGCGTCACCACGAGCTTCCAGTAGGCGCGGTCGACCACGATGCCGTCGCGCCAGGCAAACGCGATCTCTTCGACTGCGGGCCACATCCGGTCGCGCAGGCCCTGCCGGTGTTCGGCGGGAACCTGCGGGAGCACGTGCTCGATAGCGCGATCGATGGCCGCGGGCCAGTCGGTGAGGGTGTCGTCCATGTCGAAGAGGACCGCGGCCACCCGTCCCATGGCGTCTACAGATCCGGCAGCTTGTTCGCGAAACCGGCCGCCTGTTCGTACGCGTAGGCGACCTGGAGGAGGCGGCCTTCGTCCCAGAAGTTGCCGATGATGTGCAGACCGACCGGCAGGCCGTCGCTGAAGCCGCAGGGAACGCTAATCGCAGGAAGGCCGGCGACAGCCGACGGCAGGGTGTAGATGTCGTTCAGGTACATCGCGAACGGGTCGTCGACCTTCGCGCCAACGGGGAAAGCGACGGTCGGAGCCGTGGCCGTCACGAGCACGTCGTACCTCTTGAAGGCCTCTTCGAACTCACGGTGGATGAGCGTGCGGACCTTCTGGGCCTTGAGGTAGTAGGCGTCGTAGTAGCCGGCGCTGAGCGCGTAGGTACCG
>CAZWBW010000007.1:14943-22955 GCA_964632355.1 uncultured Anaerolineaceae bacterium | reverse complement strand
TGCTCGATGTTGTCCCACACCGACTCGGATGAGCGGTCGCTGAAGCCGTACTTCACGCCGTCGTAGCGTGCGAGGTTCGCGCTCGCTTCGCTCGGGGCGATGATGTAGTACACCGCGAGTGCGTGCTCGGTGCTGGGGAGCGAGACCTCGGTGTCGATTTCGCAGCCAAGAGACTCGAGTTGCTTTAGGGCCTCCTCGATGCGGGCGCGAACGCCGGCATCCATGCCCTCGACGAAGTACTCCTTCGGAACGCCTACCCGGGTGCCCCGGATATCGCGGCCGAGGTAGTGCCGGAAGTCGGGCTTGGGCTCCGGGTTTGTGGTGCTATCGCGGTCGTCGTGCCCGGCGATGCAATCGAGCATGGTTGCCACGTCCTCGACATCGCGGCCGATGGGCCCGACCTGGTCGAGCGAACTCCCGAAGGCGATCACGCCGTATCGGCTGACACGCCCGTAGGTGGGGTCGAGCCCAACGACACCGCAGAACGCGGAGGGCTGGCGGATGCTGCCGCCGGTGTCGCTCCCGAGGGCGAGAAGAGCTTCGCCGCCGGCAACCGCAGCAGCGGAACCACCCGAGCTGCCGCCCGGGACAAGGTCGGTGTTCCACGGGTTGCGGCTTGCCTCGAACGCGGAGTGCTCGGTGCTCGAGCCCATGGCGAACTCGTCCATGTTCGTCTTGCCGACCATGACCGCGCCCGCGCGCCGGAGCTGTTCGTACACGTGGCTGTCGTACGGCGGAACGAAGTGCTCGAGCATCTTCGAGCCCGCAGTGGTGCGCACACCCTTCGTGACGATGAGGTCCTTCACGGCGACCGGGATGCCGGTCAGGGGGGTGGCCGTACCAGCCTCGAGCTTGGCGTCGGCTTCGCGTGCCTGCTCGAGCGCGAGGTCGGCGGTGACGGTAATGAACGCGTTGAGCCGCTCTTCGACGGCATCGATGCGGTCGAGCACAGATTCGGTGAGTTCGACTGCAGTGAACTCGCGATTGCGCAGTCCTTCGTGCGCTTCGTGCGCTGTGAGCTTCCAGAGTTCGTTCATTCGAGCACCGCTCGCACACGGAAGTAGTCGTCCTCGCGATCGGGGGCGTTGGCGAGGACCTCGTCGGGTGGAAGCGACGGTGCAACTTCATCGTCGCGCATGACGTTGGAGAGCGGGAGCGGATACGCCGTGGGCTCCACATCGTCGGTGGGGACGGCAGCGAGCGCGTCGAAGTGGTCGAGGATGGTGGAGAGCTGAGTGGCGAACCGCTGCACGTCGTCGCCGGACATCGCGATGCGGGCCAGGCGCGCAATATGGAGGACATCGTCGGGCGTGAGCGACATACGGAGAGGGTACACTGCCCTGCCCTTTACTACACGGATAGCGCCTTGCAAGAGCTTTGTTACGCTCCGGAGGATGAGGGACGGTAAAGCCGCCGCCTTCGCGCAATGCAGCGAACGGAGGGGAGGCGCCCGATGAACTCATGGCAGAAGCGGAAGCTCGTGCACCAGCGGCGCACGGCGCGCCGCCGTTCTCCCGCACGCATTCTCCTGGCTATTGCACTTGCACTGGGGGCACTGGGCTCCATTTGTGCCGCAGCGGGGCTGGGTGCGCTGTTCGTGGTGTACCAGTCGTACGCGAAGGATTACGTGCCAATCGAAGAGAAACTTCGGCAGCAGTACATCGGGCTGACGAAGATTTACGACCGGAACGGCGAGGAACTTGGTGCGCTGCCGAACTCGGACGCACAGCTCCTGAACCCGGTCAAGCTGGAAGACATCTCTCCGTGGGTCATCGAGGCCACGGTTTCGACTGAGGACAACAGCTTCTGGGATAACCCCGGGATCAACTTCCGCGGCCTTGCGCGCGCGGCGTGGGAGAACTATGTCGGGGGCGGCATCGGCACGGGCACGGGTGGTTCGTCGATCACCCAGCAGCTCATCAAGAACGTCTACATCTGCCCGAGCATCAACACCCCGGATGACCCGAACCGCTGTCTCACGGCGGAGCGAACGCTGGACCGCAAGCTCCGCGAGATCGTGTACGCGCTCGAACTGAGCGAGGACTACTCGAAGGAGAACATCCTCGAGTGGTACCTGAACCAGATTTCGTACGCGGACCGGTACGTTGGCATCGAAGCGGCAGCCCAGGGGTACTTCCGGAAGAGCGCGAAGGAACTGACGCTCGGCGAGGCGGCGCTGCTGGCCGGCATCCCGCAGGCGCCGACGGAGTATCACCCGCGGCTGAACTGCGTCATCGACGAGGCCACTGGCTCGTGTGCTGTCGACGAACTGGGGCGCACCACCGTGACCGGTTCGGCGAAGGAGCGCCAGGAAGCGGTGCTCGACCTGATGGTGACCCACGGACGCGCCACCCGAGAACAGGCTGAGGCGGCGAAGGCGGAGGTGATCAAGGTCTACCCGCTTTCGAACCCGATTAAGGCGGCGGCGTGGATCGACAACCAGGTGCAGCCGCGGCTGGTGCGGATGTGCGAAGCCGGCATCCTGCCGAAGCGTGAGAGCGCGCGAGACTGCGCCGATAGCGTGAGCTCGGCCGGCTACCACGTGACCACGACGCTCGACTGGCAGCTCACCACCGAGGCCACGCGGATGATGCAGGAGTTCATTTCGCGGGGCATCGAGCAGGGCTGCGAGTGCCACAACGCGGCGATTGCCACGATCGAACCTTCGACGGGCCAGGTCATCGTCTATGCGCCGAACCTCGACCCAACGTACGTGTCGGACCCACGGGTCGCGGGGAACATCGACCAGCTCGTCGAGATTAACCAGCCGGGTTCGTCGTTCAAGCCGGCGGTGTACCTGGCGTGGATGGACCGCCTGAACAAGGCGCCGCTCAGCACGTTCTGGGACACGAGCCCGCTCAATATCGAAGGCGTCTCCATTGTGAACCCCCGCGCGGGCGGCGGCAGCGAGGGGCTGATCACGGCGCGCGCGGGCCTCGGCGGCTCGCAGAACGTGCCGTCGTTCCGCGCCGCGTACGAGGCCGGCATCGACAACGTGATCGACGTGGCAAACGCGCTCGGCATCACGACGCTGGCGCAGGGCTTCGACCCGACGTTCTACTCGCACGAGTCGGTGTACTACGGCCCGTCAATCGCAACCGGTGGCGCGAACATTCGCGCGATCGACATGGCCTACATGGACGCGACGATCGCGAACATGGGCGTGATGGTGGGTGTGCCCCACTACGCACGCGAGATCGACCTGAGCGAACTAAAGCAGACTTCGACGGACGACTGGGACGCGGCGATGGAGCAGAAGATCGCGTTCCAGAAGGGCCACATCCGGCTGCCCGGCACGCGCGAACTGGACCCCGTGGTGGTGCTTCGTGTCGTCGATGCCGACGGCAACGTGGTCTACGACCACGAGACGGCGGGCGACCTGGTGCGCAAGGAGACCATCAACCCCGGGTCGGTGTGGCTGCTGCACACGATCATGTCGGACTGCACCGCGCGGTTCATCATCTGGGGCTGCGGGAGCTCGAACAACGACCTGGGCCTGGACTTCTTCATGCTCGACGGCACGAAGGTAGAGAGCGGCGTGAAGACCGGAACCCAGCAGGGCCCGCTCAGCGCCTCGGACACGCTGGAGACGTGGATGACCGGCTACACGCGGTACGCGGCGACAGCGGTCTGGGTTGGGAACGCCACTAACGAACTCATCAACGACCGTTCCTTCGCGGCCGCGAACACCACTGTGCGGCTGTGGAAGAACTGGATGGGCACACTCCACACCCGCCTGCAGGAACGAGGCGTGTTCTCGTCGCCTGCCGGGTTCGATGAGCTGCGGCCCCAGAACGTCGAACGCCGCGCATTCCAAACGCCGACGACGGACCGCGTGTTCGGTGGGGGCGGCTGCGACCAGGTGATCACCGGGTGGGTGCGCACCGACGTCACGTACGAATCGGAATGCCACACGGCCGAGATCGACGTGCGGAACGGGCTGCTCGCCAGCGAGGCGACGCCGGCGCAGTACCGGGAGACTCGCAAGTTCGTGAAACTGCCCGAGCTCCGGCCCGACCTGGCGATTGCGCTAGCCCGGTCGCGTGGCATCCCGGTGGCGCCCACGGAGCGCTCTACCGGCCAGTCGGCGGTGTCCATCAGCAGCCCGACGAACGGCAAGACGGTCAGCGGCAAGACGCAGGTGGCCGGCTCGGTGAACATTACCGGGCTGAAGGGATGGACCCTGGAGATCGGCCAGGGCGCCAACCCCGGGTCGTGGACGGTCATCGGTTCGGGTGACGGCCCGGCGGACGGTGTGCTCGGCGAATTCGACGCGAACCAGCTCGAGCCGGGTGTCTACACGATTCGCCTGTCCGCCGAGAGCACAGCTGTCGGCACACTCTCGACGTCGGTGACGATTAACGTCCAGAAGAGCGACGGTTCACCGACGCCCACTCCGGGGCCCGGGACACCGACGCCAACACCATCGCCCGAGCCAACGGAGCCGCCGGACGACGACGACTGACCGCTTCCCGCATGAAGCTTTGCTCTCGATTCTCGGATTTCGCTGTCGCGTGACAGTCGCGAATCCGTAGAATCCCGGGGCGAGCAAGGGAGGCGGTATGCGAGTCCTGGTGACAGGCGGGGCAGGCTACATCGGTAGCGTGCTCGTGCCGAAGCTGCTTGCGCGCGGCCACGATGTCCGCGTGCTCGACCGGATGTTCTGGGGATTGCCCCACTACGCGAACGAGCCGGGCGTCGAACTGATCAACGCCGACGTGCGGCGCATCCCAGAGGGGGCACTCGAGGGCGTCGACGCCGTCGACCATCTCGCCGGGTTTTCGAACGACCCGACGGCCGAGTACAGCCCGGCTGCGAACTGGCAGATGAACGCCGTCGCGACGGAACGAATCGCTGAGCTGTGCCGCCATGCGGGAGTCCGCCGCTTTGTATTCGGCAGTTCGTGTTCGCTCTATGACGGGCTCACCACGGACGCACTGCTAGACGAAACGACCGACATCAACCCCCGGGGCGCGTACGCGACCTCGAAACACTATTCGGAGCAGGCGCTGCTGGCGGCTGCAAACAACGGGGAGTTCGAACCCGTCATCCTCCGGCAGGCCACGGTATTCGGGCCGAGCCCCCGGATGCGCTTCGACCTCGTGGTGAATGCCTTCGTGAAGGATGCGCTGGTGCGCCAGCGGCTGGTGCTGCATGGGGGCGGGCGCATGTACCGGCCGCTCGTCTCGGTGGACGACCTGGCGGACGCGCACATCGCCTGCCTCGAGGCGCCGGCGGAACTGGTGGCCGGCGAAACCTTCAACGTGGTCCAGGAGAACTACCGCGTTCGCGAGCTTGCGGAGGTCGTCGCCGGCGCGCTTGTGCGGCTCGGGAAGCCCGTGGCCCTGGAGGACGGGCCATTGCCGAGCATCGTCCGCAACTACCGATGTTCGGGCGCGAAGCTCCGGGAGCGGCTGGGCCTCTCGTTCGAAACGACGCCGGCCGACGCGGTGGAGCAGCTCATCGAGATGTATGGGGATGTGCCGATAGAGCAGTTCGGCCACCCGCAGTACTACAACATCGCGTGGATGGAGTTGCTCGAAGCGGTGCGGCCGGCCTACCAGGCAATGCAGAACATCTTCGAACCGCTCGAAGCCGAGAGCGCATAGCGGCTGCGCTCTCGCGGAACTGGAAGGGACATGGATATCACGGTAACTCCGACGAGGCTCGAAGGCGTGCTCATCATCGATACCGACTTCTTTCGCGATGAGCGCGGGTTCTTCATCGAGGCGTACCACAAGCAGCGCTACATGGACCACGGGATCACCTACGAGTTCGTGCAGGACAACCACTCGCGGTCGGGTGCGAAGGTGCTACGTGGGTTCCACTACCAGGACATGACCGCGCCGATGGCGAAGCTGGTGCGCTGCACGGTGGGCGCAATCCTCGACGTGGCGGTGGACCTGCGCGTTGGGTCGCCAACCTTCGGGCAGTACGTTGCCGTCGAACTGACCGCGGACAACATGCGGCAGCTGCTCGTTCCCGAGGGGTTCGGGCACGCATTCGCGACGCTGTCGCAGGTGGCCGAGGTGCACTACAAGTGCAGCGGGTACTACTCGCCGCCATCGGAAGGGACGGTGGCGTGGAACGACCCGGAGATCGGTGTCCCGTGGCCGTACGACGACCCGGTGATCTCAGCGCGTGACTCGCAGGGGATGAGCCTGCAGCAGTACCTCGAACGCCCGGCGTTCAGATATCCGCTCCAGTAACAGGCGCCCAGGCCCCGGGCGCTGTACCCTCACGACAGGAATGCGCGCGGGAAGCGGCAACATCGGCTTGATGCGTTTCGCGGCACTGTTGGCGGTGCTTGCGGCCGTTCTGCTGCTGGGCGCCTGCGGCGACGACGGTAGTTCGACGACGGAAGCAGGGCTGGTTGGCCAGCCGACCGCCACATCCTCGCCAACCGCAGCGAGCCCGGAGGCGACCGGCACAGAGGAGGCGTCCCAACCGCGAGCGCGGCTGGGGACCCCGACCGGCCAGCCGCACACGATTGTCGCGCCGGATTTCGAACCACTTCCCGGCGCCACGGCCGACTTCGGCACGCTCGGGCGGGCGGCGTACCGCATCGAAATGCCGGAGAACTGGAACCGGAAGCTCATCCTCTTCGCGCACGGTGTCCGGCTGAATTCGACGGAACTCCGGGTATCGAACCCGAACGAGGCGCTGCGGGCACGCTGGATCAGCGAGGGGTACGCGTGGGCGGCCAGTTCGTACAGCGAAAACGGGTACGTGCCCGGCATCGGAGCGGACGACACGCTGGCGCTGCTCGACTTCGTGACCGAGAAGTATGGCGAGCCGGAGTTGGTGTACGTCGTCGGGGTGTCGATGGGCGGGCACACCACCGCGCTCCTGCTCGAACACTACCCGGACCTCGTGGATGGAGCGCTTGCGGTGTGCGGCGCGATGGGCGGGCAGGAGCAGATCGACTACCTGCTGGCGTGGGGGCTTGCGGCGGAGTACATCAGCGGCGTCGAACTCCCGGTCGGCAGGGGCAGCGCAGCGATGATGCAGACGCTGCTGGGTCTCCTCCCGCAGGAGCTCGGATCGCCGGACGCGCCAACGGAGAAGGGCAAGCAGTTCATCAGCGTCGCGCGGGAGCTTTCCGGTGGACCGCGCCCGTTCTTCTACGAAGGGTTCCTCGAACACTACTCGCTGAACTTCGGGCTCCTCCTGCTCGACCCGAACCGAGCGTCGCTCATCGGGCGGGCCGCGACGAACGCCGACATCGTGTACGGCATCGACGAGTCGCTGGGGCTCGACGCCGAGACGCTGAATGCGGGCGTTCGCCGCTTCCCGGCGGACCCGGAGGCGCGCAACGCGTCGCTCCACCCGGACGCAGTGCCGACGACGGGACGAATCGAAGACCCGCTGCTCACGCTCCACAACACCGGAGACCTCTTCGTGCCGATCGCACACCAGCAGTCGTATCGCGCGAAGGTGGAGGCGGCGGGAGCCGGGGACCTGCTGGTCCAGCGGGCGATTCGCGCGGCCGGCCACTGCGAGTTCACGGACGAGGAACTTCTGCAGGCGTGGGAAGACCTGCAGGCGTGGGTCGAACAGGGCGAACGGCCGCGCGGTGACGACCTATCGGGCGACCTGTCGGACGTGGGCCTCGAATGGACGCAGCCGCTTCGGCCGGGGGACCCCGGTACGCCGTGAGGGGAACCTCGGATCGCGATAAGAAGGGCCCTTCGGCCACACGCGTCGAATTGTGAAAACTGGTACGATGGACGCGAACTCCGTGGCGAGGGGGTCTTCGTGGCCTACAAGATCATCGAAACGTGCATCGGCTGTACGGCCTGCACGAAGCGCTGCCCGACGAACGCGATTAGCGGCGAGCGCAACCAGTTGCACATCATCGACCCGACGCTTTGCATCGACTGCGGGGCGTGCGGCGTTGTTTGTCCTCCCGAGGCAATCCTGGACACGTACGGCGAGGTTTGCCGGGGTCTAAAGAAGCACGAATGGCCGAAGGCCGTCGTCATCGAAGAGAAGTGCATCGGTTCGGGGTG
>CAZWBW010000007.1:0-14933 GCA_964632355.1 uncultured Anaerolineaceae bacterium | reverse complement strand
CATCAACATTTGCCCGTTCGATGCGCTCAGCCTCCAGCATTCCGACCGCATCGACGACTTCTTCGGCGTCAGCACCGTGGACGAGAAGAAGTGCACCGGCTGCCGCCTCTGCGAGGACGTGTGCGGCTGGGACGCGATTCACATCTTCCCGCTGAAGCACGAAATCCTGAAGGACTGGAGCGAGCTTTCGGAAGAGGAGCAGGCGCTGGTGAAGCAGGCCCGGGCCGCGATGACGCCCTGAGCTTTTCGCGAGGCACGTTCGAAGCGGCTTCCCACGGGAGGCCGCTTTTCTGTGCGGACCGGGATCAGGCGAGTTCGTCGATGCGCTGGGCGAGCTGAATATCGCGCTCGGTGACCCCGCCAGCATCATGTGAACTGAGCCGGATATCGACCGTGTTGTAGACGATGCGGAGGTCGGGGTGATGATTTAGCACCTCGGCCACCATCGCGACCTTGGTGACGAATCCCATCGCCTCGATGTGATTCTTGAACTTGAACTGCCGCGCTATCGCATCGCCATCGGCGGACCAGCCCGGGAGATGCTGGAGTTCTTCCTGGACCTTTTCCGGGGTATATTTCGCGACCATCTGCACGCCTCCTTGACCGGGATCGGTCCGTAAGGGACGACGTGGATAGTATGTGAGACTGCATGGATTGGAAACGGAACGCCCCTCGCCGTTTCAGCCGCCGCCAGTTTCTTGCTGCCGCTGGCGCGCTGGCCGGCGCCGCGGGCATCTCGGCGGGCTGTAGCGGCGGTAACGGGGGTTCTTCTTCGAAGCTCCCGATCCCGGGTCTGAGCGAAGAGCCAACCGAAGAGGAAACGACGATCACCGCCGCGCGCCCCATGATCAGCGACCGGCATGGTGAAACGCTGCGGTACAGCAGCTACGTCGCCGGCGACGGGGTGTACGACCCGCACAAGACGCAGTCCGCCCCGTTTTACGGCCAACAGGCGCTGGTCTTCAGCCGCTTACTCGCGTACGAGAGCCAGACCGAGGGGACGATCGTTCCGGACCTCGCGCAGGCGCTGCCCGAGCAACCAGACGCACAAACACTGATCTTTCGCCTCCGCCCGGACGCGCGCTGGCACGACCTTGCGCCGCTGAACGGCCGCCAGGTGACTGCCGAAGACGTCCGGTTCAGCATCCAGCGGCAGATGGACGGCGACACCAGCTTTGTGCGGCGCGGGCGCTGGAGCATCGTCGAGAGCGTCGAAGCCACGAGCCCGACGGAGCTCCGGGTGACGCTGAAGGTGCCGTTCGCAAACGCGATGGGCCTCTTCGCCGACGTGACCTCGTTCGTGGTTGCGCCGGAGATGGAGTTCGGTCCCACGACACAGATCGGGAGCGGCCCGTTCCAGTGGGTCGAGTGGAACGAAGGCACCTTCGCGACCGTCGCGCGGAACCCGGCGTGGTACGGGGGCGAACAACGGCCCTACCTCGATGGCATCGAGGTTCGCCAGCCGAAGGATGCGTCGGACATCGAGGCTGGCCTCCGGACGAAGCGGCTGGACGTGGTGTTCGTCGGGCGCCCGCAGGCCGATGCCCTTAAGCAGAACATCACGCAGCTCGTCGAAACGAACCACGGGCACTCGCTGTACCTGGGCTCGCGCTTCTTCCTGTCGGTGCCGCCGTATGACGACCTGCGGTTCCGGGCGGCGATCTCGATTGCCCTGGACCGGCGGGAGATGGTGCAGCGCTTCTTCGCTGGTTCGGGCGATATCAACCCGTGGATCAGCTGGCCGATGACGCGGTGGACACTGCCGCAGCGCGAGCTCACGAACTTCCCGGGATACCGGGAGGGCACGGGCGGCCGCGAGGCGGATATCGCCGATGCGAAGGCGATGCTCGGCGCGTTTGCGGCCGAGAAGACGGTGCCGACGGAGCTCCCGCTGCTGGTTGAAGCGGCGGCGGAAACGAACCTTGGGCTGGGTTCGCTGATCAAGGAGCAGCTCGCGCGGACGCTGGGGCTGAACGTGACGGTCACTGCGCTGCCCATCGGGGAGCTGATCCAGAAGATGATCGCGCAGCAGGCGCCGTGGGTGGCGGGGCCGGACGTCGGCTGGGTAGACCTCGACGACTGGGTGTACCCGTACTTCCACAGTTCAGGTTCGAACAACAGCTTCCCGGTGCGCGACTCTGAGCTGGACGCGCTGATCGACGCGCAGCGAGTCGAAACGGACGAAGAGAAGCGGCGCCAGACCGGGTACGAAATCCAGCGTCGGCTGCTGAACTTGCATGCAGGCCTGAACTTCGTGAGTGAGCGCGTGATCGCGCTGGCGTGGCCGTACGTAAAGAACTTCCCCATCGACGCGGCGGACGGCTACCAGCACCGCTTCGCCAACACCTGGATCGACCGTTCAGACGAGACGTTCCGGGGCCGCTAGCCTCCTGGTGTTTTCGCCGCCCCACCGCACCTGTTGCGGGTGTTCGGGCCGCGCTGCGATATCTGTTGCCGGTCGGGCTGAGCGCGCTTTCGCGCTCTTGTATGTGCATCTCTAGCTTAATAACGCCCACGTGTTTTTCGTTTACATTGACAACCCTTGTGCTCATCGCTAGCCTCTCGTTGCGTTCATAAATCTTTTCTCTGCTTACTATTTGTTGGGGTGAATTTTCGCATAAAGAAGACCCGTAATTGCTCACGGCTGCCCGGGAGAGTGGCCGCGTAGCAGTACAGCGTGTTCCGAAGAAGAGCGGTGCTACCCACAAGGAGGAACGTTCTTTGAGCGGCTACTGGGAGCAGTACTGGAGGCGGCGAAAAGCATCCCGGCGGGGGTTCCTTGGAGCCGGGATGACGCTGGGCGCAGGTGCGGCCGGTCTCGCGCTGGCCGGCTGTGGTGACGACGACAGCGATAGCAACGGCAGCAGCACTCAACAAGCCAGCCAGGATCCCGCGACTTCGCCGAACAACAGCAACGGTGATGAGTCGGGGCGCTACGGTGGGACCATCCGTTTCCCGCTGAATGGCCTCAACACCGGCGATCCTCCGACGCTATTCCCGTACGAGAACATCACCTACCGGGCACAAACAACGGCATGCTTCCACTACAGCCGGCTTCTCGCCGAATACGGTGCGCCCGATGTCGACGTCGACGACTTTACCGTGCTCGAGGGGGACCTGGCGGAGTCGCTCCCTGAGCAACCGGACGACGTCACGTACATCTTCAAGCTTCGGGAAAACGTTCACTGGCACGACAAGCCCCCGCTGAACGGACGCAAAGCGACCGCGGAAGACTTCGTGCAGACCTACCAGGCGTTCGTCTCGCTAGCGCAGAACGCTGCACTGTACGAAGGCGTGGTCGACCGCGTGGAGGCGGTCGATGAGCACCGCATCAAGTTCACGCTCCGGGAGCCGTACGCGCCGTTTCTTGTGGTGCAGGCTTCGACGTACGAGGGGCTCTGGTTCATCCCGGTTGAGACGATCAACAACGGGCAGGTGCAAAGCGACCCGGTTGGGACCGGGCCGTGGGTGTTCGAAAGCTACGACTCAGGGGTTTCGATCAACTGGCGCCGCAACGAGAACTACTTCCGGGAGGGATGGCCGTACTACGACCGTGCACAGGCGTCGCTTGTGGGCGACCCGCAGCGGCTCATTGCGGGACTGCGATCGGGCGACCTTGATTTCGCCGCGCTGAATTCGGCTGTGTACGAGGACGCCAACTCCCAGCTCGATCCCGCGGGCCAGGGGTATTTCTCCGGTGCGAACTCCCCGGTTGCGTTCTATTTCAACTTCGATATCGAAGGCGGGCGCTGGCGCGACAAGCGGATGCGACAGGCGCTTTCGATGTCGATCGACCGGGACGGCGTGCTCAACGCGCTCGACCCGACGGGCCGTGGCAACTGGATGTCGCCATTTCTCCCGCCGGCCACACCTCCGTGGTACCTGTCGCCGCGCGACCACGATTACGGCGAGAACGGCAAATACCTGCAGTACGACCCGGCCGAGGCGAAGAAGCTCATCGAGGCAGCAACGGGCGAAACCAACCCGCGCGTGACGATTACGTCGACTGAGGACTACGGGGTGGTGACGGCTCAGCAGTGGGAGCTGCTCGCGGCGAGCCTGCAGGAGGTGGGCTGGCAGGTGGAGCGGCGAAACCAGGAGTACGGCCGCTACATCACGTCGACGTACCTTGGCGACATCAGCGAGGGGATCGCGTGGGGTCCGCCGATGGGAGCGACCCGCGACCCGAGCGACATGCTGGAGCGCACGCACTACACCGCTTCGGCGCGGCGAAACTGGAAGGGCCAGCCGATCGACGAGCAGCCGCGCATCGACGAACTCATCGAGCAGCAGAAGCGGATCCTCGACTTCGATGAGCGTGTGCAGTTCATCCACGACATGCAGAAGGAACTCGCGGAGTACCTCCTGTTCGTGCCGACGGTCGGCGCCGCCCTCTACCTGTACGTGAACCCGTGGGTGCAGGGGTACCACCCGAAGGCCGGGTATGCGACGCACTTCGCGTCGATGTCACGAAGCTGGTTCACCCCGGAGCGGATCGCCAAAGGGTAGTCGTCTCGGGACCGGGAAGGCGTCGCGAGAGGGGCGCCAGGGAGCGCGGCGCCTTCCCTCACCCTCATTTCAATGACGTCCCAAAATGCGCAAAGCGCCGGTCCTGCTATCTCGCCGCCCTCGATGCGGCCCCGATGAATTTAATCGTTGGGAAGCATAGAGACATACGTCTATGGCTCAAATTGACAACGCAAGGGGCCCTTGCTAGTTTCCGGGCGCCGCGATAGACGCTGCCTCTACCAGCGATGAGCGAGATCTGGTTTTTTCTTTAGGAAAACTCGGATTACTCGCAGATCGATGGTCGAGGGAAATGGCTACGCGGCGGCGGAACGTACCCGCATGCGGGCGAGACAAGGAGGGACAATTCTTGAGCGAATACTGGAACCGCTACTGGAGACGGCGCCAGGCAACCCGGCGCGGGTTCCTCGGTGCCGGAATGGCGCTCGGCGCAGGTGCAGCCGGCCTGGCGCTGGTCGGCTGCGGCGACGACGACGATGACGACGGTAACGGCGGGAGTGCGCCCCAGGGTGGTGGCGAAACTCCCACGACTTCGACGGGCGGCGGCGAAGACGAGTCCGCGCGGTATGGTGGAACCATCCGGTTCCCGATGACCGGTCTGAACAGCGGCGATCCTCCGACGCTCTTCCCGTACGAGAACATCACGTACCGGGCGCAGATGCCCGCGAGTTTCCACTACAGCCGGCTCCTCTCGGAGTACGGCGCGCCTGATGTGGAGATCGACGACTTCACGAAGCTCGAGGGCGACCTCGCCGAGGGACTCCCCGAGCAGCCAGACGAAGTCACCTACATCTTCAAGCTGCGCGAGAACATTCACTGGCACGACAAGCCGCCGCTCAATGGCCGGAAGGCGACGGCGGAAGACTTCGTGCAGACGTACCAGGCGTTTGTGTCTCTGGCACAGAACGCAGCGCTGTACGAGAACATCATCGACAACGTCGAGGCGGTCGACGAGTACCGGATCAAGTTCACGCTCAAGGAACCGTACGCACCGTTCCTGGTCATCCAGGCCTCGACCTACGAGGGGCTCTGGTTCATCCCGGTCGAAACCATCAACAACGGACAGGTACAGACCGACCCCGTCGGAACCGGTCCGTGGGTGTTCGACAGCTACAACTCTGGTGTTTCGATCAACTGGCGCCGGAACGAGAACTACTTCCGCGAAGAGGGCTGGCCGTACTACGACCAGGTGGAGGCGTCGCTCGTGGGCGACCCGCAGCGGCTTATCGCGGGTCTGCGGGCCGGTGAGCTCGACTTCGCGGGCCTCAGCGCCGCGGTGTACGAGGATGCGACGAGCCAGCTGGACCCGGCGGGCCAGAGCTACTTCACCGGCGCGGGCTCCCCGCTCCACTTCTGGTTCAACTTCGATATCGAAGGCGGACGCTGGCGCGACACGCGGCTGCGGCAGGCGCTTTCGATGTCGATCAACCGCGACGGCATCCTGAACGCGCTCGACCCGACGGGCCGGGGCAACTGGATGTCGCCGTTCGTTACGCCGGGCCTGCCGCCGTGGTACCTGTCGCCGCGCGACAACGACTACGGCGAAAACGGCAAGTACCTGCAGTACGACCCGGCGGAGGCGAAGAAGCTCATCGAAGCGGCCACGGGCGAGACGAACCCGCGGATCGTGATCAACTCGACCGAGGACTACGGTGTGGTGTTCACGCAGCAGTGGGAACTGCTGGCCGCGAGCCTGCAGGAGGTGGGCTGGCAGGTGGAGCGCCGGAACCAGGAGTACGGCCGGTACATCACGTCGGTGTACCTCGGCGACATCCAGGAAGGCGTTGCGTGGGGCTTCCCGATGGGCGCCACCCGCGAGCCGAGCGACATGCTGGAGCGGACGCACTACACCGCTTCGGCGCGCCGCAACTGGAAGGGCACGCCGATCGAGGAGCAGGACCGCATCGACGAGCTCATCGAGCAGCAGAAGCGGATCCTGGACTTCGACGAGCGGCTCCAGTTCATCCACGACATGCAGAAGGAGCTCGCCGGGTACCTGCTGTTCGTGCCGACGCTGGGCGAAGCGGGCTTCTCGTACGTGAACCCGTGGGTGCAGGGCTACTACCCGAAGGCCGGGTATGCAACGCACTTCGCGGCGATGACCCGCAGCTGGTTCACGCCCGAGCGCATCGCGAAGGGCTAGGCCCGGCGAGGGGAAAACAGCATCACGACGACAGGGGTGGGGGGCGGCGCCCTCCACCCCTCCACATTCAGCAGCGGAGGCGTTTGCTTGGGGCAGTACATCGTACGCCGCGTGCTCTTGATGATCCCCACGCTCATCGGCGTGTCGCTCGTCGTCATGGGAATGATCCGGCTGTTGCCAGGCGACGCCGTCGACATTGTCGTGAGCGAAAACGTTACTGGTGGTGGGCTCGCCGGCTTCGAACGCCTGATCGACCAGGAGTTGAAGGACCCGAGCTGGCCCGGCGTCGAGGCCATTTCCGACCCCGCAGAGGCTGACTTCGCCCAGCGGCAGGCGGCAGGCCTTGATGTCCTCGCAGCGACCGACGATGTGCGCGAAATGGCCGCGGCCGAGGGCGTGAACCTGGACAACACAGAAGAGCGCCGGTCGTTCGTCGAGTCGATCCCGACGGCGCGGCGCATGGAGATCCGGAACAAGGTGGCTCTTGAGGCCTACAAAGACACGATCCGGGCGAATCTCGGCCTGGACAAGGGCTTCATCGCGCAGTGGTGGGACTGGATGTCCTCGGCGGTCCGGCTCGATCTCGGCACATCGCTCTACGGCAACCAGTCGGTGAACGACGAGCTCCAGCGGCGGCTGCCGGTGACAATCCAGCTCGGCCTGCTGGCGATGGTGTTCGGCGCCGTGGTCGCGATTCCCACCGGGGTGATCTCGGCCGTCAAGCAGGATTCGCTCGCGGACTATGTGGTCCGCAGCTTCGCGGTGGCGATGCTTTCGCTCCCATCGTTTTTCTTCGCGACGCTGGTCATCGCGCTCGCCGCGAGGTGGTTCGACTACTCCTTCCCTATCTACTACAGCGAGTTGTGGGACGACCCGATCGCGAACCTCGAGCAGATGGTGGTGCCGGCGTTCATCCTGGGGCTGGCGCTTTCAGGAACGCTGATGCGGCTCACCCGCACGGAAATGCTCGAGGTGCTCCGGCAAGACTACATCCGGACGGCTCGCTCGAAGGGCCTCCAGGGCCGCCTGGTTGTGACTCGCCACGCTGTCCGGAATGCGATGCTCCCGATCATCACCATCCTCGGCATCCAGATCCCGGTGCTTATCGGCGGTTCGGTCGTAATCGAAGTGATTTTCGGTCTGCCGGGTGTAGCTGCGTACCTGTTGGAGTCGATCCGGGGTCGCGATTATCCACCGATTATCGCGGTCAACATGATCGTGGCGTTGATCGTGGTGGTCGCGAACCTGGCGGTGGATATGTGTTACGCGTACTTCGACCCGAGGGTGAAGCTGTGACGCACGGATTGGAGAGATGGCTTTGAGCGTAGCAGCGGAGACAAGCGTTACCCGTCAGTTCAGAGCAGAACAGCCGACATACACTCGGGTGGCCCGCAACCTGGCACGCTTTGTCCGGCAGAAGCCACTCGGTGCCTTCGGGGCAGTCGTGTTCCTCGTCATCGTGCTGGTCGCGATATTCTCGCCGTGGATCGCGCCTGACGCCGTCGACCAAACGCATACGGGGGACGAACTGGTTAGTCCCGGTGGGAAGTACATTTTCGGCACCGACCACAACGGCCGGGACATCTTTTCGCGAATCGTTTACGGCGCGCAGGTGACCGCGCTTGTCGGCATCGGCACGGTGCTTCTCGCGGGGATTCTCGCCACCACGATCGGTTTGATCAGCGGGTACTTCATGGGCTGGCTCGACGTGATCGTGCAGCGGCTCGTGGATATCTGGATCGCGTTCCCGGCTATCTTCCTCATCCTCACGATGGCGGCAGTGCTCGGTACGACGGGCGACCTCGGCTTCTTCGGGCTTGGCCGTGGGCCGAACTGGGGGCCCGACCCGCGAAACGGCCCATGGATCTGGTACACGTTCCCGCGAACCACGGTCGTAATCCTTATCCTTGGCGTGGTGCTCGCGGGCGGGGCCATCCGGGTGATCCGCAGTTCGGTGATTTCGGTGAAGGCCAACCCGTACATCGAAGCCGCGCAGGTGCTGGGCGCGAGCAACTCGCGAATCATCCTCCGACACGTACTGCCGAACATCGTGCCGACGGTCATCGTGCTCGCCACGGTGCAGCTTGGAACGGCGGTGCTGGCCGAAGCGACACTGAGCTACCTGGGCGTGGGTGTCACGAACTTCCCGACGTGGGGACAGATGCTCTCCGGCCGGACGCGCGACCTAATGGCGAGCCACCTGTACCTCGGGCTGTTCCCGGGGCTCGCGATCTTCATCGCCGTGTTCGGCTTCAACATGCTCGGCGACGCGCTGCGCGATGTGCTCGATCCGCGGCTTCGCGGCACGCGCTGAGCGAACATCCTGGACAACAACGCGAGGTGGCCCGGCGTACGATTGCCGGGCCACTTCTTTGTGCATCCGACCGCAGCACCACTGCACGGGCAGGTGTTCCCCTAGCCACCGAAGGTCTGTAGCGTGGGCACCGCGGGCGGGCATGGAGTCGACGGGAGTTTGACGGCAACGAAGGAACGGTCATCCGAGGCACCCGGCCTGAGCGAACCGGGGTGGCGGGGCGTCCTCGCGAAAATTGGCAGTGCGTCGACGCTTGCCATCGCGCTGGGAGCCGGGCTCGCCAGCCTGTCGATGAACTTCTGGGTGCCGTTCCTTCCGTTGTACATGCTCGAACTGGGCGCCGCGAGCGACGCAGAAGCGCTGTTCTGGGTTGGTGTCGCGACTACCGGCACGGGGATCGCGCGGCTCGTGAGCGGCCCGGCCTGGGGGATGCTTTCGGACCGGCTGGGCCGAAAGCTGATGTTCGTGCGTGCGCTCTACTTCGCAACCGCCACGACGCTCATCGCCGCCTTCGCGACGGAGCCTTGGCATGTCGCGGTCGCCTTCACATTCCAGGGATTGTTCTCGGGCTTCATCCCCGCGGCGGTAGCACTGACTTCGGTCACCGTGCCGGATTCGAAACTGAGCCAGTCGCTCGGGCTGGTGACCGGCGCACAGTATCTCGGGAACACGGTCGGGCCGGCGATCGGAGCGGGGCTGGCGGTCGCGTTCGGGCTGCGTGGCGCCATCGCCGGGGCGGCGCTGATGCCGGCGGTGGCGGCGACGCTGGTGATCTTCCTCGTTCCGCGCGATGAGGTCCGGGCACGGAAGACGGCGAGCTCCGCGGACGAGGAAGACGGCGAACCCGTACCGCCTATGCGGTCGCTCGTCACGGTCCAGCTGATGACGGCGCTGGGGTTCTACTTCTTCCTGTTCGCGATGACGCAGCTTGTGCGGCTGGCAACACCACTGGCCATGGGCGAACTGGAGGGAGACTCGGGGGCGGGCGCCGTTGGCGTGGCGTTCACCCTGGCAGGCATCGCGAGCGTGGTGGGGGTGCTGATAGTGGCGCGGCGCGTCGTACTCCCGGGACGGTTCCGGCAGGCGCTGCTGGTGGGGTGCTGCGCGAGCGGTGTCGCCCACGTGCTGCTTGCGCTGGCGGGGAACGTGCCGCTGTTCGTACTGTGGTTCTCGGTCATTTCGCTGTTGCAGGCGGCGATGCTGCCCGCGAGCAACACCATCATCGCGTCGGCGGTGCCCCGGTCGCGGCGAGGGACGGCGTTCGGGTTCGCCGGGAGCGCACAGGCACTCGCGTTCATGGTCGGGCCAATGACTGCCGCCGGGTTCGCCGCGGTTTCGATGGACGCCGGGTTCCTCACGTTGGGAGCCCTGTTCGTCCTCGTAGGCGTGGGGGCGTGGGCGCTCCTGAAAGAACCCAGGGTGGAGGAAATGACTCCCGCAACGAAGCCGGCTGCCTAGCTGGTTCGCGTCTGCCGGCAGGTGCACGCGAAAAAAGGGCCGGCGCAGGGAACGCCGGCCCTTCGAATTCGAGGCCCTCCCGGCTAGCCGCCGAGGAGTTTGAGCGAGTACTCGAGGTTCGGCTCCATGCTCAGTGCGGTCTCCTCCCACTGCGGGTCCGGGCGCTTGCCGCGCCGGTGCAGCATGAGGTTGAAGCCGGTGATGATCGCGAACTTGTAGGTCGCGAGCGCCTTGAACCATGAGATGTCGCCCGGGTCGGCGCCCCAGGCTTCGATGTACATCTCCTGGAGTTCGTCGCCATGGGGCATGCCGCCCTGGCCGATGTTGCGGTTCGAAGCCCAGGCCGATGGGTCGTTGAACGCGCAGATCCAGCCGACATCGTTGAGCGTCGCGCCGATGCCGCAGAGTTCCCAGTCGATGACGGCAAGCAGCTTCCCTTCGGGCGAAAACATGAGGTTCTGCCACTGGAAGTCGCCGTGGTAGAGCCCGATGCGCGTGTTTTCAGGGATCTTCTGGAGCAGCAGTTCCTTCACGCGCGGCTGGAGCGCGAGCTTCTCGCGATCGGCGGCGCGTTCGTAGAAGCGGTCCCAGCGCGTTACGTCGAATTCGAAGCCCCAGAAGTCGCCGAGGTACCCGCACTTCGTCTGCCAGTCGACGCGGTGGATGTTCGCGAGGGCGGTCATGGCCTGCTTCGCCATGTCGCGGCGGGTTTCTTCGCTCAGCTTGAGGTACCAGTCGCCACGCAGGACGTCGCCATCGATGCGCGGGACCACGAAGTAGGGGCACCCGAACCATTCGAGGTCGTCGCCCGACCAGATCACCGGCGCGTGCGGGACGTCGGTGCCATCGAGGGCCTGGAGCGCGCACACCTGCCGCAGGACATCGGCGGTTCCCTCCCACTTCACGTTGGGGGGAGGGAGGCGCATGAAGTAGCGCCGGAGCTCGCCGCCGGTGGTCACATCGAAGAGGTACGAGAAGCCAGCATGGCCGGGCCCCGGCTCGAGGCCGACGACTTCGGCCTGTGGATCGTCGAGCTTCGCGCGGACGAACGGCACGAGCCGTTGCCGCATTTCGTCGAGGTCCATAGTTCCCTCCGCCGAGCGCTAGGCTTCGCGGACGAAGCCGTACTTCTGGCGCGCCTTCTCCCGCATGTACGGCCGGTAGGCACGCGGGAAGATCTCGTCGCCGGCTTCGTATTCGCGGAGCACCTGCCGCGCGACCGTGACCTTGTGCACCTCGGTCGGGCCGTCGGCCAATCCGACGTGGTACGAGTTGATGATGTAGTCGGTGAAGGGCATGTCGGTCGTGATGCCCAGCGACCCGTGCACCTGCAGGGCGGCCGACGCGACATCGTGCAGCACCTTCGGCATCGTGGCTTTCACGGCGGCGATGTTCTTCCGGACCTTCAGGTAGTCCTTGTGGTGGTCGATGAGCCACGCGGTTTCGAGGACGAGCAGCCGGAACTGCCGGAGCTGAATCCAGCAGTCGGAGATCATTTGCTGCACGAGTTGCTTCTCGGCGAGGCGCTCACCCTTGGTGGTCCGCGACAGCGCGCGTTCGCACATCAGATCGAAGCACTTCTGCGCCTGCGCGACGGTGCGCATGGCGTGGTGCATGCGGCCGCCGCCGAGCCGGGTCTGGGCGACGACGAACGCCTGGCCGCGCCCGCCGAGCATGTGGTCGCGCGGCACGCGGACGTTGTTATAGCGAAGGTACGCGTGGGATGGGTCCGGCTCGCCGTGGAACCCGAAGTTGTGGACGACCTCGATGCCCGGGGTTTCGGCCGGGACGATAAACATGGACATGCGCTCGTGTGGGGGCGCATCGGGGTCGGTCACGGCCATCGTGATAAAGAAGGACGCGTACTTGGCGTTCGACGAGAACCACTTGTAGCCGTTGATGACCCACTCATCGCCGTCTTCGACAGCGGTGGTGCGGAACTGGGTGGGGTCGCTGCCGCCGTGGGGCTCGGTCATCGAGAAGCAGGAAACGATTTCGTTGTCGAGCAGGGGCTGGAGGTAGCGCTCCTTCTGCTCGGGCGTTCCGTAGTGCGCGAGGATTTCGGAGTTGCCGGTATCGGGCGCCTGTGCGCCGAACACGGTAGGACCGAAGCGCGTGCGGCCGAACTTTTCGTTCATGAGGGCGAGCTTGACCTGCCCATAGCCCTTGCCGCCGAGTTCGGGGCCGAGGTGGCAGGCCCAGAGCCCACGCTCCTTGACCTGCTTCTGTAGCGGGCGAACGAGTTCCTCGAAGCCGGGCTGCTTGAGGTCGGCGGGGCTACCGAGCACGAACTCCAGCGGCTCGACCTCTTCGCGGACGAACTCGTCGATCCAATCGAGTTCCTCCTGGAACTCAGGGTCGGTGTAGAACTCCCAGGCCATGACACACTCCTACACAGCGCGCACCCGGATGGTCCCCGGCGAGCGGGGTGCGCGAACTCGCTAACCGAACGGGAGGACGCCGCTGCACCGGGGACCGGGAGCTGCAGCGGTTCCGCATGTATCGCGCCGGAATTCTACACGAGCGGTGGCTCAGCGAACTGCCGAAGCGGCGTGTCATGTCTCCGGAGTCGCGCGGGAGTCAGGTGAGGCCCGGAATCCGCGGATCAGCGATGCACACTCCCACGCGATGACGGTGACACCGGGGAGGAGAATGAGGACAACGTACCCTGCAGGCGAGCGGATCCAGTCGGCCACCTTCCCGAGATGCGGGATCGCGAAGAGGTAGCGCGCTCGGACGGCGTCCGGGGGCACCGGCTCGGGGTCGTCGACGTTGTTCGCATCGCCTCGAGTGACCAACCGCCCATCGCCCTGGATAGCGACGACCCGGTGCGTCGTGATGGCGCGGGAGCGAGGGTCCGTGTAAACGATGATGTCGCCTACTTTGACGCGGGCGGCGTCGACCTCTCGCGTTATGGCCACTGAGCCGTACGGAATGGTCGGCTCCATGCTGCCACCGGCCACAAGGATGTACGATATCCCGAAGAGACGGGTCGCCAGGACGGCAGCGCCAAGCGCCCCGACGATGAGCACGAGGAACCCCACCAGGCACCAGAAGCCAAGGCGCTGAACAATCCCGACCATCACGACCTCCTTCGTATCGCTCGCACAGCTGCGAATGTGATGCCCACGCCAAGGACCATCGCGACGACGGCGAATGCGACGGTGTCTGCTGGCTGGTTCGCGCTGCCGGTGCCGGTCGGGGGTGGCCCCGGCGGGCGGGCCGGTGCGTGATCCGAGGGTGACGACGGCGGTTCGGCGGGCACTGTCACCGTCGGGGTGGGTGGAGTCGGCGAGGTCGGAGCCGTGGGCACGACAGGCTGCACGGTCACCGTCGGCGTGAGCGTTGGTGTGCCGGGTGTCGCTGTAGGAGTCGGTGTGACGGGAGACACCGTGACAGTTGGAGTCACCGTAGGCTCGCCCGGCTCGTCTGCCTGGCGCACGAGGCTGAAGCGAAGATGGAACGGGCCCGTCGTCGCGCCCTGCACGCGGTTCCAAGCGCCTTCCCGGAAGCGGATGGTCATCGTGAACGGCACGCCATTCCCGCCGGGAGGTGGCGGCAGGGAGGGCCGCTCTTCGCAATCCCGTAGGCCGGCGAGCGTCAGCCCCGCTGACTCGAAGCACGGTGTCCACTGGGGCAGCAGGTCGCGCCCGTCGAGCGACATGTCCAGGATGACGAGGTTGTGCCAGTACTGGTTGTCTTCGACATCACCGATCGCGGCAACGATCATCGCTGCCGTGTCGGGGAGATCCGGGGATGCTGATCGCAGGTACACGGTCCCGGATACTGTGTCGCCCGGGGCCATAGCATCGGCACCCCACGGGGACTCGACGGTGTCGGACCACGGGCCTGCCGGTGAAGGAGCCACCTGCAGTGCGCCGTTGGTTTCGAAGGCAGAAGCTGGCCTATCGGCGTGAGTCGCCGCGTACAGGCCGACCCCCAACAGCGCGAGCGCGAGTGCGATGAGCGACACACCCAGGACCCGGCGACGAGACGATTTTCCGTTCATTCGAACGGTCCTTCGATCCAGCTGAGTGCGCCGTTTTCGACCGTCAGGTAGCTAACGGCCGAGAGAAGTCCCCCGCCCTGCATCGCCATCTGAACGCAAACAGTCTGCGGGCCAGTCGGGGCGACGAAGCCAGGGTCGCCGGTCATCTGGAGCAGCGCCTGGCCGCGACCTCCTGAGACAAGCCCGAGCAGTACACTGCCCGACACAGAGGCCGACGCGATTCGCTGACCTGACCCACTGGAGGGAAGCGAACCACATGCCTGCCCTGGTGCTACGTACCAGGCAGTGAACGTGAAAGTGCGGCCCTCGAGTAACTGCAGCTGACCGAAAGCGGTGTAGTCGATCTGTGTGCGCCACCCCTTGTTCGTTGGCACGAAGTACGTACCGGTGGATGGCAGCGTGTATGAATCAGGCGTCAGGTCGAGACAAACAGTGCCCGCCACCAACAGACACCCAAATTGCTGGTACCCTGTGGCCCCGCC
>CAZWBW010000006.1:10253-53693 GCA_964632355.1 uncultured Anaerolineaceae bacterium | reverse complement strand
TTCGGCCGCCCGCGCGAGTAACTCGCGAGCAGGTCACACACCAAGAAGGGCGCGGTGAAAACCGCGCCCTTCCTCTCATGTTCGGAGTTCGCCGTTCGAACCGCCTCAGGGCTCCCCGATACGTTCCTGCATCCACGGCACGATCATTTCGATGATGCGCTCCCGCGGGTCCGCCAGCTTCGCCCCCTCCTCGCCAACCGGGTGCAGGTAGTGGTCCGCCCACGGCAGCACCTGGAGGGGTTTGTCCGCAGCGCCGCTCTTCTCGAGGATCTCCTGCTGCTCGCTGGGGAAGATGTCGCAGTCCCCGTCGGCGTAGACGATGAGGGTCGGGATGGTCACATGCTGGATGGTGTCCGGAAGATCCGCCTGTGAACTCAACCCGCTCCATGTGCTGAGCCACGCGCTCGGCGTCATGATTCGCGCCAGCCCACCAGGTCCGTAGTTGCCGATGATCGGGTCGCCCGGCGAGAAGATGCTGCCGAGTGGCCGGTTGCTCGGGTCTATGGTCGGGTCGAGGTATGCCGGGTTCGCCAGCGTTCGATAGATGACCATGTACCGCCCGAGCCACCGCCGCCGCGCGATTCGGCTCCGCTCGGCCTCCGGCAGTTCCCGGTATCCCGGGTCGCGGTAGCGCGCGCGGAAGTAGTCCTGTTCGGCGATCCACTCCCGCGCGATCGCGTCGAGCCGCCGGTTCCGCTCCCGTTGCCGCCGCCGGTACTCCGCCAGCCACTCCCGGTCGTACGAACTCGGTTCCGGCCACTCCCGGTATCCGTTCGCCGGGTTGTACATGTCCCAGTCCGGGTCGTAGCTCGTCGGGTCCGCTTCATTCGTGACGCTCGGGTCGAGCACGTTCAGCATGAACCGCCCTTCCCCGAGGTGCGCCGCGACGGCGATGTACAGGTCTGCGGTGGGCATCACCTCCTCCGCAAGGTTGATTCGCTCCCCGCCCGGCGCCTGCGTCAGCCGTTCGCTCGGCGGCCGGCTCGCCTGCGACTGGTAGAACGCGAGCAGCGACCCGCCACCGCTGTTGCCGAGCAGCACGATTCGCTCGTACCCGCGCTCCTTGAGCCACCGAAGGCCCGCAGCGATGTCCAGCAGCAGCCGCTCGTGGATCATGTGCGTATCGTTGTTCAGGTAGCGGCTGTTCTGCCCGAACACTGCGTATCCGCGCGCTGTTAGCCCCGGCACGACGTAATGGCGCGTGAATTCGGCCCGCGGATGCATCAGGTAGACGCACGTGCGCGGCTCGTGGTCTGGCGGCCGGTACAGGATGCCGAAACTCTGCGCGGTATCCGTCGCCTCCAGCCACACCGGGTCGCGCCGCACCCGTTCGTCCAGCTCGGGGAACCCGAACGGCAGACGCCGAACCCGGTCTCGCCCTTCGAAGATCTGGGTCATCGGTAACCTCCCTGCGTGGCGGGCACTTTGACATCCCGGCGTCTCCCGGGCAACGCCTACCGTTCGGTGCTCACTGTCACTCGGCCGCCGCGAACCCGCAGCGTGATCCGCCCGTCCACGTCGGTCCGGTACACCGGCACTCCGTCGAGGGCCGCAAGCGTCTCTTCGTGGGGGTGACCGTATCGGTTGTCTGCCCCGACCGAGATGAACGCTACAGCGGGCTCTACGGCGGCGAAAAACGCCGGTTCGCTCGTCTTCGAGCCGTGGTGCGGCACGTGCAGGACATGCGCGCGCAGGTCGTCGCTCGCCAGCAATGCACGCTGCGCTGGCGCTTCGATGTCCCCGGTGAGGAGCAGCGTCACACCTTCGAACGAAACGCGGAGTACCAGCGACTGGTTGTTCGTCTGCCGGGTCGGCTCGTTCGTCTCCGGCCAGAGCACCTCGAACCGCACGCCGTCGACCTCCCAGGATTCGCCGCGCAGATACGAAACGCGCCCCGGTGCTTCCTCTTCGAACAGCCCGAACAGGGCACTGGTGTGGGGAACGCCCGTATCGGCGACCGCCTTTGTGTCGTAGCGGCGCAACGCTTCGATGAGCCCGCCGAGGTGGTCCTGGTCCGGGTGTGTGAGCACCAGCAGGTCCAGCGTTCGGTCCCAGTGCGGCAGCACACTCCCCAGTTCGCGCGCTAGTTCGATGCCGCTCGGGCCGCCATCGACAAGGACCTGTGTCCCGTTCGGCGTAGTCAGCAGAATGGCGTCGCCCTGCCCGACATCGAGCACCTCCACGCGCAGTTCGCCAGCCGGTCGCAGCGGGAGCAGGCTCACCGGCAGCACCACTACCGCGAGTGCGCCTACCCCGCCCGCGATTGCCACGCGGTGGAATGTCCGAACGTGCGGAGGCCGTTCTGGTTGCGGGTTGTGCGGAACGAGGTAGCGGTACGCGGGCCACGCAGCCGCCGCGAACACCAGGTAGAGCACCAGCGCCTGTTCGCCCGATGCCCGCGGCAGGTCGATCGCCGCGCCCGGGAGCGACGCAGACGCCGACGCCAGCCACGCGATGAACGCGAGCGGGTAATACGCCGCAAGGCCAATCGCCCAGCCCGCGGGCTCCCAGGCTACCCCGGCGAGGGAGGCGGCCACGCTCAGCCAGAACGCGACCATGAACAGCGGTTCGACCACGATGTTCGTGACGACGCCAACGACCGATACGCGCCCGAACGTCGTCCAGGTGATGGGGAGTGTGGCGACCGTGGCCGCCAGCGTGAGGGACGCCGCCTGGAGCGCGAGGTCGGGCACATACAGCCGCACCCGCATGCGTGTAAGGCCGCGGTCGAGCCCGTACTGGATCCACGGGCCGAACGTGATGAGCCCGGCGGTCGCCGCGAACGAGAGCTGGAACCCTGCCTCGTGAACGGCTGACGGCTGGACGAAGGTCATCGCTATCGCTGCTGCCGCGAGTGCCGCAAGCGAACTCTGTGGCCGGCCCAGCAACAGGCCGACGAGGAAGACCAGTGCCATCAGTCCCGCGCGCAGGACGCTCGCTTCCGCGCCCGCGACCGCCACGTACGCTCCTAGCGTCATCGCCGCGGGCACGACCGCATGCAGCCGCCGCATGAAGCGCACGCACACGAGGAACACGAGCGCTGTCACGTACGCAACGTTCGAACCGGAGACCGCCACAATGTGCGCGAGCCCCGACGTCCGGAAGTCGTCGTATAGGTCGTCCGGGAGTGTCTGGTCACGTCCGTACGCGATACCCGCGGCGAGCGACGCCTCTGGCTCCGGAAGCGCCCGCTGCAGCGCATCCTCGAGCGCGAGCCGCACCTCCGCGATCTGCCGCTCGTAGCTCCAGCGCGACCCCTCGCCCATCACCTCGATCGCCGGGAACAGCATCGTCCCCACGATTCCCCGTCGCGCCAGGTACCCGCGGTAGTCGAAGTCTTCGAAGACCGGCGGCTCCTCAATTTCCCCGGAGACGCGCAGCCCGTCGCCCGGCCGGAACCGCACGTACTCGCCCACGGTGATGAGCACCGCACCATCGACCTCGAACGCGGTGCCATCGAACTCCAACTGCTCGGCATCGAGCCGGTACCGCACTGTCGTACGCCCGGGATCTGGTTCCGAGCGAATGGTGCCGACGATGGTCGCGTCGCTCCCGACCCACTCCGCGAGGGACGGCGGGGGAGCCTCGGCCCACTGCTCGTACCGGAGCCCGCCGACAACGGCCACCCCGCCGACGACGAGGGCGAGCACAAGACCCGATCGGCCCCACCGCAGCGCGGCAACCGGTGCAGCGAGCGCCACCGCCGTGCCGAATAGCCAGCCCGGCGCATCCCACAGCGCGACAGCGGCCATGGCCAGCAACCACGCGAGGGCGGCGAGGGGCAGTTCCACGGCGGGAAGCTAGCGTCTTGCTCGTTCCCGAGTCAATTTTCCGCCACCCTTTGACGCGCGTGTCGAGCATCCGTAGAGTTCGGGGCGGCGCTACCCAGCCGCGCAGTATCTACTGCCCAGGGAGTTCACATCGGATGGTTTCCCAGAAACGTGATGCCGCCATCGTTGGCATCTACGAATACCCCAAGCGCAAAGCTCCGGGGGTTACGCCACTTCAGATCAAGGCCGAATGTGCCGCGCGTGCGCTCGAAGACGCCGGTCTCAGCTGGAAGGATGTCGACGGACTCTACGACGCGCAGGATGGGCCCGGAATGGCGGGCCTCAGCCTCGCCGAGTACATGGGCTTCAAGCCGAACGTCATCGACACCACCGCGGTTGGGGGCAGCTCCTACGAGTTCCACGCCGCCCATGCCAAGCGCGATATCGCCGCGGGCAAGTGCAAAGTCGCACTCCTGACGTACGGTTCGACCGCGCACAGCGACGCCCGTGCGATTGGTACCGGCGGTGTTGGTGGCGTTGGCCCGCCAAGCCCAATCGACAACATGCAGGCGCCGTGGGGCATGACCCTCATTTCGAACTACGCGATGGTCGCCCACCGGCACATGTACCAGTACGGAACGACGAGCGAACAGCTCGCCCGCATCGCCGTCGCTACCCGGGCTCACGCCATGCGGAACCCGCAGGCCGTGCAGGCAATGAAGGACCTGCTGTTCGAAAACATCCGCGAGATCACCGTCGAAGACGTCGTGAACTCGCGGATGATCGCCGATCCGTTGCACCTCCTCGACTGCTGCATGGTCTCCGATGGCGGCGGGGCCGTGGTCATCGCGTCACCCGAAGTCGCCCGCGACTGCAAGAAGCCGCCCGTCTGGATCATTGGTGCCGGCGAAGCCACCAAGTACTCCGAGAACGGCAGCGACATCACCATTAGCGCCGGCGCTCAGTCCGCCCCCGTCGCGTTCGGCGAGGCGGGTGTCCGCCCCGACGAGATCGACGTGGCCATGATCTACGACTCGTTCACGATCACGGTCATGGTCATGCTCGAAGACCTCGGGTTCTGCAAGAAGGGCGAAGGCGGGGACTACGTCACCCAGCATGGACTCCGCTTCGACAGCCCCACCGGCCCCGCGCTCAACACCGACGGCGGTGGCCTCAGCTCGAACCACCCGGGTATGCGCGGCATCTTCCTCCTCATCGAGGCGGCCCGCCAGCTCCGCGGCGAGTCCACCTCGCAGCGCGAGGGCGCGAAGCTCGCCGTGGCGCACGGGAATGGCGGCATGCTCGCTACCAGCCACACCGGTGGCACCATCATCCTCGCGAAGGACTAACGATGGCTCGACCACAACCACGTTTCCCAGAACCCGACACGCAGCCCTTCTGGGACGCGACCCGCGAGCACAAGCTCATGTACCAGGTCGATCCCAAGACGGGCGATGTCATCTTCTTCCCGCGCCGGCATTCGCCGTACACGGGCTCTACCGAGCTCGAGTGGCGCGAATCCAAGGGCGAGGGCACTGTCTACAGCTACAGCGTCGTGCGGCTGAACCGGCATCCTGCCTTCAAAGACCTCGGCCCCTACGCCGTCGCCTACGTCGACCTCGACGAAGGCTTCCGCATCCTCACGAACATCGTCGGCGTCGAAGACCCGGTGAAGGATGTGAAGATCGGGATGCGCGTGAAGGTGCAGTGGGTGGACCTGGTGTCCGGCAGCTCGCGGCCGATTTTCGCCCCCGCCTGCCGCGCACCAGGCCCCAGCAACAACCAGGCCGCCGGTATTGCCGGCGGCCTTCTCGTTCTCTATCCAACGCCTCGCTTACGCGATAAAGCGGTATCCCTTGCCCCGGATCGTCTGGATCTGGTCTGCGTTGCCCTGCACCTGGCGGAGCTTCTTCCGCAGGTTGCTAATGTGCGCCCGCACCAGCGTGCTCGCTCCCGCCGTGTCGTGGTATTGCCACACATCGGTCAGGAGGTCGTGCGGATGCAGGATCTCTCCCTTGTGCTCCATCAGGTAGGCGAGCAGCGTTGCTTCAATGTGCGTCAGCCGGGTTTCGCCGTTCACGCTCCGAAGCGTGTTCGTCGTGAGGTCCAGCGAAATCCCCGGCCCCGCCCCGTCTCGACGCGGGTGGCCCAGCCGCTCCCTGAGCGCTTCGCCCAGCGCCTCTATCGGGAATGGCTTCTTGATGACCGCTCCTTCGATCTTGAAATGGGGCCGCCGTGCGCCCTTGTGGAGCAGGTACACCGTGACGGGAGGGTTCACCCGGTAGGCGTTCGCCATCCAGGTGTTGAAGTGTGAAAACGTCGCCCCTTCCTCACCTCGGGGAAGCCCCTGGACATCCACCACGAGTCCGTCCGGGTGGTACTCCGCGAGCACATCCATCGCCTCGTCGTAGTTACTGGCTGTCCCGGTGTCATAGCCCCGATCGCGCAGGTATTCCGTCACCGTCGCACGCATGCGCGGCTCGCGGCTAATCACGAACACGAATGACATGGCTCTCCGACACTCCGTTCCTGCGGGGCAGGTTGCAGCATCTTCGGGAGGCAGTCCACCGGTGTCAAGCGATCCGGCTGCTTCCCCGACATAAGCGTGTGAAGTTCTATCGCACCCCTCGGCGATCGCCGTTTTGTGCTTCAGATAGCTTCCTGCGGCCGCACAGGGTATCACATTTGTCAAGTGCCAATCCCACTGCCAACACCCGGAATCGGGCGGCCGGCTAGCTTCAGAGGTTCACTTCACCACCGGTTTGCTTCGCGAAGGTGAATTTCAACCAGTAATGTTTGTTGCTGGTGATCTCAGGGTTGCGCCACCGACCCCTCGGGGATCAGTTCGTACACCACGTCCTCGATCTGCGCACGCACCACCCGGTGTACGCCGCCGGTCTCGACCCAAACGCGGTAGATGTTGTCGCTCCGGCGGAACTGGACGTGCCAGGCTTCGTACTCCTGGTCCCCGGCCTCCACCTTCTCCGGCCCTTCGACCACGACATCCACCTCGAGGAGGCGCGGCAGGCCGGCGTTGATGACGTGCGCATACGTCCCCTCGAACCCCTTGCGCAGGGGGATGCCCCGCGCCAGCCAGAGCAGCGATTCGTCCTCGTACCAGCCCGGGTCCGGCATCCTGTCGGTCGGCGTCGGCAGGTCGCGCGTCGTGTCGTTCAGCTTCCCGTCGACGTCCGCCTCGAAGAGCACGTCCGTCTCGCGGTAGGTGTTCGTGTAGATCGTGCGCCGGTTCTTCTCGCCGTCGAACACCACGCGCTCGGCAGAGAACGGCTGCAGCGTCTGCGACTCGACGATGGCCACCCCATCGTCGCGGTACGGACCGTTCTCGCAGAGCCGGCTCAGCTTCGTCCGGCCCGGCTCGAACTCCGGTTCGGTCACGAGCGTACAGGTCCCGGCGTTGTCCTCACCCCTGGTGCTGAGCTGGTAGACGTACGACTCCTCTCCCTGCCAGGGTGGCGCCTCGAAGAGCTTCTCGGCTTCGTCGACACTTTCTGAGCCGCCACAGGCAGCAGCGATCAAGAGCGTCGTGGCCGCAAGGGCCCCGAATGTGATGGTGCGAAAACGACGGATCAACCTGCGATTGCTCCCACTAGCCGCTCAATGCGGTGAAGCGCCTCGTCGATGTCGGCGCTCGTGATGTTGATATGCGTGACCATGCGCATGCGCCGCGGGCCAAAGGCGACTGCCAGCACTCCCGCCTCGCGGAAGGCATTCAGCCACTCTTCCAGCGTGCCCTCCACGATGTCTACTGTCACGATGTTGGTTTGGGGATTGTTCGGGCGAAACGCCGGCATCGTGCGAAGGCCGTCGGCAAGCCGGCGAGCGTTTTCGTGGTCCTCGGCGAGCCGCTCGATGTTGTGCTCGAGCGCGTAGACGCCCGCTGCTGCGAGGATCCCAGCCTGCCGCATACCCCCGCCCAGCATCTTGCGAAATCGCCGCGCCTCGGCAATCACATCGCGCTCGCCGCAGAGCAGCGAACCTACCGGGCACCCCAGCCCCTTCGACAGGCAGAACGAAACGGTGTCGGCCCCCCGTGCCAGCCGCGCGGCCGGCACACCGAGCGCCACCTCAGCGTTGAAGATGCGCGCGCCGTCGAGGTGAACACGCATCCCGGTCTCTTTCGCGGCGGCGGTCAGGCTGTCCATGACGTCGAGGGGAAGCGCCGCGCCACCGCAGCGGTTGTGCGTGTTCTCGATGCACAAGAGCGACGTCTTCGGCGCGTGGATGTTCGGCGGCCGCACCGCGCTGCGAACCTCGTCCGGGTCCAGCGTCCCGTCGGCGCCGTTGCGAAGCGGGTGCACCTGCACATTCGCAATGCGGGCGCTCCCCGCGACTTCGTAGTTGAAGATATGGCTTTGGTCGCCGAGCACTACTTCGTCGCCCGGCCGGGTGTTCACGAGTAAGCCGATGAGGTTGGCCATCGTGCCGCTCGGCACATAGACCGCCGCCTCCTTGCCAAGCCGTTCGGCGGCCATGGCCTCGAGCCGGTTTACCGTGGGGTCGTCGCCGAACACATCATCGCCCACCTCCGCCGCGGCCATCGCCTCTCGCATCTCCTTCGAGGGCTTGCTGACCGTGTCGCTGCGAAGGTCGATGACTCCGGTCACGCTGGCTCCCGTTCCCAGAGCGTCTGGTAGTGGTCGGCCCCGCGAATCGCGTGCAGCACCTCCCGGTGCTCTTCTCGCTGCAGTTGTTCGAACACCTCGCCGCAGCGCTCGTTCGCTTCGATGCCGCCCACCGCCGTCATGCGGCTCACGATGTCCTGCCAGATGCCGCTCGCGAGCAACACCGGCACCGACCGGGGCCACGAAAACGACATCACCTTCTCGGGGAAGCCGAACTCTGGCCGCAAGCGCTTAATCGACCGGAAGCGATCCTCCACCGATTGCGCACGCGGCACGATGCCCATGAACGGCCCCACACCGGGCTTCGTGCGAAAGTCGATGAGGAGGCGGTTCGGGATGAGATGAAAGCGGACAACCAACACATCCGCCGCCTCGATCACCTTGCGGACTTCGTCGAGGTCGACGCCGTATTCGTCACTCATGCGGAATCCCGGGGGCCAGGCATTTGGCGTACCGCCAGCCATGGTATGGCACCCGATCACGGGGCGCAAAGGCGCGCCCCGGGCCGGTCTTTTGGCTATTCGAGCACCGACGTGATGCTCGTCCAGTTCACGTACATCTCGCCGGTCGCGGCCGCGTTGACGACCTCGTCGTCCCACAGCGAACAGTCGCCGACGGCGGTCGCCCCGGCGGGGAGCAGCTCAAGGAAGGAGGTCTCGACCTCGAGCAACGTCCCTTCGCTGTCTCGCAGGATGCAAACGAGCCGCAGGTCTGTGACGTCCTTGTTCCAGGGACTCGTTATTCTGCCGCGAAGGGCCCCTGAGAATCGCTCGCGCACGATCTCCACGTCGCTCACGGTGGGGAACTCCTCGGTTTGCACGTCGACCCACCGTGGGGTGCCGTCGATTCGCACCTCCATGCGCTCGGCCGGTGAGGCCAACCAGGCGCCAAGACCGGTTACAGCGGTTCGCTGCTTCGCCCAGAGATGGGCGTACATATCGTCGGTTCCCAGGAGCACGCCATCAGCGTCGTAGAAGAGGGCTCGTACGCGCACGCGTTCAGCCGCCCTCTCCGAGGGATTCTCCAGGATGACGTACCAGTGGTGCGTGTATTCGTTGTTGTACGAGTTCTGCCGTGCAACGAACCCCTCGTCGAGCTTCACAACCTCCTTCGGTGCAGGAGTTGGCGTCGCAGTAGGCTTCGGAGTCGGGGTGTTCGTGGGTGACGATTCTGCAGCTGTTTCGGTCGTGGCTTCTTTGGGTGACGTGGTTTCCGTCTCCCCGTCGATCGACGCTTTCTCGCTCGAACTGCACGCCACAAGCGCCAGCGCCAGTCCGACTGTTCCCAGGTGGATAAAGAAACGCATGGGGGTTCCTCGCTTGTCAGATAGGCGAGTTGTACCCGTGGTTTGCGACAGCCCCCGTCGCGGACACAAGAAGACGCGGAGTGGTGTGCCAGTGAGTGAAAGGGGAGTGGCTACAGGAGAAGGAGGAAAGCGTCCAAGAAAAATGGTCGGGGTGGGCAGATTCGAACTGCCGGCCTCACGCTCCCAAAGCGCGCACTCTAACCAGGCTGAGCTACACCCCGACGCCCTTAGCGTATCAAGTGGCGCCCGCTGAGTCCCGGGTTAGGCGGTAACCAGCGACTCGGGAAGCGCACACCCGATGATCTCGTTCACGTCGCGCACGCCCTCCCGGTCGAGCCACGCCTCCATTCCTTCGAGCACATCCAGCGGCGCCCGCGGGTTCGCAAACGTGGCGGTGCCGACCTGCACCGCCGAAGCGCCCGCCATCAGGAACTCCACGGCGTCCTCGCCCGTGCGGATGCCACCGCAGCCGATGACCGGCACCTTCACCGCCCGCGCGACGTCGTACACGATGCGCAGCGCGATCGGCTTGATGGCAGGCCCGCTGAGTCCCCCTCGCGCGCGTGGTAGAACCGGGCGCCGCGCCTTCAGATCGATGGCCATCCCCAGCACAGTATTGATACAGCAGAACGCCGCTGCGCCCTCGGCTTCGCATGCCTGCGCAAGCTCCACCGGGTCGGTCACGTTCGGCGTGATCTTCACGATGACCGGCAGGTCGGTGTTGCGAACGGCCGCGCGAGTCGCACGAGCCGAAGCCTCGGGGTCCTGCCCGATCTCGATCCCGCCAATGTCCACGTTCGGGCAGCTGATGTTCAGTTCGATCGCCGCGATGCCGGGGATGCCGTCGAGCGCCGCCGCCATCTCGCCGAATTCCTCGATTGTGTCGGCAGCGATGTTAACGATGACCGGCACATCCCACTTCGCCCACTGCGGCGCGAACTCATCGATGACCTTGTCGAGGCCCACGTTCTGCAGGCCGATCGAGTTGAGCATGCCGGCCGGCGTCTCCGCCACGCGTGGCTGTGGGTTGCCGGCTCGCGGCCGCGGCGTCACCCCCTTCGAAACCACAGCGCCCAGCCGGTTGATATCGAACTGCTTCGCGAACTCGAAGCCCCAGCTGAACGTCCCCGATGCGGTCATCACCGGGTTCGAAAGAAGGAGTCCGGTCTTGTGACCGGGGGCCAGGTCGACGGAGAGATTCGGCGCCATCACGCCCAGTGTAGGTGGCCGGCTCCGTTGTTTGCCATCGTGCGTCGAACGAAAGGGCCGTCCCACCGTGGACGGCCCCATCCGTGTATCGCCCTGGCGTTTTCGACCCTACGAGTACCGCTCCTCCTTCCAGGGGTCGCCGTAGATGTGATAGCCGTACGTCTCCCAGAAGCCGGGGCGGTTGCGGTCCAGGAACTGGATGCCGCCGACCCACTTCGCGCTCTTCCAGAAGTACAGGTGCGGCACCACCAGCCGCATCGGCCATCCGTGCTCCTTCGTGAGCGGCTGGCCATTGTGGCTGTGCGCGAACAGCACGCCCTCGCGCTTCAAATCTTCGAGCGGGACGTTGGTGGTGTAGCCGCCATAGCAGTGGATCATCGCGTACTTCGCTTCCGGCTTCAGCTTGATCGCGTCCAGTAGCGCCGTGAACGGGACCCCCTGCCACTCGTTGTCGAACTTGCTCCAGGTCGTCACGCAGTGGATGTCGCTGACATCCGTGATCTGCCCGAGAGCGTTGAACTCTTCCCAGTTGAATGTCTTTTCTTCTTCGACCAGCCCCCAGACGTGGAACTTCCACGTCTCAAGGTCGATGCGCGGGATGTTCCCGTAGTGCAACACGGGCCACCCGGTCGTCAGGTGCTGGCCGGGGGGCAGGCGAACCTTCCCGTCGGGGCGAAGCTCTTTGGTCGACTGCATCACCATCCGTCGTCCCTCACTTCGTTCACGTGCTCGTACCGTTGTTCCCAGCGTACCCGCTGGGGTTGCGCTCTGCCATCTCTGTCATCACCCTGAACGCGCCGTCAACATCCCGGCGCCACCGTGCTTTCCGGCCGCGGGTTCGAAACTCGCCTGGAGCATTCATCCGAAAAACTTCGTTCGGCGGTTAAAAACAGCCAGAATGGGTAATATTTTACGACCCGATTACGGGTTTTAGGCCCATGTACGAACGCACGTGCGACAACGGGAGCCAGCAATCCTGACTCTTTTGGAGGCCACAATGTCACGTCGGCTCGCTGCCCTTGGTGGCGGCCTGTTGGCCCTGGTCCTCAGCGTAGTGCTCATCGCCACTCCCAATGGCGATGCCAGCGCGGCATCGTTGCCGCCGCTGCCACAGGGCTGGCCATCGACCCTTCAGCTCGGCCTGTCCGACGCCCCGGGTGGCGCACGGGCGCTCAGGAACACCGCCCCCTTCGGCTTCCGCTACCAGTACCTCGCCGGTGGTGTGAACACCGGTGGCGGATGGGCCACCTGGAACGCGAACGGCGACTGCGTCCGCTACTACATCGAAGACTCTGTCGCGAATGGCATCACTCCCGTCTTCACCTACTACCAGATTCGCCAGTCCGCCCCTGGCAACTCCCAGGGCGAGTCCGATGGTGTTTACAACAACCTGCAGAACACCACGACGATGCGGGCGTACTTCAACGACCTGAAGCTCTTCTTCCAGAAGGCCGGGGCAACGAACGCGTTCACCGTCCTGCATGTCGAGCCCGACCTCTGGGGCTACCTCCAGCAGCGGGCCAACGGCTCCGATGATGCGTCCAGGATTCCCGCGAAGGTGGCAGCGACCGGTCTGAGCGAACTCGCCGGCCTCCCCGATAACGCCGCCGGCCTCGCACAGGGCATCGTTCGCCTGCGAGATCGCTATGCCCCGAACGTGCGCCTTGGCTACCACATGAGCGTCTGGGGCACCGGGGTCGATATCCAGTACTCCGACCCCTCGAACTCGCAGGTCGACCAGCTCGCAACGCGCGCCGGCAACTTCTACAACTCCCTGCGCGCCAACTTCGACATCGCCTTCGCCGAGTTCAGCGACCGCGACGCCGCCTTCAAGCAATACGTGTACGGCGACGGCGGCGCCTCGTGGTGGGACGCCGGTGATTTCGCCCGGTTCGCCCGCTTCCTCGGCAAGTTCACCGAGGTGAGCGGCAAGCGCATCGTCCTCTGGCAGATCCCGCTCGGCAACACGAAGATGCGCGCCATGAACAACACCTGGGGCCACTACCAGGACAACCGCGTCGAGTGGTTCCTCGACGACGCCTCCCGTGCCAACCTCACGACCTACATGAACTCGGGCGTCGTCGCCTTCCTGTTCGGAGCCGGCGCAAGTGGCGCGACCTGCGCGTCCGACTGCATGCGCGACGGGGTCACGAACCCGAGCCCCATCAACGGCAACACCCTCACCAGCCTCAGCGCCGACGACGACGGCGGCTTCTTCCGCCAAAAGGCGAAGGAGTACTACGCCGCCGGCGCGATGTAGCTCCCGGCAGCAGGCTCGCAGCCCTCGCCGACCAACACGCCTGCCCCGCCGACTTCGACACCAACGAAGACGGCCACGCCCGCACGCACGAACACCGCCACGCCAACCCCGACGAAGACGGCCACACCAACCCCGGCGAGGACAGCCACGCCGACCCCGACCGCGACCACGCCAGTGACCACGAACTGGACCACCTCGGCCTCCGTCTCGCCGAGCACGGTTCGCCTCGGCGGCACCGAACGCATCACCGTCACGGCGCGCGCTAACGTCTCCACGCGGGCGCTACTCGACGTCGAGGTGTACGACTCTGCGGGCCGCAAGGTTCACCAGCAGTTCTTCGACAACCGCTCCTTCAGTGCGAACACGAACAGCACCGTCACCCTCTCGTGGCGCGTGCCATCGAACGCTCGCACCGGCACCTACACCGTGAAGATCGGCATCTTCTCGCCCGGTTGGGGGCAGCTCTACCACTGGAACGACCGCGCGGCCACCTTCCAGGTCACGCGGTAACGCCAGCCCGATATGAACGAAGCCCCGTTCGAATCGAACGGGGCTTCGTTGTTGTGTGGGCGAACCGGCCCTCTAGCCCTGGGAGGCCTGCTGCCGCCGCTGGTACATCGTGCCGCTCTGCGCCAGCGGCTTGAACGCCTTCTCCATCGCCTCGCCCGCGGTCTCGACCGTCCACGGCTCGGTGCGGATGAGCTGGCAGATCGTTTCGGGGTTGCTCATCAGCGAGAGCGTGTAGCCCTGCGCACCGATGACCCAACCGTTCAGCCAGCCCGACTCCTTGCTCGCGATGTACGTTACTGGCACGGCAATGTTGTTCGGCGAGCGCTCCGGGTCGTCCTCCCGAACTTCGGCGCCGGGGATGGTTGCGATCATCCGGGTCGCCGCCGCGGGCGAAATCGCGTTCGCCGTCACACCGTAGCGATGCAGCGCGTTCGCGCACGACCACGTCAGACCGACGATGCCCATCTTCGCCGCCGCGTAGTTGGGCTGGCCCGGCGCGCCGAAGAGACCCGACACCGACGTGAAGTTGATCAGCCGGTAGTTCCCTTCGCGAGCCTGCCGCCAGTAAATGGAGGCGAACTTGGTCGTGTTGAACGTCCCCTTAAGGTGGACGTTGATGACCGCGTCCCAGTCCTCCTCCGACATGTTGAAGATCATCCGGTCGCGGAGAATGCCGGCGACATTCACCAGCACGTCGAGTCGGCCGTACTCGTTCAACGCCGTCCGGATGATGTTTTCCGCGGCCTCGTGGTCGGCCACGTTGTCGTAGTTCGCGACTGCGGTGCCGCCCGCCGCCTTGATTTCGTTGACCACGGTCTGCGCCGGCGTGTTGTCCGGCATCGTGCCGTCGACGGCGACACCGAGGTCGTTCACTACAACCGCGGCGCCTTCCGAAGCAAGCATCTTGGCGACAGCCGCACCGATGCCGCGGCCGGCGCCAGTCACGACGCAAACGCGTCCATCAAGCGATCCCACTACACAACTCCTCTTCGTTTGCCTCGCCCGGATGACCTGAGGCACCCGGCAGCCGAAATCATACGCTCACGCGAGCGGTAGGGCATCGCACGCCCAGCAATTGACGCGCTAGAACGATAGTTCTATGGTCATAATCGGCCTCCGAGCCGAAAGATCCGCGCCACGCGACCATAACGCGTTGAGCGGCTACGATGAGTGTTCTACGGTGCGCTCCGGGCCCGGCCCGGGGGTCGCCCTCCCGCGTACAGCGCGCGGGCACATCCCGAACACATCGAGGTCCCGGAATGAAGGTCGTCTTTTTCGAAGACGTTGAAGGCACTGCGCAGGTCGGCGAAATCAAGGACGTGCGCAACGGCTTCGCGCGCAATTATCTCCTGCCGCGCAACCTCGCTGGCCCTGCCACGAAGGAGAACATCCAGCGCGCTACCTCCCTCGCCGAGAAGGAAGCACGCCGCCAGGAGAAGCTCGACGCCGAAGCCCGGACCAAGGTCGAGGTCCTCGAAGGCTACACCGTCACTGTTGAAGCTCGCGTCGGCGAAACCGGCCGCCTCTTCGGCTCCGTCACCAATCGTGACATCGCCGACAAGATCAACGAGGACAAGCAGCTCGACATCGAGTCGCACATGGTCCTGCTCCCCGAGCCCATTCGCGAGCTCGGCTCCCGCGAAGTCACCATCAAGTTCACCCGGAATGTCTCCGTCCCGATCACCGTCGAGGTCGTGCCCGACGAGGCGTCGAAGCCCATCGTCGAACGGCTCGAAGCCGAGCGCTCCGCCCAGCGGGAAGCCGAGGAGAAAGCTGCGCGCGTCGCGGCCTACCAGCAGGGCCAGCGCGAACAGGCGACCGCTGAAGCGAACAGCGGCGACGCCGACGCCGAAGAACAGGCCTGAATCCTGAGCGAAAGGAGGTGACCCGGACCGCATTCCGTCTTGGCGTTACCGCCTGTGCCGGCTCGGTCCCTCCTTTCGCATGACGCTCGCACTCGAACGCCTCCCACCCCACGACATCGAGGCCGAAGAGGCCGTAATCGCCGCGCTCCTCGTCGACCCCGAGGCCATCTACCAGGTCGCGCCCATCCTCAAGGGCAGCGACTTCTTCCGTGAGAAGAACGGCTGGATCTACGAGGCCTGCCTCGCTCTCTGGGAGCGGGACGAGGCAATCAACCAGATCACCGTCGCGCACGAGCTCGCCCGCCGCGGCCAACTCGAAGAAGTCGGCGGCCAGACTTACCTCGCCGAGATCATCCGGCGTCTGCCGACGAGCATCGGCGTGGCCTTCTACGCCCGCATCGTCAAACGCGACGCCACCTATCGCGGGCTCATCCACGCCGCCACGGGCATCATGCAGATGGCCTACGAGGCCCCGCCCGAGATCGAATCCGTGTTCTCTCGCGCGGAAGAGCTCCTGCATCGCCTCCGCGGCGGCGAAAACTTCCGCGACTTCGTCCACATTAGCCAGCTGCTCCAGGCCTACCTCGACGTCGATGCCGAAACCGCCGAGCACCGCGAGATGGCCGCGATCCAGACCGGCTATAGCGACCTCGACACGCTGCTCGGCGGCCTCAAGCGCTCCGACCTGGTCATCGTCGGCGCCCGGCCCAGTGTCGGGAAGTCCAGCTTCGCGCTCGGCATCGCCCGCAACGCCGCGATTAACCAGGGCGCGAACGTCGCGTTCTTTTCGCTCGAAATGTCGGCGGAACAGCTGGCGGTGCGCCTGCTCTCCGCCGAATCTGGCGTCGATTCCACGCGGCTGCGCCTCGGCCAGCAGACCGAACTCGAAGAACGCCGCATCATCCGCGCGTCCGGTGTCCTCTCCGAAGCCAACATCTGGTTCGACGACACACCGGTGCTGACAGCGCCCCAGCTGCGCGCAAAAGCCCGCCGACTCGCCGGCGAACGCGGCCTCGACCTTATCATCATCGATTACCTCCAGCTCATGCAGGGCGAGTCTGGCTCAAGCCGCGAGAACCGCGTGCAGGAGATCAGTCACATCTCCCGGACCCTCAAGGGCCTCGCCCGCGAACTCGACGTCCCGGTTATCGCGCTCGCGCAGCTCTCCCGCGCCATCGAGAACCGCCACCCGCGAATCCCGATGCTGTCCGACCTCCGCGACTCCGGCTCTATCGAGCAGGACGCCGACGTGGTCATGTTCCTGAGCCGCGAGGAGCTCTACATAACCCCGGAGCAGTGGGCCGCACAGCACCCCGAGCTCCCCGAGAGCACCTATCCCAAAGGTGTCGCACAGGTCCATGTCGCGAAGCACCGCAACGGCCCCACGGGTGTCGTCGAACTCCGCTTCCGCGAGCGCCTGGCGAAATTCGAGGACTGGGTGCTGCGAACCGACGAGCCGCCGCTATGACCAGCTCCGACCGCTTCTCCGGCTTCCCCGGTGTCAGCAAGGGAACGGCCCTGCCGAACCCGTTCTTCACCGAGGTTCTTCCGAAGCTCAAGGAGCCGGGCGACCTGCTGGCGTTCCTCTGGGTCTCGCGCCTCGTACAGGAGCAGCGCGGCGAAGCACGCTTCGTCACCGCCGAACAGGTGTGGCAGATCGGGCCGGCCCGAGCTTCGTTTGACGCTATCGGCGGCGGCCGTGCTGGTCTCGAACGCGGGCTTGAACGTTGCCGCGAACTCGGTGCCCTGCTCGCCGTGCGGGTGGCCGGCCAGGGCCGCGACGAAACGCTCTACTTCGTGAACAACCCCGGCTCCCGGCGGGCCGTGGCCCGTGCGCGCGCCGGCGAACTCCAACTCCGCCCGCAGTCGGTGGCACTGCCCGTCGAAACCGAGCAGCGCCCCAGCATCTTCCGCCTCTACGAAGAGAACGTCGGAACTGTCACGCCGCTGGTCGGCGAGCGCCTGCTCGCCGCCGCCGAGGAGTATCCGCCGGAATGGATCGAGGAAGCATTCCGCGAGGCAGCAGAGCGCAATCGCCGCAACTGGCGCTACATCGAACGTATCCTGCAGAACTGGGCCCAGGAGGGCCGTGGCTATGAAGCGTCTGGACGAGATTCTTTCGAAGAGAGGAAGCGCCGTTACCTCGGTGGGGCCCTCGGAGGCGTTACCGGCCAACGATGACCTCCCCGAGGAGGAGGAAGGCGTCTGCCCGATCTGCCGCGGCGCTGGCTTTGTGCGCCGTCAGCGCGCGCTCGACGACCCCATGTTCGGCCGGGCTGAACCCTGCGACTGCGCCCTCGCCGAATCGCCCGATACCCGGCGCAGCCGCCTCGAGCGCCTGAGCAATCTCGGCTCCCTGACGCGCTTCACCTTCGCCTCGCTCGACCCTGCCGGGCGGGATGGCCAATCCCCCTCCTTCCGCGAGGCGCTCGAAGCGGCGCAGGCGTACGCCGAATCACCCACCGGCTGGCTCGTGTTCACCGGGGCGAGCGGCACCGGGAAGACGCACCTCGCCGCGGCCATTGCGAACCGGCGCATCGAACTGGGCCGCCCTGCCGTGTTCATGGTTGTGCCCGACCTCCTCGACCACCTTCGCGCCAGCTACAACGCCGAGGACGAGGAGGCCACCTTCGACCAGCTCTTCGAACAGGTGAAATCCACTCCCCTCCTGCTGCTCGACGACATCGACGCCGTCGCGGGCACGCCGTGGTCGAAGGAGAAGCTGTTCCAGATCCTGAACCACCGCTACAACGCCGAACTCCCGACCGTGTTCACGTGCTCGGCGTCGCCGCGCTCGCTCGAAGACCGGATTGCCACGCGCTTGACCGACGAACGGCTGTCGAAGGTCGTGGCGGTCGGGAGCGGCACAGGCGGCCAATTCCGGCAGGTCGGTGGCATGTCCCGCGAGCGCCTCGCCGAGATGCAGTTCCGGGACTTCGACCTCCGCGGCGCCGGCCTGCTGCCCGAAGAGCGCGAGTCGCTCGAAGCCGCGTTCCGCACGGCGCGCGATTACGCGGAGCATCCGAACGGCTGGCTCCTCCTGCAAGGAACGAATGGCTGCGGGAAGACCCACCTCGCCGCCGCGATTGCCAACCGGGTCCTCGCCAACGGCGGCGATGTCTTCTTCGCGGTCGTCCCCGACCTGCTCGATCACCTCCGCGCGTCATTCGCCCCCGGCCGCGACGTCGGCTACGACGAACTGTTCGAACAGGTTCGCAACAGCGGCCTGCTTATCCTCGACGACCTCGGCGCGCACGCCTCATCGCCGTGGGCGCAGGAGAAGCTCTACCAGATCGTCAACTACCGCACCGTCGCCGGCCTGCCGACGGTCGTCACCACCGACCGCACCGACGACGAACTCCGCGCCGCGCACCCGCGGATTGTTGCGCGCATCGTCGATCCGCGGGCAGGCTCGGTCGTGCGCATCCTCGCGCCCCACTACCGGCTTGGCCGTGCGCTCGAGCCGCGGCCCGGTGCGCCTCGCCGCCGCTAGACGATCGGCCGGTCGATCGGCAGTTCGAAGAACACGGTATCCGCCGGTCCCTCGCCGTCCGGATCGACCCGCGTACAGAGCTTCGACCACAGCGCAACCGCCGGGCCGTTCGTGGTTTCGGTGTGCAGCGAAACCACCCGGTAGCCCTGCTCCTGTGCCCACCGGCGCGCCATCTCCGCCAGCCGAAGCGCGAGCCCGCGCCTCCGGTGTGACGGCGCCACGAACACGCGGCCGAGTTCGCACGTGTGCTCCGGGTCGTACCGTCCCGGGAACCACTTCTGCGGCGACCGGTGGCGAATTGCCGCGGTCCCCACAACCTGGCCCTGGTCGTCCGCGACGAACAACCGCTGGCGCGGGTTCTCGATGTACGAACCCGCCAGGTCCTCGATGTCCCCGTGCCACTCGGGTCGGAACCCGGTCGCGTAATCGTTGTCGAGGATGAAGCGCATGAACTTGTGCGTCGCGGGCACGTCCTCCCGCGTGAGCGGCCGTATGCGGATTTCGCTGGTCATCCGGTCCTCCGGGCGGTGGTTATTGGCTGTGAGGATTGATGCGGCGGCGAATGCTTTCGCCCGTGAGCGACACCACCAGGCACGAGAGGGTGATCGCCGTGCCAGGCACGATCAGCACGTGGGGCGCGCGTTCGAGAAAGCGCATCCCGTCGGCGAGCATCGCGCCCCACTCCGGCGTCGGCGGTTGCACCCCCACGCCCAGGAACGAAAGCCCCGCGATGGCCAGCACGGAATGCGAATACCGCACCACAGCGAGCACGAGCAGTGGCGGCGCGATGTTCGGCAGCAAGTGCCGCACGAACACCCGGAGCGGGCTCGCCCCGACGGCCCGCGCGGCTTCGATCATCGGAGTCCCGAGCAGCCTTCGCGTCTCGACCCGGGCGACCCGCGCGTAGTTCGTCCATCCGAACAGCCCGAGCGTCAGCACGAGCGTGTGCACTCCCCCTCCGGAAAGCCCGCCCGCGGCGAGGGCCACCAGCAGGAACGGCATCGCCACCATCACGTCGACGACGCGCGTGATCACCAGGTCGGCGATACCGCCGCCCGCGCCCGACGCCACCCCGATTACCGTGCCAACCGCCCCGGACAGCAGTACGACCAGCACGCTGACGCCCAGTGTCAGCCGTCCGCCATGGAGCACCCTACTCAGCAGGTCCCGGCCGAGCTGGTCGGTGCCCAGCGGATGCTCCAGGCTCGGCGACTCGAGCCGGCGCTCCAGGTGCTGCTCGGCGGGGTCTACACGCCACACCAGCGGTCCCGCAAGCACCAGCACCACGAGCAGCAGCACGCCGGTGAACGGTGCAACGCCCGACACCGTGCGCCAGTGCGATCGCCGAACGGCCGGTGGCGCCTGCGCGGCTTCGGCGATCACGGCTCGCTCCTCCGCAGCGTCGGGTTGACGGCCCGCGTCGCGAGGTCGGCTAGCCGGCCACACGTCACGGCGATCGCCACCTGCACCACCAGCCCCGCCTGCACCATCGGGATGTCGCGTTGCGCGACGGCGTCGAACAGCAGCCGTCCCGCTCCCGGGATGGCGAAGATCACTTCGACGATGAGCGAAGCCGAAAGCGCGCCGCCCGCCAGGATGCCCAGCAGCCCAAACACCGGCGGGAGCGAATGCGGCAGCAGGTGCCGCAACAGGATCGTCTGTTCCCGGAGCCCTTTCGCTCGCGCAGTACGCGCCCAATCCGAGGCGCCGTGCTCCGCGATGCCCTGCGCCACCATTCGCGCGAACAACGCCCACGGATACGCGGCGAGCGTCACGACCGGCACGATCGCGGCCCCCGGCGAACCCCAGCCAGCGACCGGTACGAGGTTCAGCCACAGCCCGAGGAAGATGACGAGCAGCAGCGCCAGGAAGTAGTCCGGGATCGAGAGCCCGAGTTGCGTCACGAACAGCATCGCGCGGTTGAGCCACCGCGACCGTACCGCGAGTATCCCCATCGGGATCGCAGCGGCCAGCCCGAGGCCGAGCGAACCGAACGCGAGCAGCAGCGTCGTCGGGAGCCGCTCCATGAGCTGCGGGAACACCGCGCGTCCCGTCACATAGGACTCGCCCATGTCCCCGCGCACGGCATCGCGAAGCCACCGGCCGTATTGCACCACGAGCGGGTCGTCGAAGCCTGCCTCCTCCCGGATCTCCTCGAGCTTTGCCGGGTCGGGTGGAGCTTCCCCGTGCTGGGCCCGCCAGATCGCCAGCGCCGGATCGCCCGGCATCCGCAGCGTCAGCGCGTACGCGATGAACGTCGCGGCCACGGCCGTGAGCACGATCGCTGTGATCTCGACGGCAACCGTTCGTTTCACGCCCGGCTCAGCGCTTGATGATCTGTTCGGTCAGCACAAGTACGTCGGTGGGGTGAGGCTGGTACCCCTCGATGGAATCGCGCACCGCGTCGACCTGCAGGTACGAGCTCAGCACGACCGTCGCCACGTCCTCTTCGATGATGCGCCGTTCCACGTCCCGGTAGGCGTCGTAGCGCAATTCCTGGTCGCTCTCGGCCAGGGCCCGCGCAATCAGGTCGTCGGCGCCGCTGTACTGGCCCAGGTTGTTCGGCCCGTCGCTCGCGTAGTCCGCCGTGTAAATGAACTCCGGGTCCAGCAGGGTCATCGGGTTCCGAACCACGAGCACGGCGTCCAGTTCGCCAGCGAGGCCAGCCGTCTCGAGCTGCGTGTAGTCCGCCACCTCCACCTTGCAGTCGAACCCGGCTTCGTTCAGTTGCTGCTGGAGCACCTGCGCGATGTCCGGGAGCTCCGGCCGGGTGGCATAGGTGGTGATCGTCAGCGCGGGCCTGTTCGAACCCGAGTACCCCGCCTCCTCCAGAAGCTGGCGTGCGAGTGCCGGGTTTTCCTCGGGGCCCCGAAGGTCTGCGTTGCCCCACGGGAGGTCCGCCCGGAACAGCCCTACCTGCGGGGCGCCCTGCCCTTCGAGCACCGTCTCTACCAGCACGTCGCGGCGAATGGCGTGCGCGACCGCCTTCCGAACGCGGAGGTCGGCCGTGGGGCCCTTGGCCGCGTTGAGGTGGAGTGCCCGGTAGCGCGGCAGCGGCACGGTGAGGAGCTGGACGTTCTTGTTCCCCTCCAGCGCGTCTTTGTCCGTCGGGCTAATGATCCGGGCGATGTCCACCTCGCCGTTCCGGATCATGTTTGCGCGCGTTCGGCCATCCGGCACCACAAGATACTCGGCCGACTTCACGCCCGGTGCCCCGCGCCAGTAGTCGTCGAACGCCTCGAGCTTTCGGCGATCGCCCGGGCGAAACTCGACGAGCCGGAAGGGCCCGGTACCGATCGGCAGCGCCGTTGCCGGGTCCTCCTCGTACGACGACCGCTTGTAGATAGCGAACGAGCCTTCGGCGAGTAGAGCCGGCATGAAGGGGACCGGCCGCTGCGTGGTGATCACGATGTCGCTGCCGTCCGCGCTCACCTGCGCGCCGCGGAATGCTTCGAAGGCCCCGCGTTCCCCGGTTTGCCGCTCGAGTGCGAACACGACATCGTCCGGAGTCACTTCCGACCCGTCGTGGAACCGCACCCCTTCGCGCAGGGTAACGCGCCACCGCGTCGGTTCTTCCTGCATCCACGCGGTAGCGAGACCGGGCTCCAGCGTCGATTCGTACGACACCCGGATCAGGCACTCGGCCACCCCGTCGCGGAATGGATAGATGGTGTCCTCGATGTACACCGCCGGCTCGAACGGGTCGGCAATGGTCAGTGACTTCCGCTCGTCGCCGGAGGGCGCGGGCTGGTCTCCGGGTGCTTCTCCCTCGTCGTCGTCTCCCCCGCACGAAACGCTGGCAAGCAGCGCCGCGCCTCCCGCCAGGCCGGCCAGCATTCGCCGCCGTGGCAACCGGTACTCATTCGAACTCACAGGTCTTGACCTCTTCCTCGCCTCGGGCACGATTCGCGTACCCCGGCTACTCCGCTCAGGTGTTCTGTTGCGTCGTGTATCTCGTTACTCAGCGCGCGTCGCGACGATGGCGTACCGCTGGTCCTGGTCGCGCCCTTCGGCTACCGAGACCTCCTCGAGCGAATGCACCGCAACGTCGCTGAATCCCGACTCGCGCAGCAGCTCGGCCACCGGCTCAACCGACCGCATCTGCATCACCGGGAGCGAAGCCCGCGTTTCGGCGGAGTAGGCCTCGGCCCATGCCTTCGCGACCTCTGTCTGAAGCTCGGACGCGCCCTTGTCATCGTCGTCGTTCGCGAACCACAGCGAATCGATGATCACCACGCGCCCACCGGGCCGCAGAAGCCGATGCCAGTTCTTGAACGCGGCTTCGGGGTCCCGGAGCGTCCAGAGCACGTGCCGCGAGATAACCGCATCGAAGCTCCAGGCATCGAAGTCGGGCGCGACAGCGTCGCCGATGAGGAATCGTGGAGCTCCCTCGACTCCCTTCGCCTTCTCCTGCGCGTACCCCAGCATGCCTTCCGAAAGGTCCACGCCGGTCACACGGTGGCCGAGTTCGGCGGCAAGAAACGCCAGGAAACCCGTACCCGTTCCCACGTCCAGCACATCCGAGGGTCCGCTGGGAAGGAGCCGCTCCAACAGCCCGATCCACGCTGCCTTCTCCGCGTCGCTGCCAATGCCGTGGCCCGGGGACGAGTCATACGTCTTGCTGCGAATGGTCCAGTAGGTGTTGATCTTCTCCTGCACAGCCTCCCGGCTGCTCGATGCTTGCTGCTCTCGCATGTGCTCACTCTGGCACAGTGTTGCAATTAGTTGCAATTACCACCATTGGCCTCTCTATTCGGTTGTAGCAACGTGTCATCGCTGCCACGGCGGACTAGGATGGAAAGACTTCAACACGGAGGTTCGGCATGCCCGATCGCACTGGAAAAGCCACCTGGGAAGGCACGCTTCGCGAAGGGAACGGCCGCATGGCGCTCGGTAGCGGCGCCTACGAAGGCCCCTACTCCTTCAGTTCCCGCTTCGAGGAGGGCGCGGGCACGAACCCCGAGGAGCTCATCGGCGCCGCTCATGCCGGCTGCTTCTCGATGGCTCTCGCAGGGGCGCTGGCACGCGCCGGCTTCAATCCCACCCGCATCGACACTACTGCGACCGTGAAGCTCGCCCAGGGTGCGGAAGGCCCCCGCATCTCCCGCATCATCCTCGAAACCGAAGCCACAGTGCCCGGCGCCGACGACACGGTGTTCCAGCAGCACGCCGAGCAGGCGAAGCAGAACTGCCCGGTTTCGAAAGCACTCGCCGGCGTCGAGATCGAGCTAAACGCGCGGCTGGCGAGCTAGTAGTCGCTTCTGTAGCCGTCGAATTACCGAAGTTTCACAGCCTTCGGGCGTGGTCATTTGCCTTCGAGAGTCCCGGTTTTGCGTGAGCTGGTTCACGGATAGCGACTGTTTCACATCCCCTTAGGAAGTGCTTAGCGTCCGGTAGGTGCCATTTAGGAACGCGGAGGGTTCCACCTGCGCAATGCTCCGTGGTGACAACACCAAAGGAGTCCTCCTCGTGACAACGCCCCTCGCTATCAACACCTACGACGCTGCCGCTGACCTCGATCAGCTCCGCGACCGCATTGCCGGCCAGGTGGTTCTTCCCGGCGACGACCTCTACCAGGAAGCCCGCAGGCTTCACGACTTTCAGTACGACCGCTTCCCGTCCGTTGTCGTTCGGGTGGCCGAAACCACCGATATTGCCGAAGCCGTGAAGTTCGCCCGGCGCCACCGACTCCCGTTCACCGTTCGCAGCGGTGGCCACTCCCAGGGCGGCCTGAGTGTGATGGACGGCACCCTCGTCATCGACCTCTCGCAGTTCAAGCGCGTTGTCATCGACCCCGAGCGCCAGGTCGCTCGCGTGCAGGCCGGCGCAACCAGCGGCGATCTCGCCGGTCCGGCTCATGCGTACGGTCTCGCCCTCTCCACAGGCGACGCCTCCAGCGTCGGTCTCGGTGGACTGGCAACCGGCGGCGGTATCGGCTGGTTCGTTCGCAAGTACGGCCTCACCGCCGACCGCCTCCGCTCGGCAGTGGTCGTCACGGCCGGCGGCGAAATCCTTCGCGCCAGCCCCACCGAGCACCCGGACCTCTTGTGGGCCATCCGCGGCGGTGGCGGGAACTTCGGCATCGTGGTCGAGTTCGAATTCCAGCTCGTCCCGGTCAGCTTCGTCCACGCCGGCGCGCTCGTGCTCCCGCTGAGCCGCGAAGTGGTGCGGGGGTATCTCGACTACGCGCTCTGTGCCCCGGACGAGTTGACGACCATCTCGGCGATCGGGTTCGCCCCACCGGCGCCCTTCATCCCCGAAGACCGCGTCGGCGAACCGTCGCTCCTCATCCTCGCGGTGTGGGTTGGCGATCGGGAGGAGGGCGACCGCGCGCTCGAACCGCTCCGCAATCTCGCCCCCGCGATCGCCGACACCATCGGTCCCATCCCTTACCCGGCGATGTTCGAGTATACGGCGCCCGCGTCTGCGCCCCATGGCGCTGCGCTCCGCTCCATGTTCACGAACGAAATCCCGGATTCGGCGATCGATGAGATGATCGCGAGCCTTGCGGCCGCCACGTCGCCCGTCTCGATGGTTCAGATCCGGCCGCTCGGCGGCCAGCTCGCCCGCATCGACCGCGACTCGACTGCCTTCGTCCACCGCGACAAGAACTTCCTCATCGCCGTCCTCGGGCTCTGGCTCGAAGAGAACGACAACGGCGATGCGCACCGCAACTGGGTCGAAACGCTGTGGTCGAAGATCGAGCACATCCGCGACGGTGTGTACTCGAACTTCCTCGGAGTGGAAGGCGAGGCCCGCACTCGAGAGGCCTACTCGGAGTCGGTGTACCGCCGGCTGGCCGAAGTGAAGGCCGTCTACGACCCCGACAACGTGTTCCGGTACAACCAGAACATCCGCCCGCAGCAGGTCCAGCAGCAGGCCGCCTGACCGGGTATCCCCGGTCCGCATGCGAGCGCCGCACGCCAGCCGTGCGGCGCTCGTGCGTTCGCTCGCCCGGCGCGCGCGAACAGGAAAACCCCCGCTGCTTCGGGTAGAATATATACGAAATGCGTATTTACCCCGGACAACTCATAGCTCTCGGCCATGGCGTCTGGGTGCGCTCCGACGACATCATCGCTGTCGAGCCGATTCGCGACGGCCGCGGCCCCGGTAGGCGGACGCGGGTCTGGGTGCGCGGTGTTCCCGAACCCTTCATTGCCTCGCGGACCGAAGAGGTCATCGTTCGCGACATGATCTCGCCGCGCGAACTGGTCGACCGCACGCGCAAGCTCGAAAGCGCCGTCGAACGCGTCGCCGACTCTATCGATCGGGTGCCGCCGGTGCTTCTCCGGGTCGTTGCGCAGGAAACAGGCCTCGACCTGAAATCCGTCGCCTCCGACGCCCGGCGCGCTGCCCGGAGCGAGAATGGCGCGACGCCCGGCCGCAGCCGGTCCCGCCGAACCAGCGCAGCCCAGGCTCCCCTTCCCGACGTCTAGCAGCCGCTACGGCAGCTCCAGGCGGCGCAGGTGCTCATCCCGCCCTGCGATGAGCCACTGATCGTTGCGCTCGATCAGTTCGTCCAGGTTCGGGTTGAAGCTCACCGAATCGCCCCGGATACGCGCGAGCAGGAACACCCGGTACTTCTCTAACAGGTCGATGTGGCTGATCGGCCGGCCCACCAGCCGGTCGGGCACCGGGATCTTCGCGACGCCGTAGCTCGGCCCTAGTGAAAGGTAGTCGCCCACGTGTTTGCTGCCGAGCGTGTGGGCCAGCCGGATGGCGGCCTCCTGCTCGGGGCTTACCACGATGTCGGCACCCGCAAGTTCGAGCGCGACGGCGTGGTCGTGCGTGCTCGCCTTGGCTACCACGTGCGGCAGCGACAGCCGCCGCTTCAGCGTGAGCGTTAGCAGCACGCTCGCGGCGATGTTGCTGCCGATCGCCACCACCACGGTGTCGTATTCGTTCAGCGCCAGCGATTGAATGAACTCGAAGTCGTTGACGTCGCCCTCGGCCGCCAGGAACGCGATCTCCGCCAGGTCGTTGACGCGTTCCCTGTCGCGGTCGACCGCGAGCACTTCGATGCCCGTGTCGCTTAGCTCCTGTACGAGCTGCGTGCCGAACCGCCCGAGTCCCAATACCGCGACCGCCACTTCAGCCCAGCCTCACGCTGTCTTCGGGATACCGGTAGCCAACCTGGTGACGCGGCCTTGTCATGTAGAGCACAAGGATAAGCGGCGTGAACCTACCGACCAGCATCGCAATTGCGATCACGAGCTCTCCCGAGAACCCGAACGTCGATGTGTCCGCCGAACTGAATCCCGTTGTGCTGATTGCCGATACGGCTTCCACGAGCACGTCCAGGAACGGATGGTCCGACGTTGCTGCCAGCAGCATCGCGAAGCCGAACACCAGCGCGACCATGTAGAGCGCCAGCGTCGTTGCCTGCCTCGTTACCGAATCCGGGATTCGCCGCCCGAACGCGGTTACCTGTTCGCGGCCCCTGATGGTGGCCACCATTAGGGCGAACAACAACGCGAAAGCGCCTACCTTCAATCCCCCCGCCGGCGAACCGGCCGCTCCCCCGACGAACATCTGGCCCAGCATCGCGACCTTGGTCTCGTCGTGCGTCTGTTCGAGCGGTATGGCGTTGAACCCGGCTGTGCGTGAGCTCGAATGAAACACCCCCACCAGCACCCGCCGGAGTGGCGGCACATCCCCCAGCGTCTGATCGTTCGACCACTCTACCGCCGTGAAAAACACCGCCCCCGCCGCGAGGATCGCCGCCGTCGTCACGAAGATGAGCTTGTGGTCCAGTGGCAGCCGCGCGAACGACCGGCGGCGCCCCAGCGTCACAATCGGCAGAAACCCGATGCTCCCCGCTACCACGAGCACGCTCACGACAAGCAGGATCCCGCTGTTCTCGACAAAGCGTCCGAAATCCCCGGTCATGATCACGAAGCCGGCGTTGTTGAACGCCGACACCGAATGGAAGAGTGCCCACCACGCACTCCGGCCAACCGGCTCACCTTCGAGCACGAACAGCGGCCAGAGGAGCGCCATCCCGGCGCCTTCGAAGGCCAGCGAGAAGAGCGCGATGCCCCGCGCGAACCCCATCGTTTCGCGCATCGTCGGCGCGCCGTAATAGAGCCGAAGCAGGTGCTTGTCGCGAAGCCCCAGCCGCCGTCCCAGCGCCCACAGGATCACTGTGGTCCCCAGCATGTAGCCCAGGCCGCCGACCTGGATGAGCACCAGGATCACCACCTTGCCGAAGGCGCTCCAGTGCGTCGCCGTGTCGACCACCGTCAGGCCGGTCACCGACACCGCCGAGACTGACGTGAAGAACGCGGTCGAGAAAGAGGTCGATCGCCCGTCCGCCGCCGCTATGGGGAGCAACAGCAGCAGCATTCCGAGCGACAGGACGATCCCGAATCCGATGACGATCTGGGTCGCGCCACTCCCGATCGTCCGGCTCCGCTTCGTGGGAGCCATCCGGGTGGTCCATGTGCCCATCCGCCGGATGCGAATGGCCTGCTGACGTCTCATGTCCCTGGCGGCCGCGTGCGGGGGCACATGCCGGTAGCATAATCGCCCTCGCGCTCACGAGTGACACACTCACATCCGTGAAGTGGTTCGCATAGGACCCGCTCATGTACGGGGTGTTGTGAGCCATTTCATGGTTGCCGCTCGCACCCGGCCGCACCCTAAGGGAGTCGAAATCCTGGAGGCAGCGCCGTGAACCTCTACGACCCCGAAGGAACCTGGCGAGCCGAAATGGAACTGCGGTACGCCCGCTTCCGCGAGCGCGAGCTCCGTGGCTACACCATCCGGCAAACCGAAGACATCGATTCGGGCGACCCGGCCCGGGCGCTTCGCTGGTGGAGCTTCTTCCGCTTCGAAGCACCACGCCACACCCACCTCGAACGCCCGGCCTACGCCTGAGGCCCCCGGATCACCAGCACGACAGGCCCGCACACATGTGTGCGGGCCCTGTCCTATCTCCAGCCCTTCGCCAGTACAATGCCCCCGTGGATCTGAAGTCGTTCATTCGCGACGTGCCCGACTTCCCTGTTCCCGGCGTGCTCTTCCGGGACATCACACCGCTGCTCGGCAACGGCGCGGCCTTCTCCTTTGTCGTCGAACGCATGGTTGCCGACGCGAAGCAGCACGCTCCCGACGCAATCGTCGGTATCGAATCCCGCGGCTTCCTCTTCGGCGGACCGATGGCCGATCGTATGGGGCTTCCCTTCGTTCCCATTCGAAAGCCGGGCAAACTCCCCGCGGCCCGCATGTCCATCGAGTACTCGCTCGAGTACGGCGAGAACCGCCTCGACATCCACGAAGACGCCCTCGCGCCCGGCGCCCGGGCCTACATCGTTGATGACCTGCTCGCGACGGGTGGCACAGCGCTCGCCAGCGCCAAGCTCGTCGAGATGATCGGTGGCCAGGTGACCGGGTTCGGGTTCGCCATCGAACTCGCTCCTCTCGGTGGGCGAAGCCGCCTCCAGCCCTACGACGTCCACTCCCTGGTGGTGTACGACTAGCGATGGTGACCATCGGCGGCCGCTCGGTTTCGCTCGGGCTCTGGTACGACTTCCGCAATCCGCCGCAGTGGGCGAAGCCCCCCGCCGAACTCTACGCACACACGTTCGAGCACATCCGCTACGCCGAGCGCCTCGGCTTCGACTCCATCTGGACGAGCGAACACCACTTCATCCCCGACGGCTACTCGCCCTCACTGCTCACCATCTGCGCTGCTATCGCCGCCCAGACGACTCGCGTTCGCATCGGTACGAACGTCCTCCTGCTGCCCCTGCACGACCCGGTTCGCGTCGCCGAGGACGCAGCCACTGTCGATATCATCAGCGGCGGCCGGCTCGATCTCGGCGTGGCGATTGGGTACAAGCACGAGGAGTTCACCGGGTTCGGCATCGACCGGCGCGAACGTGCCACCCGCATGGAAGAAGCCGTCACCGTGCTCCGCAAGGCATGGGCGCCCGGCTCGTTTACCTTCGAAGGCAGGCACTACCGCTACCACGATATCGACGTCACCCCGAAGCCTGTGCAGGACCCGATGCCACTCTGGATGGGTGGGTTCTCCGAACCTGCGGTGAAACGGGCGGCCCGCCTGGGCGACGGCTTGCTCGCGGCCGCGAATGTAATCCCGGCCTACCTGGCCGCCCGCGAGGAACTCGGGATTGGTGGCGAGCCCCACATCGCACTTTCCATGCCGTGGGCTATTGTCGCCGAAGACCCGGACGCTGCATGGGCCGAAATCCGCGACCACGTGTTCTACCAGCACCGCCATTACGCCCGCTGGTTCACTGCTGCAGGCATACCTCTCTTCCCCGCGATACCCGAATCCCCGGAAGACATTCGGAACCGCAATCCGGACATTGTCGTGACACCTGGTCGCGCAAAGGAGTTGATCGAACGGGCTGTCAATTCGCTCTCCGTAACCCACGTCTATTGGTGGGCCATTCCGCCCGGCATCGCCCCGAAGCGGACGGTTCGCTCGCTTGAGTTGATCTCGCGGCTCTTCCTTCCATGAAGAAAGAGACTGAGGCCTTACAAAGTCGTATACGAATGAACTTCTTTGCCGCCTGAAGGAAAAGCCGCTTGTTAGCATGAAAGCATGAACACGGCAACTAAACCGGAACTCGCCCTGGTGACGGGCCTCTACCGCACCACGAACGCGATCGTCCGAGAACTCGATCAGCGCCTCGGTCGCGATCACAACGTGACCTTTATCCAGGCGGTGACTCTGCTCGCGGTGGACTCGTTCGATCGTCCACAACCGCATCTCGTTGCCGACTACCTCTCTCAGCAGTCGCAGACGGTAACGGGCGTGCTCGATCGCCTCGAACGCGCCGGACACATCTCCAGGCGCCGGGACTTGAACGATCGACGCGCGGTTCGCCTCGAGTTGACCGAGTCAGGACAGGAACTCGTTCGCGGAATTAAGACGACGCTCCAGCGCCACGTCAATGATGTCGTTGCAGGCATCGACTCCGAGACCCGCCGGCGCCTCGGCGAGGATCTCGAGGCGCTCGAACGCTCGCTGCGGGCGGCCTCCACCCGCTAGCGACATGCCCGCCAGCGCGTAGACTTGGTGGCATGGGCCGCCAGGTCGTACCTCTCCGCGTCCTTCGTGGTCGCGGCATCGAGATCCTCGATCAGACGCTGTTGCCGCATCGCGAAGTCCGTCGCGAGCTCCGGGACCTCGATGCTGTCTGCGAGGCGATCCGCGAACTGCGCGTTCGTGGTGCACCGCTGCTCGGGCTTGCCGGTGCCTGTGGCCTCGCCATCGCCGCCGAATCCGACGCCTCCACCCCGGGCCTGCGAACCGCCGCCGAAACGCTCATCGGTACCCGGCCCACCGCCGTCGATCTCGCCGCCTGTACCAACGCCGCGCTTGACCGCGCTCTTGCCGAACGGGACAAGCACCGGCGCCCCGCTGTCCTCTGGGATTTCGCGGAACAGCTCGCTGAGGCCCGCCGCCGCGAAGACGATGCCATCGCCGCCAACGGCGCGCCCCTCCTCCCCGAGGGCAGCTCCGTCCTGACGCACTGCAACACCGGCGCGCTCGCGACCGGCGCCTCTGGCACTGCTCTCGCGGTCATCGCCCGCGCGTTCGAAGAGGGGCGCATCGAGCGCTGCTACGCCACCGAGACCCGCCCCCTCCTCCAGGGTGCACGGCTCACCGCATGGGAGCTTCGCCAGTTGGGCATCCCGGGAACGCTCCTACCCGATACCGCAGCAGCCTCGCTCATTGCCTCCGGTCGCGTCCACGCCGTCATCACCGGCGCGGACCGCATCGCTGCCAACGGCGATACGGCCAACAAGGTCGGCACGTACGGGCTGGCGGCCGTCGCCGCGCGTCACGGCGTCCCGTTCTACATCGCCGCGCCCTGTACCACCGTCGACCTGGATTGCCCCGGCGGCGCCCACATCCCGATCGAGTTTCGCTCCGCCACCGAAGTCGGCGGGTTCGGCGAGCACCGATGGGCGCCCGATGGACTCGACGCTTACAACCCCGCGTTCGATGTCACCCCCGCCGAACTGATCACGGCCATCATCACCGAACGTGGCGTAGCCCGCCCCCCGTTCGGCGAGTCGCTCCAGCGCCTGGTGCGCTCGCAAGACGGATAGCCAGTACACTTATGCTCGCTGGAGGGCCCGGGTGTCAGGTGCCATCGAACTGGCAGTGCTCGGCGGGTCCGGCTTCTACGAGATGCCGGGCCTCGAAGATGTTGACGAAGTATCCGTCGACACTCCCTTCGGTCCACCCAGCGACAGCATCCGCATCGGCACGCTCGAAGGCGTTCGAGTCGCGTTTCTTGCCCGGCACGGGCGAACCCACTCCATCCTCCCGAGTGAACTGCCGCAGCGTGCGAACTTCTGGGCGCTAAAGTCGCTCGGCGTTCGCCGGGTGCTCGCGGTGAGCGCCGTCGGCAGCCTCCGCGAAGACTTCGCTCCCGGCCACATGGTCGTCCCCGACCAGATCATCGACCGCACGCTCGGCACCAGGCCGAACACCTTCTTCGGCGATGGCGTGGTGGCGCACGTCGCCTTCGCCGAGCCGTTCTGTGAGCGAATGCGTGCCGCGACGCTTACGGCGGCCTCGGCTGCGGGCACGGTGCACGACGGTGGGACCTACATCGTGATCGAAGGCCCGGCGTTCGGTACTCGCGCGGAAAGCGAACTCTATCGCTCGTGGGGCGCCAGCATCGTCGGCATGACCGCATTGCCCGAGGCCAAACTGGCTCGCGAGGCCGAACTCTGCTACGCCATGCTCGCTGCGGTCACCGACTACGACGCCTGGCACGATACCCACGACGCCGTCGACGCCGCCACCGTGTTCGAAGTGCTTCGCCGCAACGTCGAAGCCAGCCGCGAAGCCCTGCGAAACCTCGTGCGCGCGCTCCCGGCGGCCGATGATTGTTCGTGTGGGACAGCGCTCGATGCGGCGCTTGTCACACAGCCCGCCGCCATCACGAATGAGCAGCGCGAGCGCCTCGCCCCGATCCTGAAGCGCCGCCTCGGAGACATTCAATGACATTGCTGGTCACCGGCTGGGTGGCGATCGACGACATCGAAACGCCCTTCGGCAAGGTCGAAAACTCGCTCGGTGGATCCGCCACCTGTGCGGCCCTGGCCGCCTCGCTCTTCACGGAAGTTCGCCTCCTTGCGGTCGTTGGCAGCGACTTCCCGGACCATATGCGGCAGGCGCTCGAACGGCCTCGCATCGATACGTCCGGCCTTGTCACCGTCGAAGGCGCGAAGACCAGCCGCTGGGGCGCCCGCTACCACTACGACATGAACACGCGCGACACCTGGTACCCCGAGCTCGGTATCAGTGTCGAATGGAAGCCCGAGCTCCCACCCCAGTGGCGCGACTCCACCGCCGCCTGTCTCGCTGCCGGCCACCCCGTCGACCAGCGGAACCTCCTGTCGTCTCTCGACAACCCGCGCGTCACGCTCGTCGACACCATCCAGATGTTCATCGAACAGACGCCCGACGAACTTCGCGAGACGTTCCGGGCCGCCGACATCGTGGTCGTGAACGAAAGCGAAGCCCGCATGCTCGCGCAGAAGCCGAGCATCGCCCAGGCCGGCCGCTCGCTTGTCGCCGATGGCGCGAAGAACGTCATCATCAAGCTCGGCGAATACGGCGCCGCCTTCATCAATGGCGGGGATTACTTCGTCGCTCCCGGCTACCCACTGGAGGATCTTGTGGACCCGACCGGCGCCGGCGACGCCTTCGCCGGTGGGCTCATGGGCTACCTCGATACCGTCGACGAAATCACCTCGGCCGAGATCCGGCGCGGCATTATCTACGGCTCCACCGTCGCGTCGTTCTGCGTCGAAGGCTTCGGTCCTTCTCGACTCCTTACTTTGACGCGCGAGGAGGTCGAAAAACGGTATCGTGAATTCCGCATGTTGACCCACTTCGAGGCGATGCCCTGATGGCCGAGCGAGAGGTCCGCTGGCAGGGAGCGTTCCGGAGCCGCTATGACTATGTGGTCCAGTCGCTGCGTGACCGGGACCAGATCCGCAACCTGCTTCGCCCGCGAATCGAGTACACCGCCTACGCGCTCGGCCAGCTCGAACCGGGGCTCTTCGAACGAACGAAGTGGTACCGCGCCGTCGGCGACACCGGCGTCGGCCTTGTATTACACAGCCGCGGCGGCCTCGGCGACGCCACCTTCGTGATGGGCGATCCGGACGCGGTTGCCGCGATCCTTTCGATCCACCCCGGCCCCGCGCACACCTACGCCACCTGCCAGCCCCAGCACGTCGACCATCTCCAGCGTGTGTACCGGCTCGCGAATAAGCAGCCGATGATCCGCATGGCGGTGACGCCGAACCAGTTCCGGCCATGCGACGACATCCCTACGGTTCCGCTGAGCGGCGTCGACATTCGCCGCATCAACGCGCTCTACGGTAGCGAAGGCGGCCCGAGTTACTACATCCCGGAGCACATCGACGCCGGCGTCTACCGTGGCGTCATCAGCGGCGGCCGTCTCGTCGCCATCGCCGGCACGCACGTCGTCTCTCGGCACGAAGGCGTGGCCGTGGTCGGTAACGTGTTCACCCATCCCGCGTACCGGGGACACGGTTTCGCCACCGCTGCGACCAGCGCCGTCACGGATTACCTGCTCGGGTTCTGCGACTACGTCGTACTCACCGTCGACCCGAAGAACACACCTGCCGTGCATGCTTACCAGCGGCTCGGCTATCGCGAAGTGTGCGAACTCGTCGAGGCGAGCGCCGCCCGCCGCGAGCCGACCGGAATCTCCAGCATCATCCGCCGCGCACGGGCAGCGATCCGCGGCCGCAGATATCATGGCTCCTTCGTGAGCCTCTCCCGTTGATTTCGCCCGGCCCTTGCCGGCTGCTCGAAAGGTACGCTCTGCATGACCGTTCCATCTGATATCGCGAACCCCGCGCTCGCCCCCCAGGGTGTGAACCGCATCGAATGGGCAGCGCGCGAAATGCCCGTCCTCAAGCTCATCCGCGAGCGGTTCCAGCGCGAAAAGCCCCTCCAGGGCATCCGGATGACGTCCTGCCTTCACGTCACCACCGAGACCGCGAACCTCGCGATTACTCTGCGCGACGGCGGCGCAGACCTGCGCATCTGCGCCTCGAACCCGCTGTCGACACAGGACGACGTCGCGGCCGCGCTCGTCCACGAATACGGCATCCCGGTGTTCGCCATCTGCGGCGAAGACAACGAGACGTACTACAAGCACATCCACCAGGCCCTCGAACACGGCCCGCAGTTGACCATGGACGACGGTGCGGACGTGGTTGCAGTCCTTCACAAGGAGCGCCGCGACCTGCTCGAAAACGTCGTAGGCGGCACCGAAGAGACGACCACCGGCGTCATCCGCCTTCGCGCAATGGCTGCCGATGGCGCGCTCGGCTACCCCATCGTCGCCATCAACGAATCCGACACCAAGCACCTGTTCGACAACCGCTACGGCACCGGCCAGTCGACCATCGACGGCATCATCCGCGCGACGAACGTCCTGTTGGCCGGGAAGACGTTCGTGGTGGCCGGCTATGGCTGGTGCGGCCGTGGCGTTGCTCAGCGCGCTCGGGGCCTCGGCGCCCAGGTCATCGTTACCGAGGTCGACCCCGTGAAGGCCCTCGAGGCCGTGATGGACGGCTTCCGCGTGATGCCCATGGCCGAAGCCGCCCCCATCGGCGACTTCTTCGTGACCCTCACCGGCGACATCAACGTCATCGACCGTCAGCACCTCGAAGCGATGAAAGACGGGGCCATCCTCGCCAACAGCGGCCACTTCGACGCGGAGATCAACCTCAAGGCGCTGAATGACTTGAGCGAAGGCAAGCGCCGCGTCCGTGACTCCGTCGACGAGTACCGCATGCAGGATGGGCGCCGCCTCTATCTGCTCGGCGAAGGCCGGCTGGTGAACCTTGCTGCCGCGGAGGGCCATCCCGCCGCCGTCATGGACATGTCGTTCGCAAACCAGGCGCTCGGTGCCGAGTGGATCGCGCTGAACCACTCGAAGCTCGAAAAGCAGGTGTACGAACTCCCGCACGAGGTCGACGAGGAGATTGCGCGCCTCAAGCTCCACGCGATGGGTGTCCGCATCGACTACCTGACCGAAGAGCAGCAGCGCTACCTGACGAGCTGGCAGGAAGGCACATAACCGGTTCGCTTCCGTCCCCTTGGGCAGGTGGTGACCCCGGTTAGCTGCCGCTCGGGTTGGCGCTACCGCAGTCGCTTTCCCATGACATAAAACGGTGCGCCCTGCGGCGCGAACCGCATTTCCGTGATTACTTCGAACCCGAGCCGCCGGTACAGGCGGTGCGCTTCGCTGTCGGTGCGGGTGCTGAGCACGCACGTCGCTTCGGGCCGCCCGGTCAGCAACCTGTCGATCAGTGCGGTCCCGATGCCATGGCCCTGGAATGCGGGGTCGACGGCGATCTCGACGAGTTCGTAGGAGTCGTCCAGCCACTGCCGGGCCTGCTCACTGGTGAGTTCTCTGCGCACGGTGTCGTGCCACCACTGCCCGGGTTCACCGCGGTACCCGTAGCACATCCCCGCCACCCGGCCGTCGTTCGTCCGCGCGATGAGCCCCCGGAACCCCGGCCGCGAGCGGTGCACGTTCTACAAACGCTGACGCACCTCACGGCCTCGATCCGGGTCGCTGTAGGGCGGTTCGGCGAACGCGTCCCCATACACCCGGATGGCCCCTTCGAACAGCGGGCCGCTGTCCGGCATCTCTTCGATCGCCCACGCAACCGTCGTCACGCGCCAATCATGCCGTAGCGGAGGTGGCCAGATGAACCCCCGTCGTGGCTATGGAAAAGGCGGGAGCACCCTGCTCCTGCCTTTAGATTGCGTCGCGTTCGGAGCGATCTACCCCCGGTACTGCGTCCGGCCGCCCACGCGGTCCTTGTTGAGCCGCTTGTTCAGGTGCAGACCGTCGAGGAGGAACTCGACGCCCGCCGCGGTTTCGCCGGGCGTTCCCGTGGCTCCCAGCTTCTCCAGCGCTGGCCACATGCCGTCGACGTCCTTGGCCAGTCGCAGATACTGGTCGCTCGGCGTCAGGTCGCCGACTTCCGCGGCATACCCGGCCTTGAAGCGGTTCACCACCGGTTCCAGTTCGCCGAGGTTGAAGTAGCGGTTGAACACGGCGACCACGGCGCCCTGGATCAGCTTCTCGATGATCTGATCCTCGCGCCCGTCCTCGACGGTTTCGAACTCGACCTTCCCCGCCAGCGTGGGGATAACGTACGGCAGGTCGCTCACTCGCGGTACCACCAGGTCCTCACCCGTCAGGATGGCGCGCCGCAGGGCGTTGGCGAGCATACTCTCGTAGTTCGCGATGCTCGCCCGCACGCTCACGCCCGACCGCTGGTTTACATCCGGGCTGCGCCGCGCGAGCCGCGAAATCTCCGCGATGATTTCCTTCATGTACTGCGGGACCGACACCTGGAAATCGGCCGGCACCGCGTGGTGCTCCGCCTCCATGATGTCGATCTCGTGCTCGATGCGGAGCGGGTAGTGCGTGCGAATCTGTGCGCCGTACCGGTCCTTCAGCGGCGTGATGATGCGGCCGCGGTTCGTGTAGTCCTCCGGGTTGGCGCTCGCGACCACGAACACGTCGAGCGGCAGCCGGATCCGGTAGCCCCGGATCTGCACATCGCGCTCTTCCATGATGTTCAACAGGCCGACCTGGATGCGTTCGGCGAGGTCCGGGAGCTCGTTGATGCAGAAGATGCCCCGGTTCGTCCGCGGGATAAGCCCGTAGTGGATCGTCAGTTCGTCCGAAAGGTACCGCCCCTCCGCGACCTTGATCGGGTCCACTTCGCCGATGAGGTCGGCGATGGTGATGTCCGGGGTGGCGAGTTTCTCGCCGTACCGCTCTTCCCGGCTCAACCACCGGAGCTCGGCGTTGTCGCCCTGTTCGGCGACGATGTCCCGCCCCTGCTGCGTGATCGGGTTGTACGGGTTCTCGGGAATCTCACAGCCCGCGAGGACCGGCGTCGCCTCGTCGAGCAGGGAGATCATCGACCGGATGATGCGCGACTTCGCCTGCCCTCGCTCGCCGAGGAAGATGATGTCCTGGCCGGCCAGCACCGCGTTGACGATGTGCGGGATGACAGTCTCGTCGTAACCGAAAACGCCGGGAAACAGCGGCTCGTTGTTTCGAATCTTGCGAATGAGGTTGCGCCGCATCTCCTCACGGACGGGCAGTACCTCGTATCCAGAAGCCCTGAGTTCGCCGAGAGTTCGCGGTCGTTCGAGAGTCGTCACAGGTACCCCCTCCCCGGCCCTCGGTATGCGGCCGTGGGGAACAGGACGATCGGCCGGGCCCGTCACCGGGCTCGTTCCTTCGCCCGATTCGTAATATGTGCGGCGGCGTTACCGAATGCCCCACCAGCACTCGCACCGATCATAGGGAGCGGATAAGGCCTGTCAACCGGAATTCCGGCTGCGCTCAATCGCATGCGAGAATGCCTCCGCGCCCCCGGACCCCTTCCGCAGGAACTCCCCGAGGCTCGCCAGGACCTCCGGTTCGTTCGCGTTTCGAAAGCTCCGCAGGTCGGCATCCACCACTCGCAGCATTCGCTCCGTCACCTCCAGCACGTCGAGCCCTTCGTACGCCGCGCCGACTTTCCGGTTGCCTGCCGCGAAGCTCTCGCGGAATCGCTGTTCGCAGCGCGTCGAACGGTACGCCGCCAGCAGCGGCTCCCGGTATCCCCGGACAACCGGCACAGCGACGTCGTGCCCCTGCACCCGTTCGGCGAGCAGCCGCACCAGCGCTGGCCGAAGCAGCGGCACGTCGACCGGCGCTACCACGCAGTACTCCGTCTCTGCCTGTGCGAATGCTGAGAAGAGCCCGGCGAGCGGCCCCTGTCCTTCGACTTCGTCGGTCACCAACCGCGCCGGCACGTCCAGCGCGACGGCCGGTAGCCGCTGGCTCCGGGCACGCACGACTATCACTTCGCGGCACACCGTTGCCAGCGCATTCGCCACCCACTGCAGCAGCGGCCGCCCATCGAGCTCCGCCCAGGCCTTGTCCGAGCCGAACCGTTTACTCGAACCGCCCGCGAGTACGATCCCGGTGACATCCACGTTGCCTGCCACGAAGCGATCCTAGCCGGTTGTAAGATCGGCCAGGGAGGCCTACCAACTATGCCATTGTTCCGCCGCAAGCCACTGATCACCGAGGACATCTACGGCCGGCTGATGACATCGTTCGGGCGAGTGGTAGACCGCGACCCGTTCGTCGCGCGCCCGGCGCAAGCCCTCGCCGATGTCGTTCTCCGCGAAGAACCCGACCTCGTTCGCGAAATCGACCGCGAGTTCTACAGCGGAGCATGCTCCTACCACCTCCGGCTCCTCGCGGGCTCCTGGATCATGGCAAACGAAGGATCGATTCCGCGCCAGACCGCAGAAGTGTTCGAAGAGGCGGTGGCCTGGAAGTTCGGCCCACTGGTGAAGGGCTCCGGGAAGCTGTCGCACCGCGTGTCCGCCCTGGCGCGCGGCGAGATCGAGCGCGACGAGCGCCTCGACGTCGAATAACCCAGCTACCTCCCGCATCCCGCCAGCACGCCCGGTTGTACGATTCCACACCCACCCCGCCCGGGACGGAGGACACATGAACACCCTCGCAGAGCAGCTACGACATAACGCCTGGGCGAACCACACCGTCCTCGCCGCGTTCGAACACCAGCCCGCCCTCCTCGAGTCCGCCGCGTACGACGGCGAGCCACTCTTCGAGCGCGCGTATCACCTGGCGGAGGTGGAACGCGGGTTCCTCGATGTCCTCCGCGAGAACAACGTTCCTCCGCGGCCCCCTCGCGAGTTCGCCAACCTTCAGCGCTACGTCGACGAAACCGGCGCCGACTTCGCGGCCCTCGCCGACAGACTCGACGAGGCGACGCTCGAGCGTGAGTGCTTCGTGCCCTGGTGGGATCGCGCATTCCCCGTTTCGGTGCTCATTGCCCAGGTGCTCTCGCATAGCGCTCAGCACCGTGCCGAACTGGCGTGGGAACTCGCCCGCGCGGGCGTCTCGACCGGCGAACTGGACTACATCCGCTGGGCAGCGGGCGGCCGCCCCCGCCCGGGCGAAGCTCCGGACTTGCCGCCCGGGGCCTAGAGCTCCGCGACGAACTCCCGGAGCACCGCGATCGCCTCGTCCCAGAGTTCGCGCTGCGTGCGGCCGGACGTTTTCCGCGGCTTGAGGTCGTGGTCGCCGTCCTCGAGCCAGCGAACCCGGATCCCCTCGGCCAGCCCGTAGCCCGCGACCTCGTCGGGTGATCCGAAGGGGTCACGCGTGCCCTGCACGATGAGCGCCGGGGTGCGAAGGTCACGCAGGTGTTCGATGCGTGGCTTCTCGGGCCGCCCGGGCGCATGGAACGGGTACCCGAGGCACACCAGCCCCCGCACGCCGAGTTCGTCCGCCACCATGCTCGCCATGCGCCCGCCCATCGACTTCCCGCCGATGATGGTCTCCTCCGGCTTCCCGAGCGTCCGCACTACCTCTCGCCACGTTTCGAGGAGCACCGCTTCGCGATCGGGCGGTTTCCGGCCGCCGCCTTCCCGTCGCGCGCGCATGTACGGAAATTCGAAACGCACCACCCGGAGCGCCGGGCCGGCCAGCCGCTCCGCGAAGTACGCCATATAGGGGCTGTCCATCGGCGCCCCCGCGCCATGGGCGAGGACCAGTGTCCTCGGCGCACCTTCCGCTCCGTCAATCAGCAGGTCGTCACTGTTCACGCCGCCTTTGTGCCCCTTTCGGTAGGGCATGGTAGAACCGAATCACTACACCTGCAGGAGAACCTCATGGACATCAACGGACTTGGCGTGGTGGTAACTGGCGGCGGCTCGGGCCTTGGTGAGGCGACCGCCCGCGAGTTCGCACGCCGCGGCGCCAAGGTGCTCATCCTCGACCTCAAGGGCGAGGAAGTCGCGCAGTCGATCGGCAACGGCAGCATCTTCGCCCAGGCCGACGTCGCCAACGAAGAACAGGTAACAGCGGCACTGGACCAGGCGTTGGATGCGTTCGGTGGCATTCACGTTGTGGTGAACTGCGCGGGCATCGGCACAGCCGCCAAGATCGCCTCCAGCGACGGCCGCCTCCACGACCTCGCCTCCTTCCGGCGCGTCATCGAGGTCAACCTCATCGGGACCTTCAACGTCTCGCGCCTCGCGGCCGCGCGCATGTTCCGCAACGAACCGAACGCCGACGGCGAACGGGGCGTGATCATCAACACCGCTTCGGTCGCTGCGTTCGAAGGCCAGATTGGCCAGGTCGCGTACTCCGCCTCGAAGGGTGGCGTGGTTGGCATGACACTCCCGATCGCGCGCGACCTCGCCCGCGATGGCATCCGCTGCTGCACCATCGCCCCCGGCCTCTTCCTCACGCCGATGCTGATGGGGCTCCCGGAGCCTGCCCGCCAGTCGCTCGGCGCCAGCGTGCCCTTCCCGCAGCGCCTCGGGCATCCGGAAGAGTACGCCCGCCTCGCCGCTCACATCGTCGAGAACCCCATGCTGAACGGCGAAACCATTCGCCTCGACGGCGCGCTTCGGATGGCCCCGCGCTAGATCCGCTGCGGAGTCGCACGACAAGAACGGGGTGGCTTTCGAGCCACCCCGTTGGTCTTAGTCTTCCATCGCGTCGGCTTGACGCACCAGCGACCGCGGATCCTTGAACTTCGCCTTCAGGTAATCCCGGTTCATCTTCGCGATGAAGTCGACGCTGATGCCCGCTGGGCACACCGCCTCGCATTCGCGGTAGTTCGTGCAGCTCCCGAAGTAGTCTTCCATCCGGTTGACCATCGCAACCGTGCGTGCCCAGCGCTCCGGCTGGCCCTGGGGGAGCAGGTTCAGGTGCGAAATCTTCGCCGAAGTGAAGAGTTGAGCGGCGCCGTTCGGGCACGCGGCCACACACGCACCGCAGCCGATGCACGCTGCGGCGTCCATCGCCTGGTCGGCGATCGCCTTCGGGACGAGCGTCAGGTTGGCGTCCCGGGCGCTTCCCGTGGGGGCTGTGATGTAGCCACCAGCCTGGATGATCCGGTCCAGCGCCGTGCGGTCGACCACCAGGTCCTTGATGACGGGGAACGCCCGCGCGCGCCACGGCTCGATGACGATGGTGTCGCCATCCTTGAAGTTGCGCATGTGGAGCTGGCAGGTCGTCACGCCCTGGACGGGGCCGTGGGGAATGCCGTTGATAACCACGCCGCAGGAGCCACAGATGCCTTCACGGCAGTCGTGGTCGAACGCGACTGGCTCCTTGTCCGCCGCAATGAGCCGCTCGTTCAGCACGTCCAACATCTCGAGGAACGATGCGTCCTCGTTGATGCCGTCCAGCTTGTAAACCTCGAACTCGCCCGGGGCGTCCGGGCCCGGCTGTCGCCAGACCTTTAGCGTCAGGTTCAGCGTCACTTGTAGCTCCTCTGCGTCGGATGGGCGTATTCGAACACGAGCGGCTCCTTGTGCAGGACCGCCGGCTTGTCTTCGCCCTGGAATTCCCAGGCCGCAACGTACGCAAAGTTCTCGTCGTCGCGAAGCGCCTCGCCGTCGGGCGTCTGGTACTCCTCGCGGAAGTGGCCGCCGCACGATTCTTCGCGGTGCAGCGCGTCCTGGCACATCAGCATGCCAAGCTCGAAGAAGTCGGCGACGCGCCCCGCCTTCTCCAGCGACTGGTTCAGCGTCTCGCTCTCACCGAGCACCTTCACGTCCGACCAGAACTCCTCGCGCAGGTCGTAGATCATCGTCCGCGCCTGCTTCAGTCCGTCGGCGTTGCGCGCCATACCGCAGTAGTCCCACAGGATCTTTCCGAGCTGCCGGTGGAACGAGTCGACTGACCGCTTGCCGCGAATGCTCAGCAGCGTGCTGATCCGGTCGCGGACAGCCTGCTCGGCGTCCTTGAATTCCGGCCCGTTCGGGTCGGGCGGCGGCGAGCCAAGCTGCTCCGCCAGTTCGCCCGTAATCGTCGACGGGAGGATGAAGTACCCGTCCGCGAGGCCCTGCATCAGTGCGCTCGCACCGAGCCGGTTCGCACCATGGTCCGAGAAGTTCGCCTCGCCGATGACGAACAGGCCCGGGATGTTGCTCATCAGGTTGTAGTCGACCCACAGGCCGCCCATCGTGTAGTGCGGCGCCGGGTAGATGCGCATCGGCACTTCGTACGGGTCGTCGCCGGTGATGTTCCGGTACATGTCGAACAGGTTGCCGTAGCGCTGTTCGATCGTTGCCCGCCCCAGCCGCCTGATGGCGTCCCGGAAGTCCAGGTACACGCCGTTGTGGAGTTCGCCCACACCGAAGCCCTGGTCCACCTGCAGCTTCGCCGCACGCGAAGCCACGTCGCGAGGAACCAGGTTCGCGAACGCCGGATAGCGCCGCTCGAGGACGTAGTCCCGCTCCTCCTCGGGGATATCGTTCGGGTGGCGTGT
>CAZWBW010000006.1:0-10243 GCA_964632355.1 uncultured Anaerolineaceae bacterium | reverse complement strand
AGCTCGGGTAGAGCCGCTCGAGGTAATAGTCTCGGTCCTCTTCGGGGATCCGATTGGGAGCCTTCGTAACGTCTTCGGCCTTCTTGGGGACCCAGACCCGGCCGTCGTTGCGCAGCGACTCGCTCATCAGCGTGAGCTTCGACTGGTACTCGCCGCTCTGCGGGATGCAGGTCGGGTGGATCTGCGTGAAGCACGGGTTCGCGAAGTAGGCCCCCTTCCGGTGAGCTCGCCAGATGGCCGTCGCGTTGCAGCCCTTCGCGCCCGTCGAAAGGAAGAAGACGTTGCTGTAGCCACCCGTCGCAAGCACAACCGCGTGTGCCGAATGCGACGTGATCTCGCCCGTCACCAGGTCGCGGACGACGATGCCCGCCGCGCGGCCGTCTTTGATCACCAGCTCGAGCATCTCGTGCCGCGGGTAGAGCTTCACGGTGCCGAGCTCCACCTGCCGCATCAGTGCCTGGTACGCACCGAGTTCGAGCTGCTGCCCGGTCTGGCCGCGGGCGTAGAACGTTCGCGAAACCTGGGCACCACCGAACGAGCGGTTGTCCAACAGGCCACCGTACTCCCGCGCGAACGGCACGCCCTGTGCGGCGCACTGGTCGATGATGTTCACGCTGACCTGCGCGAGCCGGTAGACGTTCGCTTCGCGGGCGCGATAGTCACCGCCCTTGATGGTGTCGTAGAAGAGGCGATAGACGCTGTCGCCGTCGTTCTTGTAGTTCTTCGCGGCGTTAATGCCGCCCTGCGGTGCGCGCGCCGCGGGCTGTCCTGGAAGCAGAACGACTTCACGTTGTAGCCCTGCTCGCCCAGCGTTGCGGCGGCCGAAGCACCTGCGAGACCTGTCCCCACGACGATGATCTCGAACTTACGGCGGTTCTGGGGCGCCACCAGCTTCATGCTGAAGCGGTGGTTGTCCCATTTTTCTGCCAGTGGTCCCGGTGGAATCTTGCTGTCCAGCATCTCTGCCCCCTCTTACTCGACGATGCCTGTCATCACCGCAATGGGGAACGACACATTACCGATCACGATGATCGCGGCAAATGCATAGGCGAAAGCCTTACGCCATGGGTTGAAGCGTGGATGATTCCACCCCAAAGACTGAAACAGGCTCCACGCGCCGTGGAAGATGTGAATCCCCAGCAGCACGTTCGCGACGATGTAGACCAGTGCGACCGGCACACGCTCGAAGCTCGCGACGACGTTCTCGTACGGCTGCCCGCGCGTGAAGTCGGGGTTCGCGTTCCCCCACGTCAGGTCCATCAGGTGGAACAGGACAAATGCGCCGACGATGAGCCCGCTCCAGCGCATCGTCCGCGCCGCGTAGTTCGCTGCCACATACTGCCGCCCGCCCTTGTAGCCTTCCGGGCGCGCTCGCCGGTTCATCATCGTCAGCGAGACCGCTGCGTGGATGTGTAGCGCAAACGCGAGGATCAGGACGATCCGCAGAATCCAGAGCGCGCCAGTGTGTGGCAGGATCGGCTCGCCGATCTCCCGCAGGTATTCGCCGTACGCATTCATGTGTGCGGCATCCTGGTACAGCTTCAGGTTGCCGATCATGTGCGCCAGCACGAAGCCCAGCAGGATGATCCCTGTAACCGCCATCACAGCTTTCTTGCCGATGGCGGAGCTATAGAAATCCAGAGCCCACGCCGCTGGCCGAGGCTTCGTTCGAATTACCTGCATCGGCCCACTACGTGGACGTGATGTCCCGCTGAGCATTCCCAACCTCCAGGGGGTTTACCAATGGTACTGCCGGGTACGGGCGCCGTTGCTTCCCAACCCCACGGAATCCTACGCCCGCATTTTCATTGACAACAAGCGAGGCGCATGCATCCCGTCATTGACTTTATCGATTGGCGCGACGCGCGTACCGCAGGAGCCCAATGATTGATTTCCCGTCTACGATACGCCCTGCGTCGATTTGCTTCAGTGCCTCGTCCAGCGTCATCGAATGCACCTCGATGTCTTCGTCGTCGTCCCCATCGAGCCGCCCCTCGCGAAGATCCCGGCACACGAACAGGTGGATGTACTCCGTCGTGTAGCCCGGCGCCACGAAGAAGCCGCCCATCGGCTCCACCGTGCCCGGCACCATCCCCACCTCCTCCTGGAGTTCGCGGATGGCGGTTTCGCGCGGGTCTTCACCCGGTTCCAGTGTGCCCGCCGGGAGCTCCAGCAGCCGGTCGCCCGCAGCGTGGCGATACTGCGTCACCAGCAGCAGGTCACCATCGTTCGTTACCGGGATCATGCACACCGCCCCGGGGTGCCGAATGATCTCGCGGGCAGCCTCGGTGCCACCCGGCCACTCGAGCACGTCGAGCTCAACGTCGAACAGGCGGCCGTCGTACACGATCTCCGACGAAACCAGCCGCGGCAGGGGAGTTGTGTCAGCCACAGACGCATTGTGGTCCGCGAACGCGGAACGCGCAGCTACACCGACGCTTCCTGCGGTTCCGTGGAGACCGTTGCCGCGACCTGCTCCGCAATCAGGCTGCGCTCGTCGATGAACAGCGCGTAGGTCACGAGCGACGCGATCGCCAGCACGGCCGAGACCGGGCCCAGCGCGATGTAGTCGCTGATAGCGAGCGTCAGCGCGCCCAGCGCCGATCCGGTCACGATGCCGAACTGCTGCCCCGAAGCGCTGAGCGCCATCACCGTGCCCCGCCGGTGCGGCGCCATCTGGGTCATCACGGCCTGTGCACACGCAAACCGCGCGCCTCCAAACGCCGCGAACAGGAACAACAGACCGCCCGCAGTGGCCAGGTTCGGTGCCACCGTCGTCTCCAGCAGGATGGCCGCCGCGCACAGCCCGCTCGTCCACACGATCACCGGCTGCTTTCCTACGCGGTCCGCCAGCCGCCCGCCGATGTTTCCCCCGACCAGCACACCCAGGCCCATCACCATCGTCAGGCCACCCAGCGCCCACTTCGCCAGGCCGAACTCGTCGTGGAAATACGCGCCCATGTAGGTCACGAACACGAACCAGTACGCCGTCGACAGGTAATTCGAGATCAGCGCCATCGAAGTCTGCAGATCGCGCAGGACCTCGAGGATCGGGCGCAGGCCCTCGCGCGGAGCATCGCGTCGGCGCGGCGGGTCACTCGGCAGCTTGCGGAACAGCAACCACGTGAACACGAGGCACAGCACCGCGATTAGGACGAACGTCAACCGCCACGACAGCAAGCCCGAGATGAGCGCCCCCGCAGGGACGCCCAGGATACTCGCGCTCGTGTTCGCGCTGATGACCCACGACATCGCCCGGCCCCGCTCTTCGTACGCGAAGTAGTCGCCGACAGCGGAGAACACTGCGGGCGTCAGGCATGCGACACCTAACCCGGCAAGCGCCCGCGACGCCGCAAGCACCACGAAGTGCGGCGAAACCGCCGAAAGCGCCGTCGCGACCACCAGCGTGGTCATCCCCGCTACGACCACGGGCTTCCGCCCGATGCGGTCGATGAACGGGCCCGAAAAGACAGCAGCCACGCCGCCCACCACCGCGTACACGGTCACCAGCAGGCCGGCCACCGCCACCTTCACGTTCAGGTCGTCCGAGATTTCCGGGAGGATGGGGGTGATGATCAGGTTGTTGAACACCACCGCGAACGACGCAACGCACAACAACGCGAGAACGAGGTTGCGCTGCCGTCGGTCAAGCTCCAGGGACACGAGGGAAGCTTACCGCAGGACGCGCTCTCCGCGAGGCACGACAACGCAACTCGCGAGGCTGCATTGCGAACCGTAATGCGCCGCCGGGTGCCGGCGCGCGCAATAAACCGGTCGCCGCACCGGCACCGGTGATTTCCAGGATTCAGCAGGGTAACTGACGTCGGACGGGCTATCCCCGCCGCACCCACACGCGGCGAATCAGCACGGTCTCGCTTACTGCGGTCGCCTCTTCGCCATTCGAGGATTCGGCGCCCCGGGGCTTCGTCACTTCCCGGCTGCCGCGGCGCCCACGCGGCACGGCCTGCCGGGTCGCGGCCGTCATTGCACCTTTCGCAGCCTGGCCGGCGAGGTACTTCCCCGCGAGCCCCACGCCGATTTGCAGCGCCGTTCCGATTGCCAGCGCGGTCGCGGCCCGCTTCACCGGTGCCGGCAGCCCGGCACGAACCGGCTCGACCTCGCGCTTCGGCTCGTCCTTCGTGAGCGAGGTCGTCGGCCGGACCGCCGCCAGGTACATGCCACAGCGTCGGCAGTAGTTGTCGGTCGGGTCGTAGGCAGTGCCGCAGTCAGGGCAGCTCTGGCTCATCGCTTCGGTCATTGCGGGAGTATACCGAAGGGTTCACCCCGAGCGCATTTCTTTACGTTTGTCGCGCAACCGCCGCTACCGCGTTCTCCACCTCGACCGTCAGGTCGAGCGGCGCGGCCGGCGGCACCTCGATCCGGCCCTCGGCGATCGCCCGCAGCGTTTCGACGAGCAGTGGCCGCTCGCGAAGGAGTCCGCGCCGCCGAATCTCCCGGAAGAGCGGCGTCTCGTCGTACGCCTGCCGGTCTTCCGGTGGCTCCTCGGCGAAGTCTCGCCAGAGCACCTTTGTCGCCTCATCCCGGATCGGGTAGCGGCAGAAGCTCACCACCGGGCCCCGGTCCACGTCGCCGGTCACGAGGTTCATCGTGCAACCCGATTCCGTCACGCCCTTGTCCATCAGCTCGCGAATCACCTCCTGCCATGTCCCGATGGGCCCGTTCGGCAGGGCGGGGTGATCGTTGATGAACCGGAACCGCCCATACAATGGTTCCGTGGCGATCAGCATATAACCGAACATAACGCCGAGGTCGAACTCGTACCGCGCGAGCTTTTCCGCGACCGCGGTGTCGAACTCGGTGCGCCACGGCTGGAGCGGTTCGCCCGGTTTCGAAAGCTTCCCGCCGCGCTCCTTGCGAAATCGCGTCGAGGAGAGCGTCTCGAGCGGAATCCCTCGCCCGCGAACGAGGTCCATCAGCCGGTCGGTCGGTTCGGCCTCTCCCGGGTCCCGGTTCACGAACACCACCGCGATCTCGACCGGCAGCCCGTCATCGATCGCACGGAGCGTGTGTTCGAGCGCGCCGTAGGAGCCTTCGCCCCGTCCAGTGGTAAGCCAGGCGATGCGCAGCGGGTTAGTCATCGAACTCGGCACCGTAGTCGGCCTCGACTTCGCGGAGGTGAGCCTGGTCGTCTTCGAGTCGCACCTGCAGGCTGCGGATACGCAGCTCTGCCCCTTCGAGGATCTCCTTCAGTTTGTCCACGAGTGCGACTCCCTCCTCATACAGTTTCAGCGACTCTTCCAGCGGCAGGTTGCCCTGCTCGAGCTTGCGCGCCTTCTCTTCCAGCGCCGCGTACAGCTCCTCGAACGTTTGCTCTGCCACCTAGCTCACCTCGGTCCAGAACGCCCCGTCGGTAACAGCCACGGAGAGCCGGGCGCCCGGCTTCACCCGCTTCACACTGTTCACGACTTTCCGCGACTTCGCATCCTGCACGATCGCAAACCCTCGCGCGAGGGTCGCGCGCGGATCGAGGCCCTCGATGCGCGCCCGTATGTGCTCGAAGCGCGCACGATCGGTCGCCGTTCGGCGTTCGAACGCCGACTGGAGATCGCGGAGGAGCCCGCGTACGTCACGTGCGAGGAGTGCCGGGTTCGGCGCCCCGCGCTGAAGCCGCGCCGCAAGCCCCTCGACCCCGGCGGCCCGTTCGGCGAGCCGTTCGCGCACCGCCGATCCCATCGCCCGTTCGACCACCTGCACCGCGCCCCGCAGCTCTCGGATGTCCGGTGTTGCCCGCTCGGCGGCGGCGCTCGGCGTGGCCGCCCGCACGTCCGCCACCAGGTCGGCGATCGTGATGTCGGTTTCGTGGCCGATTCCCGTCACGATCGGGACCGGGAAGCCGTAGATGGCCCGCGCCACGCGCTCGTCGTTGAACGCCCAGAGGTCCTCGGCGCTTCCGCCGCCGCGAACCAGCAGCGCCACGTCGAGCCCCGGTTCGCGCGCCAGCATGCGCAGCGCCCCGAGGATGTGCCCCGGAGCGTGTTCGCCCTGCACCATCGCGGGGGACAGCACCAACTCCGCCAGCGGCCAGCGATGGGACAGCACCTTTCGCACGTCCTGCAGCGCTGCGCCCGTCGCCGACGTCACGATGCCAATCCGCTTCGGGAAGCGCGGGAGCGGTCGTTTGCGCTCTTCTGCGAACAGCCCTTCCGCCTCGAGCCGCATGCGGAGTTCCTCGAACTTCGCCGCGAGGATGCCAACGCCCTCCGGCCTGATGAAGTCGCACACGAACTGGAGTTCGCCCCGCTGCGGGTACACGGTCACCTTCCCGTGCGCGATGATGCGGTCCCCGTTCGCGAGATTCAGTCCCGGCATCGTGTCCCGGAACATGACGGCCCGGAGCGAAGCGTACTGGTCTTTCAGCGAGAAGTACCGGTGCCCCGATGCCGGCCGCGAGTAGTTCGAAACCTCGGCCTGGATCCACAGGTCCGAGAAGAACTCGCTCGCGTCGAAAATCTCGCGCAAGTAGTTGACGACAGCCGAGACGGTGAGCGCCTGCATGCGAACAGGCTACGGGTCCCGCTCCGCGGCTGCCAGAGGTGTGGGTGCGCCACGGGTGCCCGGCGAACCGACTGACTCCCCGTGACGACGGCCTACCCGGACCACGCGTGGCTTCCACGCCTCTCCGTACTGGCTCGGTAGCGTCATAGCGAAGGGGACCCCGGCGCGGGGGTCCCCTTTGTACGCTCTGTGCCGCGCAGCGAGTCCTAGCTCACACGCTCGATGTACTCGCCGGTGCCCGTATTGACCTTGATCTTCGTGCCCTCCTCGATGAAGAGCGGCACCTGGATTACGAGCCCCGTTTCCAGCGTCGCCGGCTTGCTGCCGCCGGTGGCGGTATCGCCCTTGAAGCCAGGCTCGGTCTGCGTGACCGTCAACTCCACCGTGATCGGCAGTTCGACACCGATGACTTCGTCGCCGAAGAGCACGACCTCGACCATGTCGTTCTCTTTCAGGTACAGGTTCGCGTCGCCCACCTTCTCCGCCGGGACCGCGATCTGTTCGAAGGTCTCGGTGTTCATGAAGTGGTAGAACTCGCCGTCGTTGTACAGGTACTGCATCTCGCGGCGCTCGACACGCGCCCGCTGGAACTTCGTCCCCGCCTGGAACGTCTGCTCCGTGATGCTGCCGGTTCGCACGTCCCGGAACTTGATGCGCACCTGCGCCGACCCGCGGCCCATCTTGATGTGCGTGTAGTCGAGGATCGACATCAGCTTGCCATCGAGTTCGATGGTCGCGCCCTTCTTCAATTCACCGGTGGAAATCATCCACTAAGCTCCCGTGGGTTCAGTTTCGTTGCGTGGCTGAGCACGCGGGCCTTGCCGTTCTCCAGCACCACAATGTCTTCAATTCGGACGCCGAACTCTCCCGGCAGATAAATGCCCGGTTCGATGGTAAACACCATCCCGTTTTCGAGCACATCGCTGGATGTTGGCCCCAGGTACGGAGCTTCATGCACTTCCAGCCCTACTCCATGCCCGAGTCCGTGTCCGAATTGTTCGCCATACCCCGCCTTTCGAATCACGTTTCGCGCCAGTTCGTCCGCCTGTGCGCCGGTCATGCCCGGTTCGACGCCCTCGATGGCTGCCTGCTGAGCCTCGAACACGATCTCGTAGATCTCCTGGAACTTCGCCGGCGGTGCGCCGACCACGAACGTGCGCGTCAGGTCGCTGCAGTACCCGTCGTACCGCGCTCCCATGTCGATGACGACTGGCTGACCAGCCTGGATTGGTTCTCCCCGCGGGGTCGCGTGGGGGAGTGCGCCGTGCGGGCCGGCCGCCACTATGGTGTCGAACGACACGTCAGTCGCCCCGAGTTCCCGCACCGTCTCACGCACGAGTTCGGCGACCTGCCGCTCGGTCATGCCCGGTTCGACCGCTGCCTGTACCTGCTCGAACGCCCGGTCGGCAACCTGGATCGCCTTCTCGATGGCGAGCAGTTCCTCCGTGGTCTTGATGCGCCGAAGCCGTTCGATGATGGGCGATGCGAGCCCGATCTGGGGACGAAGCGCCCACGGCATCTCGTCGATCGCCCGCCGGAACGTCTCGAACTCCTGCAGGCTCATGTCCGCGGGCGACACGCCGATCTTTGCACCCGCGAGCCCGGCGTCTCGAATGAGTGCCGGCACCCATTCTTCGTGGCGCCCCTTGCGCTCCCAGATCTCGAAGCCGTACGGGACGCACTCCTGTCCGCCCTGCTCCGTGTACCGGAAGTCGAGCGCAATCAGCGCCCGGTCGCGCGTGACCAGCACATGGCCCGTCGACCCGGTGAACCCGCTCACGTACTGCCGGTTCACCGAGTGCACGCCGAACAGGTCCTCGACGGCGCTCGAGATCAGCAGCGCGTCGAGCCCCTCCTCGGCCATCGCGGCGCGGATGCGGTCCAGCCGGTTCATGCCACCAGTCTACGTGTTCGAATCGCCTGCCTGCGCGCGAATGTGCTCGAGGAGAAGTCGAACTGCCGCGCCGTACCCCGCGCGCCCCAGCCCCGCCACCTGGCCGATGCACACCGGCGCGATGAGCGACACGTGGCGGAATCCCTCGCGAGCATGTGTGTTCGAGATGTGCACTTCAACCGTCGGCTTCTCGATCGCTTCGATCGCATCCCGCAGCGCAACCGACGTATGCGTGAAGGCGCCCGCATTGATGATGACGCCATCCGCCACCTTCCGGTGCTCGTGCAGGAAGTCGATGAGGGCCCCTTCGTGATTGCTCTGGAAGCAGAGCACCGAAGCGCCGAGTTCGTTCGCCGCGGCGGCAACGTCTGCCTCGATGTCGAGCAGCGTGGTGGTCCCGTAGATTTCCGGCTTGCGTTCGCCCAGGAGGTTCAGGTTCGGCCCATGCACCAGGAGAAGGACCGGGGAGCTCTGTGCCATGCTCACGAAATCTTACGGCGCTCCCGCCCTGCGTTCAGCGCGTCCTCCGCGATGCGAATCCAGGCCTCCTCGCTGATCTCCGCGTGCCTCGCGCGGCTGACCTGCATGTAGATCTGCGTCGTGGTCGGCGAACTGTGCCCCAGCAGGTCCTGCACCACCCGCAGGTCGGCGCCCCCGTCGAGCATGTGCGTGGCGAACGAATGGCGCAGCAGGTGGGGGTGAATATCCTCCGCGATGCCTGCCGCGAGTGCATGGCGCTTGACCAGCATCTGCACCGCGCGCGCCGAAAGTCTGCGCCCATGACGGTTCAGGAACAGCGCCGGCTCGGGGCCCTTCACCAGTGCCGGGCGGCCATCCCGGAGGTACAGCAGGAGCGCCCGGATGGCCGGCTCGCCGAACAACACCACGCGCTCCTTCGCGCCCTTGCCGCGCACGATGGTCGCACGCTGCTCGCAGTCCACCTGGCCGAGGTCGAGGGACACCAGTTCCGAGATGCGCAGCCCCGCCCCGTACAGGAATTCGAGGATCGCGCGGTCGCGCAGCCCGGCCGGGGTCGACGGGTCAGGCGCGGTCAGCAGCGCTTCGAGCACCGGTGGCGGCAGCACCTTCGGCAGCCGCTTCGGCTTCTTCGGCAGCGTCATGCCGTACAGCAGGTCACGATCGGTGGCGCCCTCCCGCTGCAGGTAGCGGTAGAACCCGTGGACTGTGCTCGTCCGGCGCGTCACCGAGGCGGCGGCCATGCCCTGGTCACGCAATTCGGCGAGGTATGCGCGGAAGTCGTGCCGGCTGATCGTCAGCGGATCTCGCCCGTTCTCTTCGCACCACGCGAGGAACTGGCCGATGTCGTTCCGGTAGTTCCGGATCGTGTACGGCGAGCGGTTACCGACCGATTGGAGTTCGCGCAGATAAGCCTCGAGGTAGGCGCTCGCAGTCTTGTGCGCCGGGCGGCTCGTCATCGTTCAGCCCGTCCCCTCACCCCGCACGGGAACTCTAGCCCACCTGCGACGAAATGCACAGGGGCTTTCCGAGCGTGAGTAAAGGACGTGCGTGCTAGCTCGCCTTGCGGGCCCGGGCAGCGTTCTCGCGTCGCTTGGCGTACGCCGCCTTCCCGCGTGCGCTTCGCTCCATGAGCTTCGCGTTCGCTGCTTCCCGTTCGGCTGGCGGACGCGGCGGCGTCATCTTGTCGGGTTCCAGCGAATTCGTCGTGTAGCTGCACCGCGGGTAGTTCCAGCAGCCGTAGAACGTCCCGCGCCGCGTCCGCTTCTCGACGAGTTGGCCGTAGCCCGGTTCCTCCGGGCCCTCCACACCTACCGGCACGCCCGAACGGAAGTCACAACTCCCGTTCTCGCGGTT
>CAZWBW010000005.1:32192-53769 GCA_964632355.1 uncultured Anaerolineaceae bacterium | reverse complement strand
GGGGCGGGCCATCATTGCGCGGCCCATCGCGAGCATCTGCTGTTCGCCGCCCGAGAGCGTGCCGCTCGTCTGGCGAGCCCGCTCCTTCAGCCGCGGGAAAAGTTCGAAGACGCGGTCGAGGTCGGCATCGATCTCGTTGTCGTTCCGCTGGAACGCGCCAAGCTGCAGGTTTTCGAGAACGGTAAGACGGTGGAAGATGCCGCGCCCTTCGGGAACGTGCGAGATGCCGAGCCCGACAATGCGGTGGGGGGGCATCCGGGTGATGTCCCTGTCCTTGAAGGTAATCCGGCCGGAGCGAGCGCGCAGGAGGCCGGAGATGGTGCGGAGCGTCGTGGACTTGCCGGCGCCGTTGCTGCCGATGAGCGTGACGATTTCGCCCGAGTTCACGGACAGGTCGATGCCTTTGATCGCGACGATGCCACCGTAGCCGGCGACGACTTTTTCGAGGCTAAGGAGCTGCACGGCCACCTCCCGAGATGGCTCGCGTCCCGAGGTACGCCTCGATGACGTGGGGGTCGCGCTGGACTTCGGCTGGGGTTCCCTCGGCGATCTTCGCACCGTGGTCCAGGACCGTGATGCGCTCGCACACGCCCATCACGACGCGCATCTGGTGCTCGATGAGGATGATGGTGGTCGCGAATTCGTCGCGGATGCGCCGGATGAGCTCGACCATAGAGGCGCTTTCCTGCGGGTTCATCCCGGCGGTTGGTTCGTCGAGCAGCAGAAGCCGGGGCTGTGTGGCGAGCGCGCGAGCCAGTTCGAGGCGGCGCTGGTCGCCATAGGGCAGGTTCCGCGCGATCACGTTCTCGCGGCCCGCGAGCCCAACGGAGGCAAGGAGCCGAAGACCGTTGTTGATGGCTGCCTGTTCGGCGCGGCGGACGCGCGGTGGGCGGAGGACGGCGCCGCTGATTTCCACGGCACCCGCGGCCAATGCAAGGGGAACGCGCGGCAGGTCCCGGATGGCATCGAGCAGGCGACTGCCGGATGGACGGCGAAGCGAGACCACTTCGCGCCCGCCGACCTGGATGTTGGCGTGGGCGCCGACGAGGACGTTCTCGATCGCGGTCATGTTCGAGAACAGGCGGATGTTCTGGAACGTGCGCGAGACGCCAAGCCGGCTGATCTCATGCGGACTGAGCCCGTCGATCCGTGCCTGGCCGAGCCGCAGTTCCCCCCCGGTCGGCCGGTAGAAGCCGGTCACACAGTTGAAGAACGTCGTTTTCCCGGCGCCGTTCGGACCAATGAGGCCGTGGATCTGGCCGGCCGGGACATCGATGTCGACAGAGGAGAGCGCCGTGAGTCCCTCGAACTGCATGGTGAGGTTGCGAGCGGTTAGGGAGGCGCCGGACATCAGTCGATCCCTCCTCCGGCAGCGGTTTCAGCCTCGGGCGGGTGTTCGAATTCGAGTTCGCGGCGGCGCGAAGGGAAGAGGCCCGATGGCCGGAGCACCATGACCAGCACGAGCAGCGCGCCAAAGACGATGAACCGGTAGAGCGCGAGCTTTTCGCCCCAGTCCTCGGCAGGCGGCAGCTTCGAAATGCTGAGTGCGGGGATGACGTTGATGCCGTCGATGGCCGTGTTGATGCCGTCACGCAGCCAGCCGAGATTTTGCAGGACCTCCGCGGTCTCCTGGAACTGGAGCAGTTCCGGCACGCCGATGAGGATGAGCGAGCCGGCGATCACCCCCTGGGTGCTGCCCATGCCGCCGATGATGACGAGTGCGAGCACGTTGATCGACACCAGCAGCGAAAACGACTGCGGGGCGACGAAGTCGATGAACGGGGCGTAGATCGCACCGCCGACGGCGCCGACCGCAGCGCCAATAGAAAAGGCCATGAGTTTGTACTTCACCGTGTTGATGCCCATGGCCGCTGCCACGTCTTCGTCTTCGCGAATCGCCTCCCACGCGCGGCCGACGCGGGAATCGCGCAGGCGCGCCGTCACGAACCACACGATGAACGCCGCGATGACGATGAAGAAGTAGAACTCCGACACTTTGTCGACGCGGAAGTCGCCGATCATCGGCTTTTCGACGTCGAATAGGCCGCGCGAACCGCGCGTGATGTTGTTCATGTTCAGCAGCGTGATGCGAATGATCTCGCCGAAGCCGAGCGTGACGATCGCGAGGTAGTCACCGCGCAGTGGGAGCACTGGCAGGCCGAGCAGCAGCCCCACAACTGCACCGACGAAAACCGCGAGCGGCAACAGGAGCCAGAAGTTCGTGGTGCCGTCGACCGCCGGGGACACTTCGGTGCCGAAAATCGCGACGACGTAGGCGCCGGCCGCGAAGAACGCCACGTAGCCGAGGTCGAGCAGACCGGCGAGGCCGACCACGACGTTGAGGCCCATCCCCAACACGACGTAGAGGCCGACGAGGAAGAACATCCGCATCCAGGTGTCGCCGAAGCCGGGCACAAGCAGCACCGAGAGCGCGAGGCCGAGCCAGATGAGCGGCCGAAGCCACGCGGGGAGGCGGTCCCACGTCGAACGGCGGGCGTTACGAATGGCGCTGGTGATGGGGTCCCATGGCCTAGGCACGTTTCGCCGCCCTTTCCCTGAAGATGCCGGTGGGCCGGAAGATAAGCACGAGCACCAGCAGCGCAAAGGCCACGACATCGCGCCACTGGTTCGGGAGATCGACGCCCGGGAGTTCGTTCAGGAGTTCGCGGCCAACCGTCTCGGCGAGGCCGAGGAAGTATCCGCCGACGACCGCGCCCGGAATGCTGCCGATGCCACCGAGCACGGCCGCGGTAAACGCCTTGAGGCCGGGAAGGAAGCCCATGCTCCCGCGGATGCTGCTGAGGAACAGGCCGTAGAGCACGCCGGCGAACCCGGCCATGATCGCGCCGAGCACGAAGGTGATCACAATGGCGCGGTTGATATCGATGCCCATGAGGGCGGCGTTGTCGCGGCTTTCAGCGACAGCGCGGATGGCGCGCCCGGTCTTCGTCTCCTGGATGAACCAGTAGAGGACGGCCATCATCACGAGGCTCGAAACAATGAGGAAGAGCTGCAGGTAGGTGATGTCGAGCGGCCCGGCGCCGATTTCGCCGTGGGGGAAGATGCGCGGATAGAAGCGCGACCGGCCGTTGAGGAAGAAGTCGTCGACGAGGTGGCTGAGGAAGATGCTGACGCCAATCGCGCTGATAAGCGGGGCAAGTCGAGGTGCGCCACGCAGCGGCCGGTAAGCAATCCGCTCGATGACGACCGAGGTAGCTGCCGATGCACCGCCGGCAGCGATAAGCGCGAGGAGAATCGAGACGGCGATCATCACGCCGGAAATGTCGTCGCCGCCCATGGCGACGAGAACGCCATACCCGGCGAAGGCGCCGATCATGAACACTTCGCCGTGAGCGAAGTTAATAAGCTGGAGCACGCCGTAGACCATCGTGTAGCCGAGGGCGATGAGGGCGTAGATGCTGCCCGTCGTCAACCCTGCAACGAACTGGTCGGACCAGAATTCTGCGCTGGCAATCAGGAAAATCATGGTCATGTGCATGCGTCCTCGTGCCCATCCGGACAGGAAAACGGGAGAGGCAACAGTGGCCTGCGCCCCTCCCGCTCCTGAATCAACCGGGCAGCGGCTTTAGTTGACCTGTTCGTATTGGCCGTCGACGACCTTGAAGATGCGGACCACCGCACCAGCGCGGTCGCCGTTGGGGCCGAATTCAACCTTCCCGGAGGCGCCGTCGAAGCTGATGTTCTTGATGGCTTCGTTGAGCTCCTTCAGGTCGATGACAAGGTTGCCGCCCTCTTCGCGGGCAACCTGCTCGAGAGCCTTGATGATGGCGGTAGCAGCGTCGTAGGCCTCGGCGCCGAACGTCGCCGCAGCAGCATCGCCGCCACCCGAAATCTCGGCGTACTTCTCGGCGAAGGTGGAGAACTCGGGGCCCTGGTCACCCGGGAGCGCAAGGAAGGCGCCCTCGGCGGCCTGCTTGGCGCCGGCGATGAACTCGTCGTTCTTCACGCCGTCGGAGCCCATGAAGAGCACGTCATCGAGCGAGCCGTCCTGGCGCATCTGCTGGATGAACGGGGTGGCTTCGGCGTAGAAGCCAGCGAAGTACACCACATCGGCGCCGGAAGCCTTGATGTTGTTGATGATGGCGCTGAAGTCGGCCTGCTTCTTTTCGAAGCCAGCCGGCGAACCGACGATCTCGCCGCCCTCGGCCTTGAAGTACTTCTGGAACTGCTCGGCGAGGTCGGTGCCGTAGTCGTCGGTGTCGTGGACGATGAACGCCTTGCGGGCGCCTTCAGCGTAGAGGAACTTGGCCTGCTCGCGGGCTTCGTCGCTGTTCAGGACCGGGGTGCGGAAGAAGGTGACATACGGGCCTTCCGCGCGTTCCGGGTTGGTCAGCGTGCCGGAGGTCGCCGAAGGCGAGATATGGGTAATGCCGGCCTCGTCGTAGATGCCGAGCGATGCGGCGGTACCGCCGGAGCAGATGGGGCCAACCACCGCGACGACGCCCTTCTGGATCAGGCGCTCGGCCGCCGCGGGGCCACCTTCAGCCGTGCAGAGGTCGTCTTCGCGGACGAACTCGATCGGGAAGCCCTTGATTTCGACGCCCAGGCCGGCTGCTTCGGCTGCTTGTGCGATGGGCTCTCCGAGGCCTTTTACGTCGCCGCTGAGCGCGCTGGAGATGCCGATGCGAATGGGCTGGCCAGCCTGGATGGTGACTTGCTTGTCGAGGCCAGCTGCCGCGTAGCCGGCATCAGTGAATCCCCGGACCTCACCGTTGTCGCCATCATCGCCGCCCGAAGGCTGCGTCTGGGTGCTTCCGGGTGTGGTTCCGCCGTCGTCGTCATCGTCGTCGTCGCCGCCACAGGCCGCAATAACGAGTGCAAACGCGGCCATAAGCGCCAACAGCAAGAACCACCTGGACTGAGTTCTGCGCATGAAGGGTCTCCTCCCTCTGTGATTGCAGGGAACTAACAGACTCCCCTAGGTAGTACGCGAACGGCGGGATACTAGGTTTCTTTTTACCGCAAGGTCAAGTTGGAGGCGACGTAATGGAGCCACCCAAGAGGGGGATAGTGCAGCACCGTATTAACGCTTCCGGAAAATATCCGGTTCGCGAATAAAGAGTTGTGCCGCGACGGCGGTGAACACGAGAAGTGCGCCGATGACGAGATAGACGGCCCGGATGCCGAACAAGGCGCTAACAGCGCCACCGGCAGTGGGTCCGACAAGGAGCGCGAGTGACTGCATGCTGGCGGCGAGACCGAACGTACTGCCGTGTTTTCCTTCGGGCGTGGCGGCTGCGATGAGCGCATTAGTACCCGGGACCATGGCGCCCTGGAAGAGCCCGGTGGCCGCGAAAAGCAGGACGAATCCCGCGAAGTCGTTCGCGAGCGCAACCGGGAAGAACAGCACGCCTGTGGCAGCGGCCGCGATGGAGACGCTCTTGCGGTACCCAATCCGCTGTCCAACGGGCGCTACAGCCAGCGCAGCAATTGTGCTCGTCAGGCCGACAGCAGCGAACACGAGGCCGGTCGCTGCTTCGGTGCGGATGAACCGGTCGATAGGACCAAGCACCAGCCGGATGTGATCGTCGCGGCCGGAGTCGTGCGCAAAGCCGTCGATCGAAAGCGGCATAACCGGACGCACGAACGTGGTACTGAGCCAGAGCGCGAACAGGAGGAGCAGCATGAGCACGACCTGGCGCTCCTGGATGACAACGCGGAGATTCCCGATGAGGCTCCCTTCGCCCCGGTGACGGGCCGGCGCGGCGGCTTCGCCCGGGTCTTCGCCTTCGGGCGGGCGCTCGCGCACGAACAGCCAGACGGCCACGACAGCCATGCCGTAGAGCGCGGCACAGAAGAAGAACGACTCGCGCATGCCGAGGCTGGCTGCAACGTAGCCACCGACCGCGGGTCCGATCATGTTGGCGGCGAACTGGCCGGTCTGCAGCATGCCGAGCGCGTACCCGACCTTCGCGCGGGGGGTGGTGGCCGCAACGAGTGCCGCGGCGGCACCCATGGTCCCGGCGAACGCGCCCATCAGGAATCGCAGCAGGACGAACTGCCAGAGCACCTGGGCCAGGCCCATCAGGGCGATCAGAACGCCCGCGCCGGCGAGGGCACGGAGGAACATTGGCTTCCGGCCCCAGCGGTCGGCCATCGAACCCCAGATCGGTGCAGTAAGCGTCAGCGAGAGGCCGGTCACGCTGGCGGAGACACCGGTCCAGAACGCCCGGTTCGACTCGCCGGCGACGCCGAGTTCTTCGAGGTAGAAGGGGATGAAGGGGAAAACGAAGTTGGCGCCGAGGAGGCCGACGAACACGCCAACCCAGATGAAGACGAGGTTCCGCTTCCAGGCGCCGGTGCTTGCTGTGGTTGCGAACGATTCCGCGCCTGCCGCCCGGGTCGTGTGTGGACGGTCCACGACCTGGGTTTGCCGGCGAGGTTGGTCTGTCACATAGCCATTGTTACAGCGATCGAACCTTAACGCACGGGGAAGGGTTAGGAGAATGCGGCACGGGCAGCTCGAATCTGCTCAGCGTGTTCGGTGACATGGTCGATGCCGGCCACAATGAGTTCCCGGACGGTCATCCGGCCGCGCTCGGGATGGATCCCGGTGCGCTCCCAGGCGTCCTTGCCGGCGTGGCGGAGGATCTCGGCGGTCGTGTACCGCGTCTGTTCGAACAGCGAAATGGAGCTTTCGATGCTGCGCCAGAGATACTGAAGGCGGCGCTTCCAGAGGCGTTCGTCGAACGTGATGAGCGCCGGTTCGTCCTCGGCGAGGATGGCGCGAATTCGCACGGCGCGCACGAGCTCGGCGTCCGCGAGATGGACCACAATGTCACGGACCGACCAGTCGTCGCCCGGTGGTGGGCGCCCGGCGATGCCGGCGTCGAGGCCGGAAACGGCTTCGCGGAGGAGCGACGGGCCACGGGCGAAGCGATCGAGGAGGTCCTGCAGGTCTTTGGAGAGCACGAGGGGGATTCTCGCGTGTCTCGCGCCTGGATGTCGAACGGCCTAAGATGAAGTGAACGTCTGCTTAGCACTCCGTTTGTTACACTGCTAACCGATGCCAGCCACCCAACGGGACTATTACGAGATCCTCGGAGTCGACCGGAACGCCAGCCCGCAGGAACTGAAGAAGGCGTACCGGCGGCTGGCGATGGAGTACCACCCCGACCGCAACCCATCTCCTGACGCTGCCGAGAAGTTCAAAGAGATCAACGAGGCCTACGAAGTGCTCTCCGACCCGGAGAAGCGCTCGATTTACGACCGCTTCGGGCATGCGGGCGTGGACGGCGCAATGGGCAGCGGGCCGCAGGGGTTCGAAGGGTTCTCCACGTTCGAAGGGTTCGGGGACATCTTCGATGCGTTCTTCGGCGGGAGTGCCCGGGGACGCCGACGGCGCGGACCGGCGCGTGGTTCGGACCTGCGGTACAACCTGCGGCTCACGTTCGAAGAGGCGGTCTTCGGAACCGAGAAGGAGATCGAGTACACGCGGCTGGAGCGGTGTGACCACTGCCGCGGCCGGGGTGCGGAGCCGGGCAGCGACCTGAGCGTGTGCCCCGAATGTAACGGCGCGGGCGAAATTCGCCGGGCGCAGCAGAGCATCTTCGGCCAGTTCGTGAACGTCTCGACGTGTCATCGCTGTGGCGGGGAAGGGCGCGTGATCACCAACCCGTGCTCGAAGTGCCACGGGCAGGGCCGGGTGAAGCGAACCCGCCGCATCTCGGTGAAGATTCCCGCCGGGGTGGACGACGGCGCCCAGATCCGGCTGACCGGCGAAGGCGAAGCGGGCGTGCGCGGCGGGGAAGAGGGCAACCTGTACGTGGTCCTCAGCGTTGCGCCTGACCCGCGGTTCGTTCGCATCGAGGATCACATCCTGTACGAGCTGCCGGTGAACGTGGCGCAGGCGGCGCTGGGGGCGAAGGTTCGCATCCCGACGCTCGAAGGGGAGATGGAGTTCGAGGTGCCCCCGGGAACGCAGTCCGGCGAGGAGTTCGTGATCCGCGGGAAGGGCGTGCCGCACCTGCAGCGCCCCGGGCGCGGTGACCTCGTGGTTCGCGTGACGGTGGTGGTGCCCGAGGAGCTGACCGGCGAGCAGCGAGAGCTTCTCGAGAAGCTGGCACAGACGATGGGCACGCCGGTCCTCCCGAAGCGGACCAAGGGCTTCTTCGAACGAATTCGCGACGCGATGGCGGGCTAGGCCGCCGCTGGAGTCGTCACTCGTGCCGAACTGACGTAGGCTCGGTGCGTGGCCACGGTACGCACGTTCGACCAGCTCGACCACGAAGCAGTCAAGGCACTCGGCGAATTGTTCAACGCCGTCCCGACGGTGGAGCCCTATACCCCCGACGGAACCGAGGTGTACCGGCTGGAGCTCACCGGTGCGGCGGACGGCGTGAGGCTCATCCTCTGGCCGCAGCTACGCCGGGTCGACGTGACGAGCGCCGGCAGTCACGCGTGGGTGCTGCGGAACGTAGGGCAAGTGGACCTCATCGAGGGTGTGGAGGCCGTGTTCCGGCCGTCGGAAGGCAGGGGCTTCCTGTTCGTCGCGGTGAATGGCTGGGTGAACATGGTGATGGGCTAGCGCTAGCCCAGGTCTTCCATGGTCAGAATGCCATCGAGGTGGCAGGTGTCGTTGTGCCGCTCGATAACCACCCTGCCACGCTGGGTCACGAACTCCGTTATCGAGCAGTTCGCGACGCGAAAGATGCCGGGCCGGCGGTGGTCCAGCCCAAGCACGATGTAGCAGAGCGCCGACACAACCCCGCCGTGAACGACGGCGACGATGTTTTCGCCCGACTCGCGCCAGCGTTCGAGGACCTGGCTGATGCGGCGGTAGAAGACTTCGCGGCCCTCTTCGCCCGGGAACGCAGGGCGGAGTCCCTGGCGGTACGCAGCCTCGATTTCGGGGTGGCGAGCCGCGATCTCCTCGAACGTGAGCCCCGCGACGTGCCCAATGCCGTATTCGCGGAGCGCAGGCTCGGGTTCGACGGGGGCGCCGGTCGCGGCGCCGATCAGTTCGGCGGTAGCGGAAGCGCGCAACAGCGGGCTCGTGAGGATGCGGTCGAACCGTTCGCCGGCGAGACGGCGGGCGGTGGCCTCCGCCTGCTTCAGCCCGAGTTCCGTGAGCCCGAAGTCGAGGTGACCCTGGACCAGGTTGCGGGCGTTGCCCTCCGATTGGCCGTGGCGAACGAGAACGAGGCGCATGCCTACACCCTGCCCTGAAGTCGCAGCACAAGGAAGGCCCCGTTAGCTTGCGGCGTGCTCCTTGCGGCGCTCGTACTTCTTCACCGGCGTCAGCACGATGGGCGCAAGCTCGGGCGCGGAGAAGGACGCGATCTGGCGCTCCTCGGGCGCGAGGCCGTAGGTGGTGGTTCGCTGCTGCGGCTTGCGGTCGATGGAGCGGATGAGTGCCTCCATGCGCTCGGGCGGGAGCTCCTGGCCGAACTCGGCACCGGCTGCGCGCGAGATGCTTTCGTTCATCAGCGTGCCGCCGAGGTCGTTCGCGCCGGCCCGCAGGCAGGCCTTCGCACCCTCTTCGCCCATCTTCACCCAGGAGACCTGGATGTTCGTGATGAACGGATGGAGCACGAGCCGCGCGACCGCGTGCATGAGCACGGCTTCGCGGAACGTGGGGCCGCTGCGCGCCTTGCCCTTCAGATAAATCGGGGCCTCCATGTGAACGAAGGGGAGCGGCACGAACTCGGTGATGCCGCCGGTCTTGCGCTGGAGTTCGCGCAAGCGGATGAGATGGCGCGCCCAGTTCCGCGGGCCATCGATGTGCCCGTACATGATGGTCGAGGTGGTCTTGAACCCGACGCGGTGTGCCTTCTCGACAACCGAAAGCCACTTGTCCGTGGTTAGCTTGTCGGGGCAGAGGGTCTTGCGGACTTCGTCGTCGAGCACTTCGGCGGCGGTCCCGGGAAGGGTCCCGAGGCCGGCTTCTTTGAGGCGGATAAGGAATTCGGTGATCGGGACACCGAGGGTCTCGGCGCCCTGCGCGACTTCGAGCGGCGAGAAGGCATGCACGTGGATCTGCGGCACCGCTTCCTTCGTCGCGCGGACGATGCGCAGGTACGTTTCGCCGGTGTACTCGGGGTGGATGCCGCCCTGCATGCACACTTCGGTGGCGCCGCGGTCCCACGCCTCGCGCACACGGCGCTGGATCTCGTCGAGGCCAAGGTCATACGGCGTGCCGCGGAGCGATTCGCTCATCTTGCCCTTGGCGAAGGCGCAGAACTGGCACCGGAAGTAGCAGATGTTCGTGTAGTTGATGTTCCGGTTGACGACGTAGGTAACGGTGTCGCCGTTGACGGCCTGGCGGAGGCGGTCGGCGGCCTCGCAGATCGCGTGGAAGTCGTCGCCGCGAGCGCGGAACAGGCGGGCGATTTCGTCTTCGCCCAGGGGTACGCCGAGGGACGCGCGCTCGAGGATGCGGGCTACCTCGGGGGTCGCCGTGTTCACCGCGCGGTCCGGTTCGAGCGCACGGGGGATGTATTCCTCGGGAATCGAGGCATCGGCGTCGCCGGGCGACCATTGCTCGGTGCGCGCGAACCCATCGGCATCGATGGCACGGATGACCGGGGTGCGCAGCCGTTCGCTGAGCCAGCGTTCGCCGTCGAGCGCGTACGCGGGGTAGATGGCGAGGCGCTCGGTGAGAACCTTGCCGCAGGCGGCGGTGTTCTTCCGGAGCTCCTCGAGATGCGGCCACGGAGCTTCGGGGTTCACGTGGTCGATGGTGACCGGCGACACGCCACCCCAGTCGTTCAGGCCTGCCGCAACGAGCCGCGGGTAGTGCTCGGGGCTCAGGTTCGGCGGCGCCTGGATGTTCATCTCGGCGCCGAACACGATGCGCGCGACGGCGAGCGTCCAGAGCAGGTCTTCGAGGTCCGGCTCGGGCGCGTTCTCCATTCGGGTGCCGGGCTTGGCACGGAAGTTCTGGACGATGATCTCCTGGATGTGGCCGTACTGCTCGTGCAGGTCCCGCAGTGCGAGCAGCGATTCGATGCGCTCCTCGCGCGTCTCGCCGATGCCGATGAGGATGCCGGAGGTAAACGGCACCTGGAGTTCGCCGGCGAGGCGGATGGTTTCGAGGCGTGCGGCGGGATCTTTGTCGGGCGAGCCGTAGTGCACCTGGCCCTTTTCGAGCAGGCGCCGGGAAACGCTTTCGAGCATGATGCCCTGCGAAACCGACACCTCGCGGAGTGCTGCGATCTCGTCGCGGGTCATCACGCCCGGGTTCGCATGCGGAAGCAGGCCCGTCTCTTCGAGAACGGCCGTGGCCATCTCGACCAGGTAGGAGATGGTGGTCGGGTGGCCAAGCGCTTCGAGTTCCTGGCGGGCGACCTTGTAGCGGAGCTCGGGTTTGTCGCCGAGCGTGAACAGCGCTTCGTTGCAACCTGCTGCAGCGCCGGCGCGCGCGATGTCGAGCACCTCGTCGCGCGTGAGATAGGCACGCTCGCCCGGCTTGGGCGGCTGGGCGAAGGTGCAGTAGTGGCACACGTCGCGGCAGAGCTTCGTCAGGGGGATGAAGACCTTCCGCGAGTAGCTGACGATGTTGGCGTGTGCGCGATCGCGCAGTTCGGACGCGACTTCGAGCAGGGCGTCGAGGTCGGTTTCGGTGGCAAGAGCAAGCGCGTCAGAATGGGCCGGGAGCTTGCCGTCGCGGGCAGCCGCGAGAATCGAAGCGGTGCGAGGGAGCACGAGGGTACCTGCTTTCCGCCCGCCTCGATGGGGCGGACCTTGATGGATTCAGATTGCGAAGTTGCTCCGTTTATTGGAGTTACCTCTTCGCGCTGTTAGCATAGCGGAGAGGCTCCGGAGGTGTGAACCCGTGGCGCGAAAGATTCGGTGCCCTGTTGCGAGCACCCTCGACGTGGTTGGCGACCGTTGGACGCTGCTGATCGTGCGCGATTTGCTTCGCGGACATCACCGGTTTTCCGAACTGCAGCGAACCGTTGAGGGCATTCCTACGAGCGTGCTCTCGGAGCGGCTGAAGCTGCTGGAGCGTGAAGGAATCGTCACGCGGCGGTTGTACAGCGATCACCCGCCACGCGCCGAATACGTACTGACCCCCAAGGGGCACGGGCTCGGGGTGGTAGTCGGCGCGCTCGCATCGTGGGGCGAGAAGTACGCCGAGCACGACCTGTCGCTCGTCGATAAAGAGTGCGGCCACGGCATCGCCGTTACGTACCACTGCCCGACGTGCGACCGGCTGGCGCCACGGAAGAACGTGCGGATTGTCCCGGCGTAATCACGAATCCAGGAGCACCAGGAAGAACGAACCCCGCGCTCGCGATGGAGACCGTTCGTTTGCGGGCCTTTCGCGGGCGGCGATAGACTAGCATGTCCACTATTTCGCGCCGTATGGCTTCCGGAGTCCCCTCTTGCATGTGATTGGCCTCACTGGCGGCATTGCCAGCGGAAAGTCGACCGTGGCTCAGTTCTTCCGCGATCAGAACGTTCCCGTCATCGACGCCGATATCCTCGGTCACCGTACGTACGAACCGGGCACCGAGACCTTCGAGCAAGTCGTTGCGGCGTTTGGCGAGGAGATCGTCGCACCCGACGGCACCATCGACCGGAAGGTGTTAGGCGGGAAGGTATTCGGCAAACCCGACGAATTGAAGCGGCTGACCGACATTGTCTGGCCGGGCATTCGCAAGCTCGCGACCGAGGAACTCGCGCAGCTGAAGGCTGCGGGGCACGACGTCGCGGTGCTTGAGGCGGCGGTGCTGTTCGAAGCGGGCTGGGAGGACCTGGTCGATTCGATCTGGGTGGTCGTGGTGGACCCGGAGACAGCGGTGAAACGGCTCGGCGAACGGAACGGGCTGGACCCGGAGGCAGCGCGAGCGCGCATCGCTTCGCAGCTTTCGAACGAAGAACGGATCGCGCGGGCGAACATCGTGATCGAGAACAACGGGACGCTCGACGCGTTGAAGCAGCGAATCGAAGAGGAATGGAACGCACTACAACAGCGGCTGCAGGCAGCGGCCGGGAGGTAGCCAAGCTTGACTGAAGGAGCGACGAAGCGGCAGGAGGCGGTGGTGCACGCCGTCGAGGAGTACACCGTGACGGAGGAGCCGTACTACCTCCCGATCGGGGACGAGGTCGAGTTGTTCGAAACCGCGTACCGCCAGCGCATCCCTGTTCTCCTCAAGGGACCCACGGGCGCGGGCAAGACTCGCTTCGTCGAATACATGGCGTGGCGGCTGGGCCGGCCGATTGTGAAGAACGGCGAGGGCGGGGGTAACGGCCAGCGTCATCCGCTTATCACGGTGGCGTGCCACGAGGACCTTACGGCAAGCGACCTGGTCGGCCGCTACCTGCTGGATGTCGATGGCACGCGCTGGGTGGATGGTCCGCTGACGCGGGCGGTGAAGGCGGGGGCTATCTGCTACCTCGACGAGGTGGTGGAAGCGAGGAAGGACACGACGGTCCTGATTCACCCGCTGACCGACTACCGGCGGCTGCTGCCCGTGGAGAAGCTGGGGCAGGTGATCGAGGCGGCGGAAGGCTTCCTCCTGGTCATCTCGTACAACCCGGGGTACCAGAGCGCGCTGAAGGACCTGAAGCATTCGACGCGGCAGCGGTTCATTGCGATCGAGTTCGACTATCCGCCGAAGGAGCAGGAAGCCCAGATCATCGAGCACGAGTCCGGGTGCGATAAGGACACCGCGATGGACCTCGCGAAGCTGGGCGAGAAGGTGCGAAACCTGAAGGAGCACGGCCTCGGCGAGGGCGTGTCGACGCGCCTCCTTATCTATGCGGGCCGGCTCATCGCGGAGGGCATTCCCGCGCGGCGCGCGTGCCAGGTTGCGATCACGTGGGCACTGACGGATGACCTCGAGGTGCAGCGGTCGATCGAGGAGGTTGTGACGTCGATCTTCGAGTAGCGCCCAGTGCACAGTGCCCAGTGCGCAGTGCCCGGGGCGTCCACAGGAACGGGAGGTGACGTGGCGAGCCGGTTCGAGGAGCTGGTTGCGTGGCAGCGGGCACGCAGCCTGACCAAGGCTATCTACCTCGTCAGCAGCGAGGGCAGGCTCGCCCGTGACTTCGGCCTGGCGTCTCAGCTCCAACGGGCCAGCGTGTCAATCATGGCGAACATCGCCGAGGGGTTCGAGCGCAATCGGCTCGCAGAGTTCGCGCGGTTCATCGACATTGCGCGCGGTTCAGCGGCAGAAGTCCTTTCGCACCTCTACGTCGCAAGGGACGTCGGCCATCTCTCCGAAGAGCAGTTTCACCAGCTGGAGCGAGATGTGCGCGAGGTCTCCCGGCTTCTCAACGGCCTCGGTCAGAGCGTTCGCCGGAAGCTCGAACACGGCGGGCGACTCGCCGAGGAAGCCAGTACATACGATCCGGGCAACGCGACGGGGTCGATGGACTGGGCACTGGGCACCGAGCACTGGGCACTGGAAAAGGCATGAGAGTCGCAATCGTTTCCGACATTCACTGCAACATCGGCGGGCTGGAGCGGGCGCTGGAGTTGATGGCGCCGTTCGATGAGTTGCTGTGTGCGGGCGATTCGGTGTTCCAGTTCCGGTGGTCGGACGATGTGATCCGGCGGTTGCGGGACTTGAAGGCGCATGTGGTGCTCGGGAACCACGAGGAGACGATCCTCGGGCCGGGGATGGACCGTGCGCTTTCGAAGGCGGACCCGGAGCTGGTCGAGTGGCTTCGCGCGCAGCCGTACCGGCTCGAACTGGAGATCGACGGGAAGAAGGTGTTGATGACGCACGGTTCGCCGTGGGAGCCGTGGAAGGAGTACCACTACCCGCACGAGGCGATCTGGGCGCGTGCTGCACAGCTCGACTGCGACGTGCTCGTGGTGGGGCACACGCACTTCAAAATGGCGGAGCGGTTCGGGAATGTGCTGGTCATCAATCCCGGTTCGGCGGGCGACCCCCGCGATAGCCGAAACGGGTTCCAACTCTCGTGCGCGGTATGGGACACGACAAGCGGTGAAGTCACCTTCTACGATTATCCTGATCCCACGCGTAACTTCGTCGCATCGTCGGGCGCACTGAAAAGCCCGTAGTAGAGGCGTCCTCGGGACGCCCGGAGGACAGGTCAGCGAATGAGTATCGTTGCCGAACTGATGGCTCGCCACTACGAGCGGCTTTCCGGATTCCCGGCGCCGCTACAGCAGCAGTTCGAGGCGGGCTTGCGGGCGCTTGCGCCGCGCCTGAGCCCCTCGCAGCTCCAGATCTGGTCGGAAACTGGCATCGAACTCACGGGCCTGAGCCTCCGTTCGTGGGAAGCAGCATCGGAATACTTCAAGGCGGCGCCGGAACTCCCTGAGTCGACGACGTGGGAGGCGATGGAGACGCTCGGGCGCGAGGCGATCCAGCTCGCCACGGAGTCGGCGCCGCTGGCGGTGTCGTTCCTGCGGGCTGCCCCCGCGGCGATCGAACGGCTCGGGCCGACGCACCTGCGGCAGTGGGCCGACCTCGGGCGGCGGCTGTACAAGGGCAACTGGAAGAGTTCGTCGCTCGCGGCACAGTTCTACGAGCTGGCGCCACAGATTTTCGACGTCCTGCGCTTGAACCAGGCGTCGCGGCTCGTGCTGTTCATCGACGAACTTTCGCGACACAGCTACGAGCTTTCGTCAGCGTGCCTTGCGAGCGCGCCAGACGTGCTCCATCGCCTCGAGGAAGAGGACCGGCTTCCGTTCCTTGCCTATGCGCTCGAACTCGCGCAGTCGAGTTGGGCCGATTCGCGGCTCTACTTCGAGCGAGGCGTGGCGCTGCTCCAGAAGGTCCACCATCCGGTACGGGAGCGGTTCCTGCTGCTGGCGGCACAGGTCGCGCGCGGGCCGCAGCGGTCAGCGTTCCAGTACTTCGAAGACGGCGCGCTGGCGCTGGGCGAGCTTGAGCCGGAAGACCACCACAAGGTCATCGAACTGGCCGAGCAACTGGCGCCGTATTCGGCGTACGCGGCCATGGACTTCGTGAGCAGCGTACCGACGGTGCTGCGGCGTATCCGAATCGACGAGCTCGAGCCGTGGCAGCAGGCCGGGCTGCGCATCCTGCAGCAGAGCCACGACGGCGGCGAGGCCTACTTCCGCCTGCAGAGCAGCCGCGGCGAAGACATCCTCGACAACCTCTCCGCGCGTGTCGAACTGAACAAAGTCGGCGAAGTCCTTCGCCTGTACTGCAAGGCGCTCACCGGCCGGAATGTGAGCATCCAGACTACGTCGGCGCTGGCGGAGAAGGGCATTGGCTGGGTCGACGAGCACCGCGCGAGCACCGAAGGCACGCACATCTACTTGCCCGAGGTGATGGAGCGGTACCAGGAGAAGGAAGAGAACTTCCTTGCGCTGAAGGTGTTCGCGACACACCAGGCCGCGCACATCGAGTTCGGCAGCTTCGAATTCGACTTCGAACGGCCGGGCGCGCTGTTCGGTTCGGAAGCGCGCGAATGGGCGTCGAAGGAACGGGAGCCGGGGAACGCGGTGACCGACATGGAGCGGTTCTTCGACCTGTTCCCCGACCGGCAGCTTGCGCTCGACCTGTATACCATCGCCGAAGACGCGCGCATCGACGGTGCGATCAAACGCGAATACGGCGGCATCCGGAAGGCGCTGCAGCGCATGCAGGCGGCGGAACTCACGCGGCGGCCGGACGTCCGGGACCTGCCACTGCGGCAGGCGTTCGTGGAGAACCTTGTCCGGGCCAGTCTCGACGCAGCGCACACCGTGCTCTGGCCGAAGGATCGTGCGGAGGTCATGAGCGAGGCGCTCGGCATCCTGAAGCGTGTCGGGAAGGAGGGCGCCACCGTCGAGGATGCGGCGGAGGCGACCGTCCGGCTGTACCGGCTGGCGATCAGCGTGCCCAACATCTACGAGGACCAGCCGGACATGGACTGGGACGGCGTCGACGCCATGGAAGGCCTGCAGCCGATGTTGCAGGAGGGTGGCGCCGAGGACGGCGGTCAGCCCGGCCAGCCACATATGGGCGACGTTGGCGCGCACGAGCAGGAGGGCGAGGAGCAGTACCAGAGCCCGCAGGAAGTCGACTTCCGGGGCGACTTCAAGCCGGAGCTCGTGCAACTCCTAATGAAGCTGCGCGAAGATGCGCAGGGTGGCGACGCCGGTGAGATGTCGTCGGCGCCGCTCACGCCGGAGCAACTCCAGGAACTCCTCGAGAAGAGCGTCGAGATCAACCTCGACTCGCTCATGGAGGGCGACCTGGACCAGACGACCGGCATGTTCCTGTCGAACCTGCAGAAGGAAGCGGGCACGCCGACCCAGGAGAAGGAGACGAAGCACGGCCAGCCGCAGAGCGACGAGAGCACGGGCGAAGGGGAGGGCGAAGAGCCACTCCAGCCCGTGGTGACCGTGTACTACTACGACGAGTGGGACTTCCGGGCACAGGACTACAAGCCGCGCTGGTGCGCTGTGAAGGAGGCCAAGCTCGAACAGGGCGAGGAAGACTTCTACGAGAACACGCTGCGTGAGCACGCGGGGCTCGTGGCGCAAACGCGGAAGCAGTTCGAGCTGATGAAGCCGGAGCTCTTCCGAAAGATCAAGCGGCTGCCCGAAGGCGAGGACTTCGACCTGGACGCGGCCATCGACTGGATGGTCGAGCGTCGGGCCGGCGGTTCGCCGAACGAGAAGATCTACTGGCGCCGCAACAAGATCGAGCGGGACGTCGCCGTCGCGTTCCTGATCGACATGTCGGCGAGCACCGACGAGGAGATCAACAAGCGCGAACGGAAGTACGACGACGATGACTTCGACGATGACCCGCGGAAGTACCTGAGCTGGTGGGTTTCGAAGCGGCGGCAGGAGATGACCGCGCCGCCGAAGCGCATCATCGACCTGGAAAAGGAGTCGACGGTGCTGCTGATGACGGCGCTCGAAACCATCGGCGACCAGTACGGCATCTACGGGTTCAGCGGGTACGGCCGCGATAACGTCGAGTTCTTCGTCATCAAGGACTTCGACGAGTCCCTCGACAACAAGATCAAGAAGCGGCTGGACAAGGTGGTGCCGATCCGGTCGACGCGCATGGGGCCGGCGATTCGCCACGCGACGTACAAGCTGAAGCAGACGGACGCGAAGGTGAAGATCCTCGTGCTGCTGAGCGACGGCCGGCCCCAGGACCACGGATACGGCCGCGACCGCACGGAGAAGGAGTACGCGATCCACGACACCAAGCAGGCGCTGAACGAGGCGAAGCGGGAAGGCATCACCCCGTTCGCGCTGACGGTGGACCGTGCAGGCCACGACTACCTCAAGACCATGTGCGAAGACATGGGCTACGAGGTGGTGGCGGATATTGAGTCGTTGCCGAGCCGGCTGCCGGCGCTGTACCGCCGGCTGACGGAGTAGCGGGAACTTCGTTCACGTTGAAGGGCCGCGTCGACGCGGCCCTTTCTTTCTGTCCGGCTGCGACGGTAGATGTCGCGTTCGCGCCCGAAGATGCCCTGCCGCGACTCGCGGCGGAGGACAGAGATGGCACGCTGGCAGGACCTGGAACGAGAGGCACCGGAGATTGCCGAAGGCGGCAGGCGACTCATCTACCAGTACGGGATCGGGCTGGGGTACCTCGCGACCGTGGCCCCGGACGGCACTCCGCGGATCCACCCGTTCTGCCCGATTCTCGAAGGCGGTGGTTTGTACGGGTTTTTCGTACCGTCGCCGAAGCGAAAGGACCTCTATCGCACGGGGCGCTTCGGGTTCCACGCCTTCGCGGCAGAGGAAGGGGACGACGAGTTCTTCTGCTCGGGCGCGGCGCGGCGTGTGACCGACCCCGAAGTGAACGAGCGGGTGCTGGCGAAGTACCGGGCGGACGGCGGGAACAGCGGGCCGAACGAGGAGCTCTTCGAACTCGAGCCGGAACGTGCGCTCCTCGCGCTGTACAAGCCGCGGGGCGCGCCGGACTACTGGCCGCCGCAGTACTTCAAATGGCGGGCCCGGTGACCGAAAGTCCGGGCGCGTTCCGCTGTCCCGTGCCGGGGGTTCGCGGTACGCTGGCTGCATGGCCGAGGACCGGGGCAAAGAACGCGCGTACGCAGCCGCGGGTGTCGACATCGCCGCGCGGGGGAAGTTCGCTGCTGGCCTCCCCGGCATCCTGGCGCAGGCGCGCCGGCCCGAGGTCCTGAGCGACGCGGGCCCGTTCAGTGGCTTGTTCCGGCTGGGCGAACGGTACCGCGACCCGGTGCTCGCCGCGAGCGCCGATGGCATCGGGACGAAGGTGAAGTTGCAGCTGGCCGCGAACCGGCTCGACCTCTGCGGACCGGACATCATCGGCCACTCAGTGAACGACGTGTTCACCTGCGGCGCGGAGCCCATTTTCTTCCTCGACTACATTGCCGGGAACGGCCTCACGAACGAGCAGAAGACGACGCTCGTCGAAGGGGTCGCGCGGGCGTGCGCCGACGCCGGCTGTGCGTTGCTCGGTGGCGAGACGGCGGATATGCCCGATGTCTACGCGCCGGGTGAGTTCGACCTGGCGGGCTTTATCGTCGGCGTCGTCGAGCGCGACCGGATCATCGACGGGAAGAAGATTGCGGAAGGCGACATTCTGCTCGGTATCCCGAGCTGGGGCCTTCACACGAACGGGTATTCGCTGGCCCGGAAGGTCCTGCACGTAGGGGATGGCGAGCCGGCCGAGGAGACCCGCGAGCGCCTCGAAGAACGGCCGCCGGAACTCGAAGGACAGTCGCTCGGGGAAGCGCTGTTGGCGACGCACCGACCGTACCACCAGCTGATCGCGCCGGTACTGGACCGTGTGCACGGGATGGCGCACATCACCGGTGGCGGGTATCCAGAGAACGTTCCGCGCGTGCTCCCGGAGGGCCTGAACGCGACGATCGATACGCGTGCGTGGACCGTGCCGCCCATCTTCCGGCTGATTCAGCAGCGCGGCGAAATCAGCGCCGAAGAGATGTACGAGGTGTTCAACATGGGCATCGGCATGGTGCTAATGGTCGCGCCCGCCGATGTCGATTCGGTGCTCGAAGTAATTCCCGAGGCTGTGCGCATCGGGACGGTGACATCGGGCGCCGGGCCCCGCGTCGTGCTCCAGGGGCTCTAAACGAGCGAGCCAACCCGGGGCTCTGCGTAAAGGTTGCGCCTATCACCCGTTGTATGTGTGAAATCCCCCGGTGTATCGGCGTTATCGGGGGAGGCACCGGGATTGGGGAGAATGGCGGTAGCCCCCGACGGGCACTTCCCCCTGGGAGAACAAGACAGTGGCATATGAGAGTCTCTGGGTGCGGTCCAACCTGGGGACCTATTGCGCACCGGGTGAGCATGATTTCCTGACGGCCGAAGGGCCAAAAGGTGGCGTTCGCTGGTGCGCAAAGTGTCTCAAGGAAGAACCGACGGACGGGACGGCTTGCCTCGTTTGTGACCTGCCCGGCTCTCACCGAGTCGAGCTGATGAGCGTGCGCGGCGATGACCAGCACGTTCGCGGCATGCTTTGTAGCACCTGCTACGCCGGGTTCGAAGAGCGGAGCGTGATCGGCGGATGGACGCGGGTGGCGTCACGGCCAGCACGCCTTGAGCGAGCAACGGCCGCCGCCAAACGGCAGCAGGACACGTCGTAGACCCCTGAGCGGGCCAATTTTCCCAACAAGCCTTGGTGTTTCGATCGCGGCACCTGAGCGCGCAGCATGCGTAGAATGCAGGGCCGGGAAGCGAAGACATCACGGGAGGGAATGCATGGCCAGCGGCCCGCTCTCCGGAGTGAGAGTACTCGAGTTCACGCAGATCATCGCTGGACCGTTCTGTGGTCAGCACCTCGCCGACATGGGCGCGGACGTCATCAAGTTCGAACCCGTTGAAGGCGAACCGTGGCGCATCTTCAACGAACTCGTGCCGAAGGAGTCGCGCACCTTCGCCAGCCTGAACCGCGGCAAGCGGAACGTGGCGATGGACATGACCCGGCCCGAAGCACAGGCGGTGATCCATCGCCTCGCACGGACGGCGGACGTTGTGGTGATCAACTACCGGCCGGGTGTCGCGGAACAACTGAAGATCGACTACGAGACGCTGTGCGCCATCAATCCGCGGATCATCTATTGCGAGAACACAGCGTTCGGCCGGTTCGGACCGCTCGCGCAACGCGGCGGGTACGACATCGTCGTGCAGGCACTGACCGGGCTGATGGCGGGCGAAGGGAAGATGCAGGGCGAAGTTCCGACGTACATCTACCCGGCAGTAGCCGACTTCGCGACCGGGATCCAGATGGCGAACGCGATTTCCGCGGCGCTCTTCTACCGTGAACGGACAGGGAAGGGCCAGCGGATCGACTGCACGCTGATGGGCACGGCGCTGGCGATGCAGACATCGCAGTTCACGTGGATAGAGGCGTGGGACAACGAGGTGTTCCCGGCGATGCTGGAGGAGATCCGCGAGGCACGCCTCCGGAAAGCGCCGTTCGCGGAGCAGCAGGCTATTCATCGCAAGTACCGCCCGGTCGCTCCTGGCAACATCTACTACCGCGTCTTCCAGACCGCCGACGGGTTCATCGCGGTGGGGGCGCTTTCCGATTCGCTGCGACGAAAGGTGCTGGCGGCGACGGGTCTGCATGACCCGCGGTTCAAAGAGGATGGCAGCTTCGAACTGGCGCCCGAGGGCTGGGAAGAGCTCGGCCCGAAGCTC
>CAZWBW010000005.1:7900-32182 GCA_964632355.1 uncultured Anaerolineaceae bacterium | reverse complement strand
CTACCGGACGAAGACGACGGCCGAGTGGGGCGAGATCTTCGAGAAGCACGGCGTGCCGGCCGGTCCGATGCACTTCGTCGAGGAGCTGTTCGGGCACCCGCAAACCGAGGCGAACGGACTGGAGATCCAGGTGGAGCACGAAGTGCTGGGGCCGATGCGGATGGTTGGCCCGCCATTCCAGATGTCGGAGAGCCCGCTACGGCCGACGAAGGCGAGCCCGGTGCTCGGCGCGGACACCGATGACGTGCTCGCGGAAGCCGGGCTTGCCCCCGAGGAGATCGCATCGATGCGCGAGGCGGGGATCATCGCGTAGCCCGCCGGCGCGAGGTCGTGACGACCGTGAAGGCCGCCCCAACCCGGCGGCCTTTTGCTTACGTGCTCGACTGCGGGAAGGTGCAGCGGGAGCGCAGCGTGCACTCATCGCAGCGCGGGCGCGTCTTGAGGCAAAGGTGCTTGTTGTGCAGGACGATGAGTGCGTGGTATCGCGCCCAGAGTTCACGGTCCTCGGGCAGGTGGCTCACGAAGTAGCGCTGCCATTCGTCGTACGAACGGCCACCAGGGCCAAGCCCGAGGCGTTCGTACAGGCGAATGGTGTACGCGTCGATAACGAACGCGGGCTTGCGCTGTGCATAGACGATGATGGCGTCCGCCGTTTCGGGGCCGATGCCCCACGTGGCGAGCAACTCCGCGCGTAGGACGGGCGGTTCGAGCGCGAGGAGATTCTCGAGTGACCCGTGCGATTCCACCAGCTCGAGGAAGGCGCGCAGCTTCTTCGCTTTCTGGCGGTACTGACCGCTCGGGCGTATGACCTCCTCGAGGGCTTCCTGCGAAAGCGCGGACATCGCGGCTGGGTGGAGCACGTTCGCCGCACGAAGCCGGTCGAGCGCGCGCTCCACGTTCGTCCACGAAGTGTTCTGGACGAGGATGGCGCCGACGATGACCTCGAAGGGGTCGGCGTCGGGCCACCAGTGCCAGCCGCGCCACGCGTGCAGCGCGTCGAGCGTCTCGTAGATATCGAGCAGCTCGCGGGTGACCGGGTGGTCGGTAGCGCGGTGAGGTTCGGTGGCGGTCATTCGAAGGTGCAGGCGTGATGGTACCGCGGCCGGACGCGGTTATGCCCGGGACTGTGCCGGGGCGAGATCGGGTGGTGTAGCCGTTCGGCGGCGTTCGGCAAGGTAGGCCCGGGTGCCGACGGCCGCGATGATAACGGCCCCGCCGAGAACTGCCCACCATCCCGGCGTTTCGCCGAGGAAGAGGAAGACCCAAACAGGGTTGAGCACCGGTTCGAGCATGCCGATGAGCGAGGCCTCGAGCGCGTGGACGTGGGCGATGCCGAACCCGAAGAGCACGTACGCGAGGCCAATCTGGATGACGCCAAGGAACACGAGCCCTGCCGCGTCGCCGAGGCCGGGGGTGAAGGCGCCCCATTCCGCACGGCCAATGTTCAGCGGGATCATGGCGGCGACAAGGAGGAGGTTCCCCAGGACCATCGAACGGGGCCGGGTGCCCGTGCGGCAGCCGCGGTGCCGAAGGAGCGTGAGGAAGACAGCGAAGGACATGCCGCTGGCGAGCGCGGAGACGTTGCCCCAGAGGTCATCGGCCTCGATGCGGCCGACGAAGAACAGCGCCATCCCGGCGAACGCCACTGCGACACATGCCAGGTCGTTCCGCGAGGGCCGCTCATCGAGCAGCAGCGGACCCAGCACGAGTACATAGAGTGGCGCCGTGTACTGCAGGAAGATGGCGTTGGCGGCCGTCGTGAGCTTCGTCGCGAGGACGAACAGGACGAGCATGAGGGCGTAGCTGATCGCGAGGGCCCATTCCAGCCAGTTGGCGCGAAGCGGGTTCGGGATGCCGGTTCGCATGAGCACGGCGATGGCGATGGCAGCGAGCAGCGAACGCCACATCGTCAGGCCGAACGCGTCCAGCGAGACGGCCTTGATAAACAGACCGCCGGTGCTCCAGAGAATCGCGGCCGCGAGAACGGCGAGGAGGCCCTGCCGATGGAGCGGCAGGCCGGTGAAGCGATCGCGCAGAGAACCTGAGGCGGCAGCGGTCACGCGCCCAAGGGTAGGACGCTGCGCACGGTCTCGGCTACGGCGTTACTCTGGCCGGTTTTCCGGGAAGCGGCGTTCGAGGTAGTACAGCCCGGCGGACAGCGCGACACCCACGACCGCGCCGATGAGGACTCCGATCATGATGTCGTCGAACTCGTAGCGGACGAACAGGTAGATGACGAATGCCGCGATAAAGCCGACGAAGAAGTAGTTGAGCTGGCGCCGCAACAGTGTCCACATACGCGCGGAAGTATAGGTGAGACAGGGCCTGGCGAGGAATGGGCGAAAACCCGGGTTCCTCAGGAGGCGGGGTCGATGCCGTAACGGCGTTCGAGAGCCACAACTTCGTCGATGATGTGGCGGTACCGGCTGTAGACCTGGCGCGTGGCCTCCGCGACGGCCTCGAGGTCGCCCGGAGAGAGCTTCCCGGCCTGCTCGAGTTCGGCGAGTTCGTCTCGGTCTTCCTCGATGATGGTGTCGTCGGGCGTGATCCACCAATCGACCACGAGGTCGCGGTACTCGATAAGCTCGGGCGAGAGGGAGACGTCGGCGACCACGTCGAAGCGATGGGCGATGAGGTCGCCCTGGCGGGTGTGCATGCGGTAGAGGTTGTATGGGCGGCGCCGCCAGAACCAGCCGTAGGAGATGGAGCCCGGCGGGACGGTGATGGGCGTGCCGAAGATTTCGCCGCCACGTTCCATCCGGAAGCGCACCACCGCCAGGGAGGGTTCGAGCCGGACGAGTTCGCAGACGTACTCGCGGATGGAGCCGTCGGGCTTGAGCTTGCGTTCGATGACCGGTGGTGGGTTCGCGGGTTGCATGGAGGGGATCGTATGCTGGCCGGGCAATCAGGACTCGCTTACCAAGGAGGTCGCGGTGCAGTTCGAAACGATTCTCTATGAAAAGAAGGACCAGGTCGCGGTCATCACGATCAATCGGCCAGAGGCGCTCAACAGCATCAACGCGCAGGCGTCGAGCGAGATGCTCCAGGCGTGGGAAGACTTCCGTGACGACCCGGACCTGCGCGTGGCCATTCTCACGGGTTCGGGCGAGAAGGCGTTCTCGACCGGCATGGACCTGGTGGCCACGGCCAAGGGTGAGAACCAGTTCCGCGGCCGGCCGGCGCCGTTCGGGGGCTTCACGAAGCGGCTCCCCATCTACAAGCCGATCATCGCGGCGATTAACGGGTACTGCCTTGCCGGCGGGCTCGAACTGGCGCTGACCTGCGACATCCGCATCGCGACGCCAGATTCACGGTTCGGCCTGCCCGAAGTTCGCTGGGCGATTATGCCGGGCGCGGGCGGGACGCAGCGGCTTCCTCGCGCCATCCCGCAGGCCTGGGCCAACTACATGATCCTGACGGGCGAGCAGATCGACGCCGAGACGGCGTCGCGGATTGGGCTGATTTCGCACATTGTCCCGAAGGAAGAGCTCATGGACCGCGCCTTCGAGATCGCGAACATCATTTGCGAGCGGGGGCCACTGGCGGTCCGTGCGGCGAAGGAGGCGATGCTGCGCGGGCAGGACATGCCGCTCGAGCACGGCCTCGCGTGGGAAGACCTCGTTATGGCACGGCTCTTCGCGACCGAGGACGCGAAGGAAGGCCCGCGCGCATTCGCGGAGAAGCGGAAGCCGCAGTACAAGGGCCGGTAGTCAGCGCCCGAACGCGACGTCCCTCGCTTTTCGACGGTCCTCGTTGAAGAGTGCGAGGTTGGGGTGTGGCAGCGCCACAAGCGGATTCGTTCGCTCGTGGCGTGGCCACACCCATTCGTTTGCGCCGACGCGCTCGACAAGGAACGGCTCCTGCCGCCAGAATGCGCGCCATGGCACAGGTAACGGCGAACGGCATCCAGATCGAGTACGAAACGTTCGGTGAGCGGGCCAACCCCGCGATGCTGCTCATCAACGGCCTCGGATCGCAGCTGCTGAGCTGGGATACCGGGTTCTGCGAACTCCTCGTCGACCGCGGCTTCTACGTGATCCGGTTCGATAACCGCGACGTCGGGCTGAGCACGAAGTTCGCCGACCACCCGATAGCCAATGTACCGGCGACCCTGAAGGCGCTGCGGGAAGGGCAGAAGGTGGACGTGCCCTACACGCTCAGCGACATGGCGGCCGACGCCGTTGGGCTGCTCGATGCGCTGGAGATCCCGGCAGCGCACGTCGTCGGCGTCTCGATGGGCGGGATGATCGCGCAGACGGTCGCCATCGAACACCCGCAGCGGACGCTGTCGCTGACCTCGATTATGTCGGCAACCGGCAACCCGAACATCCAGCTCTCGACCCCGGAAGCGAACGCGGCGCTCATGACGCCGGCGCCGGCGGACCGCGAAGGGTACATCGAACACACGGTGAAAAACTCGAGGATCATCGGGTCGAAGGGTCACCTGTACGACGAGGAGCGTGTCCGGCGCCGGGCGGCGGCTGCGTATGACCGGCAGTTCTACCCGGAGGGCGTGGGGCGGCAGCTGGTCGCCATCAACGCCTCGGGTTCGCGCAAGGAGAAGCTGGCGAACGTCACGGTGCCAACGCTGGTCATTCATGGCGATATCGACCCGCTGGTGCGGCTGGAAGCCGGCATCGACACGGCGGAATCCATCCCGGGCGCCGAGCTCCTGATCCTCGAAGGGATGGGCCACGACTTGCCCGAGCCGCTGTGGGGCACGATTGCCGACGCCATCGCGAAGAACGCGGCGAAAGCTGGGTCGGCGCCGAAATGACGAAGAACATCCCTGACCCGCCCGGGCGCGCTCTGCCCGGCATGGGCGTCGAACCAACGATGCCGGCGCAGTATGCGCGGCTGGTTGAGCGGATGCTCGATTACTGCGAGCGTGCGACGGCGGGACTCACGGTCGAGCAGCTCTGCGATACGCGTGGCGGCATCACGAACTCGATCGGATTCGATGTCTGGCACGTGGTTCGCACGACCGACAACATCATCCACTTCGTGTTCGAACGCGAGCAGCCGGTGTGGATCACCGGCGGGTTCTACGAGCGCTGGGGCCTGCCGAAGGTCGACCAGGGGACCGGGATGGACCCCAACGACGCGTACTCGATGCGTTTCCCCGAGCCGGAGGAATTCGACAGGTACACGCGAGCGGTGAAGGAAGCGGTGGTGCCTCGCATCGCCGGGATGTCGATGGAGTACCTGGAGACGATCCAGCGCATCCGGCCGTGGGGCGACATCCCGCGGATGGAGGCGATCGGCCACGGGCTCATCGGGCACGGGAACGGTCACCTCGGCCGCGCATCCTACGCGCGGAACCTGTTTGGGCTCGAAGGGCTGCCGTTCTAGGCGCCCAGCGCTACCACGAGAGGTAGTCGCCGCTCGCCCGGCCGGGCGCGGGGTCCCTACTCCATAGCGACCATTGCCTGTCGTTATTGCTGATAAATCGCGACCGCTGCGGAGCGACGGACTACAATCCCGACCATGTTCACAGTGCTGGCTGGTGGGGTGGGAGCCTCCCGGTTTCTGCAAGGCCTCGTCCAGGTGGTCGACCCGGGAGACGTGACCATTATTTCGAACACGGGAGACGACGAGGAGCTCTTCGGGCTGCACGTGTCGCCCGACACGGACATCGTTATCTACGCGCTCGCGGGGGTGGTGAACCCCGAGACCGGGTGGGGTATCGCGGGCGACACGTTCCACGTGGTGGACCAACTGCAGCGGTTCGGGTACCCGCGGTGGTTCAACCTCGGCGACCGAGACCTTGCCATGGCGATCCACCGGACGCGGCTCATGCGCGAGGGGATGCCGATGCACGAAATCGTCGACGACCTGGTTCGTGCGTGGGGGCTCCGGGTGCGAATCCTGCCGATGTCCGATTCGCCGGTCCGCACGCGGATCCTCGGGCCGGACGGGGAGATCCCGTTCCAGGAGTACATGGTGCGGATGCGGACCGAGGTCGAGGTGCGGGGCTTCGACTTCCAGGGAGCGGAGCAGGCACAACCCGCTCCGGGCGTGCTGGAGGCCCTGCGGCAGGCCGACGCGGTGATCTTCGCGCCAAGTAACCCGTTCGTCAGCATCGGGCCGATACTTGCGGTCCCGGGGGTGCGCGAAACGCTCGCCAGCACGACGGCGACACGCGTAGCCATCAGCCCGATCGTGGCCGGCGATGTGGTCAAAGGGCCGGCGGCGAAGATGCTCGCAAACCTTGGCCACGAGGTCTCGGCGGTTGGCGTTGCCCGGCTTTACCGCGGCCTCGTTGATGTGATGGTTATCGACAACCAGGACCGGCAGCTGGCGCCGGCCATCGAAGCGCTGGGCATGCGCTGTGTGGTTACCGACACGATCATGAGCGACGACTCGAAGAAGGCGGCGCTCGCCAGGGCGGTCGTCGAGGCAGTTGAGGGCGGGCTTCTCCAGTGAGCGGGCCGCTCGTGCTTGTCCCGGTAAAGCGGCTTGAGCGGGCGAAGACCCGGCTGGCGGTGATTCTCGAACCAGAAGAGCGCGCGGCGCTGATGATGGCCACGCTCGAAACGGTCATCGAGGCGGTAACTGGCGCCGGGTTCGGCCTGGCGGTCCTCTCTTCGGACGAGCGAGTGCGGCGGATAGTCGGCGATCGCGGGTGCTTCGTGACAGAGAACCCGGCACTTTCGGGTCTGAACGCCCAGGTGGAGGACGCGATTTCGCGTCTCGAGGTGTCCGACGAGGGGATGCTGATCATCCACGCCGACCTGCCGCTCGCGACGGCGACGGCGTTGCGAGAGTTCGCTTCGATGGCACCGCCACCGCCGTCAGCTACGCTGCTCCCGGCGGGGGACGGGGGGACGAACGCGATGTTGCTGCGTCCGCCGGGGCGCTTTCCAATCACGTACGGTGTCGGAAGCTTCGAACGACACCGCACAGCAGCGGAAGAGGCGGGCATGATGGTGCGTGTGGTGCACCGGGAGGATCTCGCGCTGGACCTCGACACACCGGAAGACATCGAGGAGCTGCTGGCGCGGGACGATGGGCGGGAATCGCGGGCCGGTAGGCTGCTAGCGAGCTGGCGAATCATGGAGCGGATGGGGCGCGCATGAAACGGCTGGTCCTGGCAGGAGTAGCGCTGGCCACTGTGGTGCTCGCGGCGTGCGGAAGCGAGCCGAAAGCGCCCGGTCCGCGGCCGACGCCCACGCCAACGGTCGCCGCGCCAACCCTGCAGACCGGGCGGACCGTGAAGGACATGATAGGGCGCGACGTGGCCGTGCCGGAGGAAGTGAGGCGAGTAGTCGCACTGAGCCCTTCCGGTGTGGATTTTGCGCTGTCGCTGGGGCTGGAGCTGGTGGGACGGCCGTCGGACGCGCCGAACGCGCCGCAGCAGGTGCCGGAGGTGGGTTCGAGCCTCATGCCGGACTTCGGCGCCGTGGCGGAGCGCTCGCCGGACCTGGTGCTGGGCGATGCGGCGCTTCACGGCGCGCGGCTACGCGACTTCGAACAATTCCCGTATCCCGTGTTCGTGCTGAAGGCGAGTTCGTACCAGGACATCCTGCAAGCGCTGACCGCGCTGGGCCAGGTGACCGGCCGCGACGCCGAAGCCCAGGACCGGGTCGCCGAGATCGAGGAGCGGCTGAACGCTGCACGAGCACGCGCTGAGGGCCAGCCAGCGCCGACAGTGCTGGTCCTGACGGGTTCGGGGCGGGAAGTGTACGCCGGGAGCGATTCGACCTATGTGGGCGACCTGGTGCGGCTGCTCGGGGGCACGAACCCGCTTGGTAGCGCGCCGCAAGGAGCGCCAATTGCGGGGTTCGCGCTCGTCGAGCCGGGACAACTCCCCCCGCTCGACCCCGACGTGGTCCTGGTCATCACATCCGGGCAGGGAGACCTTGCGGAGACGGTGCGGACGTCGTCGGAGTGGTATGGGACGCGGGTTGTCGAGAACGGCCGAGTCTACGAACTCGACACACTTCGGTACCTGCGCGCTCCGGGGCCGAGCGTCGCAGATGCCATCGAAGAACTCGCAGAGATGCTGTACCCGCGGTAGGTCAGGACTGCTGACCGGAGGTGTTCCGCCTCCTGCGACGGCGCCGACCGGCGAGGAGCGGCATCATCCAGTAAAAGGTCATGCCGCTGATCGCCAGCGCGATGGTGCCGTTGTCCACGTTCCCGGGGCGCGCGGGGCTGCGGCCGGCGGCGGAGCGGGTAGCCCGGGCCGCGGCCCTCATTCGTTCCTGGGCATCGTCGGTGGGAAACTGCATGGGCGCAGTATACCGGCCCTAGCCCATAGTCGTGATGTGTTCGGGGCGGATGCGGTAGATGACGCGCTTCTCGTTGGGGCCGCGCCAGGGATAGGTGTCTTCGCCGAGGTACTTCTTCGCCATCTTGTCGATGTGGGCGTCGGCGCCTTCGTGGGTCTTTTCGACTACCCGCCCACGAACCTGGATGTAGCGGTAGGGGTTCGCCGAGTCGTGAATGGAAATCGCGACGCGGCCATCGCGATCGAGGTTGCGGACCTTCTGGCGGCCTTCGGCGGTGTTGAACACCAGGTCATTCCCATCGATGTCGATCCACACGGGCGTGCTGTGGGGCGAGCCGTCGGGCATGAGGGTCGCGACGTGGGCGATGTTCGGGCCTTCGATAATGTCGCGGTGGGACTGCGGAATCTCGACCATGGTAGCTCCTGTTCGGGTGTGGTACCTCACGGTATCAGTTAGTTGCACCCGCAATCAATGAATAGCCATCGCATGATGTAGCAGTTTCGCCAAATGCGAACGGCCCGGGACGAACCCGGGCCGTGAACTTTGGTCGCTGCGAGCGTCAGGGTGTGCTCACGTGCTGTTGTGCGCCTTCGCCCGGCACGGAGGCCTCGACTTCGAGGGGGCGGTCGAAGAGCTGTTCGGCGGCCCGCTCTGCGCCTTCGAAGGCCGGGCCGGGATAGACGCCGATGAAGACCACGCCGGCGAGGAGGCCAGCGCCAAGCAGCCAGAGAACCGGCGTCACCCGGAAGCGAGCCAGGCCGGGCCGCGGGTCGAACAGGTACATCTGGCGCATGACCATGAGGTAGTAGTAGAGCGAGATGAAGCTGTTGACCACGGCGAGGGCGACCAGCCAGAGCAGTCCATCGGTGAGCGCCGCCTGGAACATGAACAGCTTGGTCGCGAAGCCGGCAAAGAACGGCAGGCCGGCGAAGGAGAAGAGCGACACCGTGATGACCAGCGCGAGGAACGGCTGGGTCTCGGCGAGGCCGCGCAGGCCGGCGATGGAGTCGTCGCCGGTGCGGTTGTAGTACGCCGTGAGTGCCGTGAATAGCGCGAGCGTCGCGATGACGTAGCCGATGATGTGCAGCAACAGTGCGCTGGACGCGGCCTGGGCCACCTCGTCATCGCCGTAGCCAAGGGCGGCGATGACGACGAGCATGTAGCCCACCTGGCCGATCGAGCTGTAGGCGACGAGGCGCTTCATGTTGCGCTGCTGAATCGCGACGAGGTTACCGAGCACCATGGTGACGGCGGCGAGCACCGCCACGGCCCAGCGCCATTCGACGGCATCGGTCTGGAACCCGTTCGTGAACAGGCGGAGGAAGAGTGCGAAACCACCCGCCTTGGAAAGCGTGGACAGGAACGCCGTGATGGGAAGCGGCGCGCCTTCGTAGGCATCGGGCGCCCACATGTGGAATGGTGCGGCCGACACCTTGAACCCGACACCCGCGAGGATGAGCATGAAGCCCACGATGACGGCGGGGTCGGTGTCGCCGGAGCGCTCGGCGAGCGCGCCCGCGATGCCGTCGTAGTAGGTCGTCCCGGTGACGCCGTAGATGAAGCTGATGCCGTAGAGGAGCGTCGCGCTGGAGAAGGCGCCGAGCAGGATGTACTTCAGGCTGGCCTCGCTGCTGCGGATGTCGCGCTTGATGAAGCCGACGAGGATGTACAGCGAGAAGCTGAGGATCTCGAGCGAGATGTAAGCGGTGAGCAGTTCGCGGGCAGCCGCGAGATACACGGCGCCACAACCTGCGATCAGCAGCAGGCCATAGTACTCACTCGCGGTCGCCGTCCGGTCGCGAAGGTAGTTCGCGGACATGAGCGCGGTTGCGGCGACACAGCCGGCAGCAAGCAGCCGGAAGAACGTGGTGAAGTGGTCGACGCGAACGACGTCCTGGAACGTGTTCGGGTCCTTGTTGATGTAGAACAGCGCGGCGATGGCCCACGCAACCGCGGCGAGGAACGTGAGGTAGGCGAGCACGTCCTTGCGGAGGCGTGGGAAGAAGAGCTCGAGGCCAATGAGGCCGAGCGCTGCGCCGGCGGCGATGAATTCCGGGATGAAGATGGTGTAGTCGCGCATTTAGCTCGCCACCCTCGGAAGGAGTTCGACCGTATCGCCGATCCGGTCGACGAATGGTGCCCACCAGACGCCCATGACGACAATTGCGCCGATGAGGAGGGCGCCGGACATCCGCTCCATGGGCGTGATGTCGTGCAGGCCGAGCCAGCGCGGGTTCGTAGGCCCGAAGAACACCACCGAGAAGAGCCGCAGCATGTAGGCAGCGGCGAGTGCGGCGGCGAAGATGGCCAGCGCACCGAAAACCGGGTAGGTGCGGAAGGTGCCCACGAAGATGTGGAACTCGGCGGTGAATCCGGAGAGACCGGGGAGACCGACGTTCGCGAGGCCGGCGATGGTATAGAAGATGACCCACAGCGGCATCACCTTGCCGATACCGCCGAAGTCCTTCAGGTCGCGCGTGTGCGCCTGGTCGTAGATGGCGCCAATCATGAGGAAGACGAGGGCCGTCATGACGCCGTGGCTGAACATCTGGAGCACGGCGCCGGTGATGCCGATGGCGTTCATCGTGGCGAGGCCCATGAGGACGTAGCCCATGTGGCTGACGGAGCTGTAGCCGGAGATGAGCTTGAAGTCGCGCTGGGTGAGGGCGGCAACAGCACCGTAGACCGCGCCGATGGTGCCGAGGACCATCAGGCCGGGCATCCAGAACTCCGCGCCTTCAGGCAGGAGCTGGATGCCGAGGCGGATGATGCCGAACGCCCCGAGCTTCATCAGAACGCCGGCGTGAACCATCGACACAGCGGTCGGGGCGGACATGTGACCGTCGGGCGACCAGGTGTGGAACGGCCAGAGCGCAGCGAGCACGCCACAGCCGATGACGAAGCAGGGGAAGAACGTCTTCTGGAAGTTCTCGTCGAGGCCGCCGTTCTGCCCGGCTTCCCACAGCGCGAGGAGGTTGAAGGTGCCGAGGTCCGCTTCGTGGAAGACGGCGAAGATGCCGATCCAGATGAACACGGAGCCGGCCACCAGCATGAGGGTGAGCTTCATCGCGCCGTATTCCTTGCGCGTCGAACCCCACACGCCGATGAGCAGGTAGAGCGGCACCACGGCGAGTTCGTAGAAGAAGAAGAAGAAGAAGAGGTCGAGTGAGAAGAAGGTGCCGAAGACGCCCGCGAGCAGCGCCCAGTAGAGGATGAAGAAGTCCTTGGTGCGGTACTCGAGCTTGACGGAGGCGAGCGTACCGGCGAAGGCGACGATGCCGGTCAGGAGCGCCATCGTCGCGGAGATGCCGTCGACGCCGAGATGGAGCTGGATGCCGTCTTCGCCGAGGAAGGCGACATTTTCGACCCAATCCCAGCGGAGTTGCATCTGGATGGGGGAGAAGCTTCCCCCGCTTTCGACCTGGTAGGCGACGAAGATGTAGGTCGAGAGACCCATCACCACGGCGCCGGCCACGATCGAAATCCAGCGGACAACCGTCTTCTGGTGCCCTGGAACGAAGAGCAGAAGCGTCATCGCCAGGAGCGGCGCTACGAGCGTGGCGAGGACGACGTAGCCCTGGCCCTCATCGAAGGTCATTCGTTAGCCCCTCACCGCGAGACCGGCGACCGCAAGCAGCACCACGCCGAGGGCGATAGCCATCGCGTAGTTCGGCACCCGACCGGTCTGAATGTATTTCAGGACGGAGCCCGTGTACCCCGTTATCTGTGCGGATCCGTCGACGCCCGTGTCGTTCACGACGTAGCGGTCGAACCAGGACGTGACGAAGCTGAACCCGAGGACCACGTTGTTGATGGCCCACTGGTAGAGCTCATCGAAGTAGAACTTGGACTGGAGCATCTCGTAGATGCGCGGCTGGAACTGCGCGGCGCGAGTCGAACGCGTGAGCCGTCCGCCCCAGTACATGTACGCGCCGAAGTAGATGCCCGTGAACGCAAGCACGAACGACGTCGCGGCAAGCGTCCAGTCGATCTCGTATTCGTGCGGTTCGTGCAGGAAGACGAACTCGCTGAATCCGCCGGGGAAGCCGATGGCTTCGCCGACATCGCGGAAGATGACGAACCCGGAAACAACGGCCAGCACGCTGAGGAAGATCAGCGGAAGGGTCATGAAGCCGTTGGATTCGTGCGTGTGTTCGTACACTTCGCGGTTGTTCGGCTGGCCCATGAAGGTGCGGATGAACAGCCGCGTCGTGTAGAAGGCGGTGACGATCGCCGCGAACGAGAGGAGGGCGAGCGCCCAGAGGCCCCAGTGTTCGTCGGCGGCGTGCAGGATCTCGTCCTTCGACCAGAAGCCGGCCAGCGGCGGGAGGCCAGCGAGCGCCAGCGACCCGATGAAGAACGTGGTGCCGGTAATGGGCATCTTCCGCCAGAGGCCGCCCATGTCTTCCATCTCCTGGTGGTGGTGCGTCGCATGGATGACGGACCCGCTACCCAGGAAGAGGAGCGCCTTGAAGAAGGCATGGGTCATGAGGTGGAACATCGCGGCGGTGGTGTTCCCGGAACCCAGCGCGACGAACATGAAGCCCAGCTGGCCGACGGTGGAGTAGGCCAGCACCTTCTTGATGTCGGTTTGGACAATGGCGATGAAGCCGGAGAGCAGCGCTGTGACCAGGCCGACGATGGTGATGATGAGCATCGTGTCGTCGGCGACTTCGTAGGCCGGGAGGAGCCGGGCGACGAGGTAGACGCCGGCGACGACCATCGTGGCGGCGTGGATGAGCGCGGAGACCGGGGTCGGGCCTTCCATCGTCGGGGAGCCAGACGTGGAAGGGGACCTGGGCGCTCTTGCCCATCGCGCCGAGGAAGATGAACGAAAGGGCCACGAAGAGGTAGGTTTCGCCGAATTCGCCGGCCTCGGCCATCGCGAGGATGTCCTGGATGTTGAACGTGCCGGCTTCGCGCCACAGGAGGATGATGCCGGTCATGAGGCCGACGTCGCCCACGCGGGTGGTGACGAAGGCCTTCTTGGCCGCCTCGGTAGCGCTGCGCTTCTCCCAGTAGAAGCCGATGAGAAGGAAGGAGCAGACGCCGACGAGCTCCCACGAGATGAGGAGGAGGAGCAGGTTGTCGGCCATCACGAGCGTCAGCATCGACGCTGCGAAAAGCTGGAGCAGGGCGAAGAACCACCAGTAGCGGGGCTCACCCTTCATGTAGCCGATGGAGAAGATGTTCACCATCAGCGCGACCGTGGTCACCACCGCGAACATGACGATGGTGATCTGGTCGACGTAGATGCCGAAGTCGATATCGAAACTGCCGACCTCGCTCCAGTTGATCACCTCGGTGATCGCGGTTCGACCGGCCTCGAGGCTGTAGAAGTCGAGGTAGTCGGCGAGGACGAAGAAGAAGAGGACGAAGGACGTACCGATGGCGAGGACGCCAAAGTAGTCGCCCCCTCGGGGCAGCCAGTGCCCGAATAAGGCGAGCACGATAAACATGCCCGCCGGAACCGCGGCGAGCAGCCAGGCTTGTTCAGCTCCCATCCGTTCCTAGGCCCCTTCTACCACTTCAAGATGTCGGCTTCGTCGACATTCGCCGTCTGGCGAACGCGATAAAGCCGGATGACGATAGCCAGTGCGAGACCGACTTCGGCGGCCGCGACGGTGATAACGAACACGGCGAAGATTGCGCCGAGAATTCGATCCGGGTCGAGGTAGGCGGCGAAGGTGACGAAATTCAGGCTCACGGCGTTGAGCATGAGCTCGACGCTCATGAGCACGAGAATCGCATTTCGCCGGGCCAACACCCCGTAGACACCGAGCGCGAAGAGGATCCCGCTAAGCGCGAGGTAGTTCTCCATCGGCACCATGGCTACTCGCCCTCCTCTTGCCGGGCAAGGATGATGGCCCCAACCATGGCTACCAGCAAGAGCGCGGCAGCGAGCAGGAAGGCCACGGAGAAGTCCTCGAACAGGCGCTCACTGATGAGCTGCAGCGGCATGTTGAACGGGTCGTCGGGGATGCTTTCGCGCCAGTCGGTGACGAAGCTAACGCCGACAAGGATAGCGGCCAGCCCACCGCCAACGAGGATGGCGAATGGGGCCTGGCCGCCGGTGAGCCGTTCGGGACGGCCCGGAGCGCCCTGCCGGGTGAGCATCAATGCGAGCAGGATGAGCACCGTGACCGCGCCGCCATAGATAAGGAACTGTACGAGTGCGAGAAACTCGACAGTGAGGAACACGTACATCACGCCGACGCCGGCGAGGCTGAGGATGAGAAAGATAGCGGAGTGGATCACCGAGCCGGAGAAGACCACGCCTGCTGACGTGACCACAACGGCTACAGCGAAAATCCACCACAAAACTTCAGTGGCCATGCACTACTGTCCTTCCGCCATCGGGCTGCCCAATTCGCGCAGCGTGGCCATCACGTCGTCGGGAATGGGCTCGCCGGCTTCGAGAGCCTCGCGTGCCCGGCGCTCAGCGCGCATGCGGCGCGCGCGAACTTTCTGGTAGGAGTTCGGATCGCCCTTCGGGCCGGTTCCGATCCCGGGCGGGAACACCATCTTCCCGTTGCCGGAGCCACTCGCAGCGGCCGCACCGCCGCCTCCGCCTGCTGCGGGAGCTGCGCCGCCACCGGCACCGCCCGAGAGTTCTTTCTCCCAGATCGAACCGCCAGGTGCAAGGTCGGAGCCGAGTTCGTACAGGGTCTTGGCGAGGTCCTCGGGGATTTCCTCGCCGGCGGCCTGGAGCTCCTTGAAGCGCCGTTCGGCGCGCATCCGGCGGGCGCGAACCTTCTCGTACGAGTTCGGGTCGCCCTTCGGGCCCGTACCAACGCCCGGCGGGAAGCGCATGGTGCCATCGGGATTCGTACCGCCAAGGGGCTCTCCCGCGGGAGCAGCAGCGCCACCACCGCCGCCGGCAGTCCCGGCGAGTTCTTTCACCCAGATGGAACCGCCCGGGGCGAGGTCGGACCCGAGTTCGTAGAGGGTCTTCGCGAGGTCCTCGGGGATTTCCTCGCCGGCAGCCTGCAGTTCCTTGAAGCGCCGCTCGGCGCGCATCCGGCGGGCGCGAACCTTCTCGTACGAGTTCGGGTCGCCCTTCGGGCCCGTACCAACGCCCGGCGGGAAGCGCATGGTGCCGTCGGGGTTGGTGCCCGAAAGGACTTCGCCCCCGGCCGCGGCGGCACCCGCCTGCGCACCATCGCCGCCGACGGGCCGGCCGCTGGCGTCGTATGGGACGCCGGGCTTCATGTTGCGGTACTTGTACTTCTCGGCCTGGATTTCGGCCGGCACCGGTTCGCCGCGATCGATGTATTCCTTGGCCTTGCGCTCGGCGCGCATGCGCTTCGCGCGGATCTTGTTGGCGGAGAGGATTTCGACTTCGCCGTCGGCGGCGGCAGCGGCGGTCGCTGCGGCCTTGGTCTCCTTCGGCTTTTCGGGTTCGCGCTCCTGGATCGCGGCCTGGCCGGTCTCCTGGATGCGCTTGATCTGGGCGAGCCGGTCCTCGGGCCAGGCGCCCTTGAACGAGCGCTCGGGGGGCTCTTCGCCCTTCACCAGGGCTTCGAGCGCTTCGATGTTGTCCTGTGGCCGGAAGGGGACCTCGAGCTCACCGGACTTGCTGGGGGCGAGCAGGTCCTCGATGTCCATATGGAGGTCGCGGCGGTCGAAGGCAGCCTTCTCGTGGCCGGACCAGTTGTTGTTCATCACGATCGCTTCGAAGGGACAGACTTCGACGCAGATGTTGCAGCGCATGCAACGGCCGTAGTCGATCCAGAACTTCTCGACGATCTTGCGGCGGTTGCTGGTCCCCTCGGCGTACTTGGGGTTGTCGATCATCGTCGCCGTCATGCAGTCGACGGGGCAGTTCCGGACGCAGACGTTGCACCCGGTGCAGAACGGCTCGTCGTGGTCGAAGTCCCAGAGGAGGACGGGGAAGCTGCGTGCGCGCACGGGGAGCACGTGCTTCTCGTCCGGGTATTCGATCGTGACGGGCTTACGAGTGAACACCTCGAGGGTGGTAGCGAGGCCTTTGAGCAATCCGATCATCGCGCAGGTGCCTCCGCAGTTCGGTAGAGCCCAACGAGATCGCTGGTCTTGGCCTTCCGCATACCCCGGTAGTAGATGCCGACGAGGAATGCGATGGCTGCGGCCCAGTTGACGACCGCCATGATCTCCTCAGGCACGTCGTAGTAGATGAACCCGGCGTTCACAAGGAACAGGACGAAGCTCAGCTCGATGAGGAACTTCCAGCAGAAGCTCATGAGCTGGTCCACGCGGAGCCGCGGCACCGTCGCGCGGACCCAGAAGACCGACATGATGAAGAAGAAGCTCTTGATGAGTGTGAGGGCGAGCTGCCAGCCCCAGCCCCATTCGGTGCCCATGGGCCAGGCCCAGCCACCGAGGAAGATGACCGAGCCGAACACGCTGAAGGCCCACATCGAGGCGTACTCGGTCAACTGGAACATCGACCAGCGGATGCCGGAGAACTCGACGAAGTAGCCACCGGTAATCTCGGACTCCGCGACCGGGATGTCGAACGGAGCGCGGTGGAGCTCGGCGAGCATGGCGATGTAGAAGATGGCGAAGGCCAGCGGCTGAAGCAGGATGTACGGCCGGTCTTCCTGGGCGAGGGCGATGACGTTGAGGTCGAGCGTCCGCGCGACCATGGCGACCGTGAGGAGGCTGAGGACGAGCGGGATCTCGTAGCTGATCATCTGGGCGGCTGCGCGAACACCGCCGAGGAGCGCGAACTTGTTCCCTGACCCGAGGCCCGCCATCAGGATGCCCACGATGTTGAGGCCGAGGACCGCGAACACGAAGAAGAGGCCGAGGCTGAGGTTTCGAACGCCCCAGTCCTGCGCGAAGGGCAGCGTGACGAGGATGACGAAGACCGGGATGAACGTGGCGTAGGGCGCAAATTCGAACACCCAGCGGTCAGCCGCGCGGGGCCGCAGGTCTTCCTTACCGACGAGCTTGAGCGCGTCGGCGAACGCCTGCAGGAGGCCCCAGGGGCCGGTCTTCATCGGCCCGAGGCGCTGCTGGAAGCGGGCAACAACCTTCCGTTCGCCGTAGGTGAGGTACATGACGACAAGCGTCATCACCAGGGCGACGATCACGATCCGGATGATCGCATCGAGCCAGCTCGGTAGTCCAAACAGGGGATCTGCGAACTGCATTTACTTGTCCACCTCGCCAAGCACGATGTCGATCGAACCGAGGATGATGATGGCGTCGGCCAGGTAGGTCCCGACAACCATCTCCTGCAGACCGGAGAGGTTGCAGAAGCTGGGGGAACGGAGCTTCATGCGGTACGGCTTGTTGCCGCCCCGCGCGAGGCCGTAGACGCCGTATTCGCCCTTGGTGCCTTCGAAGCGCAGGTAGCATTCCCCGCTATCGATGCGGAGGGTCTTCGGAAGGTCGGGGTTGAGCACGAGGCCGCCGGGAATCTTATCGAGGCATTGCTCGATGATGCGGATGCTCTGCCACATCTCGGCGAGCCGGACCCAGTAGCGGTCGAAGACGTCGCCTTGCTTCCCGACCGGGATATCGAAGTCGAGCAGCGGGTAGACGCTGTAGGGCTCGGCCTTGCGGAGGTCCCACGGGAGGCCGGTCGCGCGGAGCATCGGGCCGGTGAACCCGAGCTCGATCGCTTTCTCGGTGGAGATGGGCGACAGGTCGCGGCAGCGCTCGACGAACACTTCGTTGCCGGTGAGCAGGCGGTCGAAGTCTTCGAGTGCGCGCTTGGCCTGGTCGAGCACCCAGCGGCACCGGGGTTCGAAGTTATCGGGGAGGTCCATGGCGACGCCGCCGGGGCGGATGTAGGTGGGGAACATGCGGTCGCCGGAGACCTCTTCCATGAGGTCGTAGATGCGCTCGCGTTCGCGCCACGCCCAGGTGAAGGTGGTGCCGAAGGACCCGACGTCCTGGCCGAAGGCCCCCAGGAACATGAAGTGGGAGTTGAGCCTGGAGAGCTCGGTCATGATGACGCGGATATACTCCGCGCGCTCGGGGACTTCGATGCCACCGAGCTTTTCGACCGCCATGCAGTACGCGACTTCGCAGGCCATGCCGGCGAGGTAGTCGGTGCGGTCCCAGTAGCCCATGGCCTGGCGGTAGTCGTTGTTTTCGCTGAGCTTTTCGAGTCCGCGGTGGAGGTAACCGATATACGGTTCGCAGCCGACGACGACCTCGCCGTCGACGGTGAGGACCATGCGGAACACCCCGTGGGTAGCGGGGTGGGCGGGCCCGATGTTGATGGTCATGTCGACCGTATCGAATTCGGCCTCGCCGGGCGCAAGTACGCGGGTGTCTTCTTCGGGCCAGATGCTCATGACTAGAACGTGAACCCCGGAGGGCCAGACTCGATGCCCTGAAGGATTTCTGCGGCCTGCAACGGGTGTGCCTTAAGGAGCGGGTGGATGTGCAGGTCCTCTTCGAGGAGCAGGTTCTTCAGGTTCGGGTGGCCTTCGAAATCGATGCCGAACATCTCATGTGCTTCGCGCTCGTGCCAGTTCGCGGCCGGGTAGAGCGACGTAAGCGAAGGGACGACCGGGTGTGGTTCACCGGCCGCACGGAGCGGGACGGTGACCTGGAGGGCGTGACCGTGCCGGAACGAGTAGAAGTGGTACTTCAGCGCCATCCCTTCTTCGCCGAAGTCCACCCCCGCGATGTTCCGGAGGAAGTCGAACGCGAGTTCCTTGCGTTCCTTGAGGCCGGTGGCGAAGCGCAGAAGGTCGTCCGGCTGGACGGTGACATCGAGGTCGGTGGATGTTGTACCGAACTCGACCGGCACCTCCTTGAGGACGCGCTGGATCACGGCCTGCAGGTCCTCGTGTGGAACCTGCTTTCCGATGGGATACGGCATGCCCGACTGCGCTTTCTTGCTCATCCGACCATCTTCTTTTCTTCCATGATCTTCCGCTGCAGCGCGAGAAAGCCATCGAGCAGGGCTTCGGGCCGCGGCGGACAGCCGGGGACGTAGATGTCGACCGGGATAATCTTGTCGACGCCCTGGAGAACACGGTCGTACTCGGTGTACGGACCGCCGTTCGTGGCGCAGGCGCCCATGGAGATGACGTACTTCGGCGCCGGCATCTGCTCGTAGAGGAGCTTGACGGCGGGCGCCATCTTCTTGGTGACGGTGCCGGAGACGATCATGACGTCGCTCTGGCGGGGGCTCGCCCAGGGGACGATGCCAAAGCGGTCGAGGTCGTGGTTGGCCATGAACGCGCCCATCATTTCGATGGCGCAGCAGGCGAGGCCGAAGGTCATCGGCCAGAGCGAGCTCTTTCGGCTGATAGCAAGGATGGTGTCGGCGCCAGTCTGGATGACGCCGGGGAGGACGACCTTGTAGGCCGCCCGCGAGTCAGGGAAATCTACAGGCCGGAGGCGCTCAGGTTCTGCGCCGAAGTCTGGCTTGTAGGGCTGGAACTCAGGTGTGGCAGGGCTTTCGGTGGTCATTTCCACTCCAACACTCCCCTCTTGAGGGCGTACAACAGGGGAAGGACGAGGATCCCGATGAAGAGCACCATCTGCCAGAACACGAATTCCGGCAGGTCCATAAAGGTGATGGCCCACGGGAAGAGGAAGATCACTTCCACATCGAAGATGAGGAAGACGATAGCGATGAGGTAGTAGCGGACATGCACCTGTGTCCAGTTCCGGCCAATAGGAAGCATGCCGCACTCGTAGGCGATTCCCTTCGCCCGTTCAGGCTTGCGGGGCGCCAGGAGCTTCGTGGCGACGAGCGCCGTGAACACAAGCACGAAGCCGGCAATCGCGGCGATCATCACCGCCGACCAGGTGTCGTAGAAGCTCATTCAGGCCTCCGGAGAGTCGTCTGGGCGAAGAAAAAGCAGAGCCCCAGACCGGTGTTCGGACGGGAAACTCTGCGGATCATGTGGTTGCTATCTCCCCTATGCGACGGGCACGCCGAAACGCGCCGTTGGGTTTGTGACTTGGCACACAAACGCTACCACCGGGGCAAGGGGCAGGCAAGTTAGCACGCTCGGGGGAAAGCCCCGGGGAAGGGGCCAGCGTGTCTTTCCCGCTTTCAAACGTGGCGCGGCGTGCTGGAACGCCGCACATAGAGCCCGTGCTCGCGGATATACCGCTCGACTTCGGCAGGGACGAGGTAGCGAATCGGCTTGCCGGCAGCGACGCGTTCGCGCAGGGCGGTGGAGCTGATGGCGAGGGGTGGCATGTCGATGGTGACGTGCGGCGGGACACCCTCCGGCAGGGGCGGGCTGCCGGGTTTCGGCGCGACGGCAAGCGTGGCGAGCCGGGCGATTCGCTCAGGTTCGCGCCAGTTTGGGAGATCGGCCAGGGCATCGGCGCCGAGCACGAGCACGAGGTCGTCGTGGCCCTCGGCGCGGAGCTCTTCGAGCGTGTCGACGGTGTACGAGGGGCCCTGTCGGCGGATCTCGCGTTCGTCGACGACGAAGGCGGGGTTCGAAGCGGTGGCGAGGCGAATCATCGCGAGGCGATGCTCACCGGGAGAGACTTCGCGGGGCTCAAGCGGTGGCGCTCCCCCGGGCGCCGGAACGGATGCAGTCTTTCGCCACGGGTCGCCGGCCGGGATGTACAGGACGGTCGGTGCGCCGAACTGGGCACGGGCGCACTCACCGAGCACCAGGTGTCCGATGTGGGGAGGGTCGAACGTACCGCCAAGGAGGATGAGGGGCATGGGGGCTACTCTATCCGTGCGCCCTTTGAGAGGTTGTGCCGTGCGCACAAGAGCCGAACGTTCGCGGGTGTAGCGCTCGCGCCTCCCTTCGAATACGGCAGTTCGTGGTCGAAGTGAAGTTGGTTCGTCGCCCCGCAGAGGACGCAGCGCCCCTTGTCCCGTTTGTAGACCGCTTGTTTAACCCACGTAGGGATCTGACGGGACTGCAGTTCCTCTACGGTGATCTTCTCGCGCACCTTGTGGCCGCCATCCTCCTCGGCGATCGGAGACAGGTGAAACCGAAAGACGTGTCGTTCTCGAACACTGTCCAATTCGAGTCGGTAACCTTTCAGGAGGTAGGCGCCTCGAAACGTCCAGATGCCCCTCTGAAGCTTTTCATAGACATGGAATCTCGCCGGTGGGACCTCCCCTCGCAGATATCGGTCTGTCCAGTCCGCGAACTTACCGTTCTCGGTGGGAGTACCTCTCGGAGTCACACGCGGCTGATCCACACGTTTCGGCTCGGGATGCTGGCTCGACCGAGGTACATCGTGCCCCTCGTAGATGAGGGTGCCGTCATCCTCGACTGTGTCCTGATACGGAGCGCCGGGTCGCCGCGACATGAGGATGATGCCGTGGTGCGGCGGCGGACGGAACGTCATGCCGCGCTGGAGCATCATTCCCTCTATCTGACACATTTCCGTATGCGTGAGAATGTCCCCGGGGTGCACGCGCCTCAGGATGCCAGGCGTTGCGTCCTGTGCAACCTCCTTCCCCAGTTCACTCGCCCTTAGCACTCAGCATCGTGGAGTGCTAAGATGGGCAGCGAGGGTTGATAATGGCTTTGTCAGAGCGCAGAGCGCGCATCCTCGCGTTAATCATTGACGATTATGTCGATAGCGCCACGCCCGTCGGCTCCCAGGCGCTCGTGCAACGTCATGCCCTCGGCCTTTCCAGCGCAACCGTTCGCAATGAAATGGCGGTGCTGGAGGACCAGGGATACATCACCCACCCGCACACTTCGGCGGGCCGCATCCCTTCGCACAAGGGGTACCGATACTACGTCGGTTCGCTGATGCAGGAGCGGGATCTTACGCCGCAGGAGCAGTTCACGATCCTGCACCAGTTCCACCAGAGCGCTCGCCAGCTTGAGGACTGGGTCCGGCTGGCGGCGAGTGTCCTTGCGACGAGGATGCGCAACGTGGCACTCGTCACGCAGCCGAAGGTGCTGGACCTGCGGTTCAAGCAGCTCCAGCTCGTTGAGCTGACGGAGACGATGGCGCTGCTGGTGGTGGTCACGAGCGACGCTGCGGTGCACCAGCAGACGCTGGAGTTCCCGGTTCCGGTGAACCAGGAACAGCTGACGCGGCTGGCGAACCGGCTCAACTCGGAGTGGGGCGGCAAGCTCGCGACAGAGCTTACGTTCGATGGCGAGCCGGGGCCGCTTGGGCCGGTCGAGAAGATCGTCGTTGCCGCGGTGGCGAGCATGTTGCTCAAGGTGCAGCAGGAGGCGGTGGAGGAGCCGGTGGTGGAAGGGGTTCGTGAACTCCTGCGCCAGCCGGAATTCGATGGCAGCGACCGCATCCTGGACACGCTGGAGGCAGTCGATGAACGTCAGCTGCGGACCGCGATCCCCGCGGGTGCGGTGGGGGAGGCGGACGTGGCGGTGGTCATCGGCGACGAGAACCGGGAAGGTCCGTACCAGGACATGAGCTTTGTCATCGCGCGGTATGGGTTGCCGGGCGGTGCGAGCGGCGTCGTGGGAATCCTGGGGCCGACGCGGTTGCCCTATGGGGACGCGGTGGCGCACGTTCGGTACGTGAGCGATGTCCTGACGGAGTTGATGCGGAAATTCTACGGGGAGGAGTAACCACGGGGGCCCGGCCGTGAAGGCACCTGAAATGTGTTAGCCAACCTTCACTGGCCGTTCGCAGCGTCTGTCACGCGATTGCGAAGGCAAGCTTGAAGATCCGGTACTGCGACCGGGCCTGGAGGTGAGAATGACAAACAGCGACGAGAAGACGGTGGACCGGGAAGCGGCTTCTCGCGAGAACCAGGAGGACCCGGGCGGTGCGGGCGCACCGGCGGGTGATGCTGGCCCTCCGCAGTCGGGCTCGGAGACGAACGAGGCTTCGCTCACGGCGGAGCTGGAGGAATTGCGCGAGAAGGCGGACACCTACTACAAAAACTGGCAGCGCAGCGCGGCCGACTTCATTAATTACAAGCGGCGCGTGGAACAGGAGCGAGCGGAAACCAGCCGCTTCGCCACCGCTGCGCTGATCATCAACCTGCTCCCGGTGTACGACGACCTGGAGCGAGCGATTGCGGCGGTCGACACGCAGCTCGCGGGGCTGAACTGGGTGCAGGGCATCATGGCTATCCAGCGGAAGTTCTGGAACATGATGGAAGCGATGGGAGTGACCGAAATCCCCGCGGAAGGCGAGGACTTCGACCCATCGATACACGAAGCGGTGGCCAGGCAACCCGGCCCGGAAGGTAAGGTGCTCCACGTTGCACAGAAGGGCTACCGCCTTGGCGACCGCGTAATCCGCCCGGCGATGGTGATCGTCGGCCAGGGCGAAAGTGAGCAAGACTCTTGAATCTGACAGGCCTGCCGGTGCCAGGTAGGGCACAGACAGGCGGGGAGTTGGACGAATGGCGAAGGTAATCGGAATCGACCTGGGCACAACGAACAGCTGCATGGCCGTGATGGAAGGCGGCGAACCCGTTGTGATCCCAAATGCGGAAGGCGCGCGGACCACGCCGTCGATCGTGGCGGTTACGAAGTCGGGCGAGCGCCTTGTGGGTCAGGTGGCCAAGCGGCAGGCCGTCACCAACCCGGAGAACACGGTCTTCAGCATCAAGCGGTTCATGGGCCGCAAGACGGATGACCCGGAGGTGCAGCGCGACCTGAACCTGGTGCCGTACAAGGTTTCGAAGGCGCCGAACGGTGACGCGCGGGTCACGATGGGCGGCAAGGAGTACAGCCCGCCCGAGATCAGCGCGATGGTGCTACAGAAGCTGAAGGCTGATGCCGAGGCCTACCTGGGCGAGCCTGTCACCGAGGCGGTCATCACGGTACCGGCATACTTCAACGACGCGCAGCGGCAGGCGACCAAGGACGTGCTGCGGATCATCAACGAGCCGACGGCGGCCTCGCTTGCGTACGGTCTCGACCGCAAGGACGACGAAATCATCGCGGTGTACGACCTCGGCGGCGGTACGTTCGACATCTCGATCCTCGAGATCGGCGATGGCACCTTCCAGGTCCTGAGCACGAACGGAGACACCCACCTGGGTGGTGACGACTTCGACCAGAAGGTGATCGACTGGCTGGTCGACGAGTTTAAGAAGGCTGAGGGCATCGACCTGCGGCAGGACCGGCAGGCGCTGCAGCGGCTCAAGGCTGAGGCTGAGAAGGCG